>CAYROE010000040.1:0-8763 GCA_964425855.1 uncultured Desulfurococcales archaeon | reverse complement strand
AGTCTCAGCGGCAGATGCCCAGGGTAGGATAACGGGAAAACCTGGAGTAGCAGTAGTACACGCGGGTCCTGGATTCCTGAATTCGATGATAAGCCTCGGAGTTGCATATAGGGATAGGGCCCCTCTACTCCTGATATCTGGTGGAGTCAGACGCCGATTAAGAAATACAGGTGCATGGCTAGAAGTAAACCAAGAATCTCTCTCGAAACCTGTAACTAAATCCTATCATTATCTGGGGGATCCCGCTAGTGCTCCAGAAATATTAAGATCAGCAATAATAGATGCATGGACTCCGCCTAGAGGACCTGTCGTACTCGAGGTTGCAGAAGATATCTGGAGGTCTAAGACCAAGATCATTGATTCCTACTATAAGAGCCTAGAGGAAGAGTTATCGTCTATCCACGGCCATTGGGAACAGGAGCAGGTCGAAGATTTCGCCAGGGATACTCTGAGCCTCTTAGAATCAGCAGAGAAACCAATTATACTCGCCTGCGGAGAACTAGCGATGGATCCACGCTTCAAGCAGGACACTCTGCTCCGACTAGCCGACATGATAGGAGCATACATAGTCACAAGCGGCAATGGCCGAGGAGCATGCCCGGAAGATCATCCCCGGTGCCTAGGGAGAACAGGATTCGGAGGAGGAAGCCTACTAGCGGACAGAGCCTTCGAGAACAGTGACCTGGTAATAGTCTTTGGCAACGAGTTCGATGATATAACAACATACGGATACACTATGCTTCCTGAAGGAGACATACTAGTGGCAAGCCAGGATCCTCTAGTAGAGAAGCGACCTGCATACTATGATCACTACAAGGTAGATCCAATAATAGCCCTTGAAAACTTGGTCAAAACACTAGAATCCAAGCCTCTAAAACCAAAAGACGGACTAGATAAAATTGTCGAAGAAGCTAGAAATCAGTGGAACGCAATACTCGGAGAAGCACTAGGAAGAAGCTATAGTCAGGGACCGAACCCTGCAAGGTTCTTCAAGGAACTAGACGAGGCCCTGCCGCGGAAAAGGATCATCACCGCGGGACAAGGAACACACATACTCTACACCTACAGCTACATGAAAATATACGAGCCTAGGAGCTTCCTAGCAGCTACAAACCTAGGAGCTATGAGCTACGCATTTCCTGCATCGATAGGAGCTGCACAAGCAACGTCCAACAAGCCTGTAATAGCGGTTGTAGGCGATGGAGACTTCATGATGACTGTACAAGACCTAGAGACCATTGTAAGGGAAAAAATACCAGTTAAGATAATCGTCGTGAACGATAATTCATACAAGGTACTATATCTACGCCAAACAATACAATTAGGCGGAAGAATATACGAGACACTCCTCCAAAACCCCGACTTCATGAAGCTAGCACAAGCATTCGGAATAAGAGGAATACGCGTAGAAAACGATAACATGATCACGTCATCAATCAAAGAAATAATCGAGTCCAAGGAGCCCATGCTGGTAGAGATCCCGGTGTCACCAGATGACCTACCACCGTTAAACCTCGAATATACTTTGAAGATGAGTAGCTGAAGAATTAGATGAAAACAATTTTAGGATATAAGCTCTTCACGATTTATTTTTCTCCAGGCAACGTTAATGCAACTATGAATGCAATAACAGTCACTCCTGCTAGGAACATGAAATATGCTCTTGGAGAGTAAGTAAATACTGCTGCCACAGTTGCCAATACCACGGTAAAGATTCTCGAGACAAACCCGATGAATCCAGAGCTCCCGCCGTGTATTTCCCTGGGATAATACGTGCTTATCCACTCCATTATTATCGGATAGGCAGGTAGCATCACGAGGCCGAGCAAGGGTATAAGCACGGCGACAAGGACTTTACCAGTGTACAGTGCCAAGACCCCGTAAACTATTATGCCTATAATAGTTGCAGTCCTAATATAATACGTTCGTTTACTCCTCCTTGCAATAGCGCTAGGCACGAAGGCTACTCCTCCCAGGCCCAGGAGTAGGGCAGCGGCTATTGCTATGCCCGCGATATTCCCGAGACCTATACTATCGAGTACTGTTTCTAGCCAGATAGTCATATTATCGAACAACGCTACTCCAAGGCCAAGGACCACTCCAAGCAGCCACAGCTCTCTATAACCGATAACCTTCCGTATCTCGGCCAGGATATTTCTAGGGGCAGTCGTTACACTGGTCTCGTTATTCGTATGGATGAGTTCTTGGTACCCCGCCACGTATAGGATTACTCCAATAATGGCGAGGACAGCTATTGGGACAAGTAAGCTTACAAGACCACATCTTGTATATAGGAAGTAGCCGGTTCCCATAGAATAGATAATGCCCAAATACATCGCTAGGCTCAGCACCGACACGGCGAAATCCTTGTTTCCGGGATAGACTCTGCTAGCAAATGGAGCAAAAGAGTTAAGGAGGAATGGCTGACCAGTAGCCAATAATATCTGGCATCCCAGGAGCCAGGTATAGTTTCTAGGGTAAATAAGCCTCAATACTGTTCCTGCAGCCGTAAATAATACTCCGATAGTTAGCCAGCGATGAAATGATCTATCAAGTAATAAACCTGATGGAATAGTAAGCAGTAGGAAGAACGCGGGGAACAAGATGGCTAGTAGGCCGATCATATGTCTTGTGACTCCCAGCTCTTCTGAAACCAGGCTCGAGACGGGAGAAAACGTGATCCATGCAGCCTGGTTAACAAATATAATGAGGGAGAGACCGACGAGAAGGTATCCCTTCTTCATCTCTTATATACCTCGACCGCGAGCATCCGGGCGAGATCTTCAGCGTACTCTCTCGGAATAGAATCCAGTACTTTCGCTATCAGTATACCGTCTAGAGGCGTCTCGCCTATTTTCCGGGCTGCTGCCATGGGATCATTCTCTATTAGATCCAGGATCTCTACTAGTTCACGGGGCGGTGGCGAATCCACCGCGTTCTTAGAGTCTGTAAGGAATTCTGGGTAAACCTTTTTGTGAATCGGCATCACTGTGAGGTGTATATTGTAGGGGGCAAGGCCTTTGACTCTTGGCTGGAGTCCAATAATCCATCCCTTTAGAGACATCCATGCATAATATTTGAACGTTTCATCCTCAGAGTCCAGAGCAAGGGAGAGGAGAGGAGACTCTATTGGTGCAAGGCTTCTGAATCCCAGTTTCCGGAGTCCTTCTAGTATTTTGTCTCTGGCCTCCAAGGTTATACGTGTTAGTTGAAGATATCCTTCATCTCCGAGATATGTCTGTGTAGCCCAGGCAGCGGCTAGGGGAGCAATGCTCCTACTGGACAATACTGTTGTATTAATCAGGGGATAGCCCGGCCACTTGAGATCTGCGAACACAGTTCCTTCCTTGTAATCTGGGGACCTGAATAATATTATTGAAGCACCCTTAGGGGCGTAGCCATATTTATGTAGATCCATCGAGATCGATTCTACGCCGTCAACTCTGAAATCAAACATGGGAACATTATAGCCCAAGCGCTCCATATACGGCAAGAAATATCCGCCGACGCATGCATCAACATGAATCGGAACGTCCTTCTCCTTAGCAATCTCAGCGGCATCCTTCACAGGATCAATAGTCCCATATGGGAAGTTAGGAGCTGATACTACTACAAGGGCGACATCCTTGTCAAGCTTCTCTAAAAGATCATCTACGTCTAGCTTTTTGTCTTCTACGTCTACATCTAGATACTCGAGTCGGAGCCCAAGATAATGAGCAGCCTTTCTAATGCTGGGATGCCCAGTCACAGGTACAAGCACACGAGGTATTGTGTTACTACCGAACTTCCTCCTAAACCTATACCGGGCAGCCTTGACCGATAGCATAATACTCTCGGTACCACCATAAGTAACAGTACCAACACTATCCTCCGGAGCATGCATAAGACTAAGAGCACGCTTAACAAGTTCTTTTTCAAAGAAAAATGCACTTTTAAACACAGTAGGATCAAGGGCATTAGTCTCAACAAACATACTGTAAGCCTTTAACGCTAGATCTTTCAATTCATTTATACTGGTCTCATAGATGTATGTGAATAACCTTCCACTGCTTGGATCAATGTCGTCCATCTTGATCTTATACAATTCCTCTAGGATACGTCTACTATTAGACAATATGAGGACACCACGAATCAGATAAGCCTTGTTTCGATAATAAGTTTAAACGAGTGAAAATATAGTGGGAAACATTAAGAAGAAGAGGTCGAATGGAGAGATCCTGAAACATTCCCGGATTATCGTAATTGTTTTGTTTCTGTAATAAACTAACTTCTATGAGCGTTAGTTTCCGTTCTGGTGTAGGTAAAAATTTTTATGGTTCAGGGTGTTAACCGGGGAGTTAACACTTCGGTATCATCCTAGAATAACAAGTCACCCCGTATCACTGGTTAGCCTATAATAGATCCTCCTCCTCTTACGCCCCTTGCTCTCCAGCTTTACAATCTCAATACCCGGCACCTCACAGGTGTTCTTAACGTGGGGCCCGCCATCCGCCTGTATATCTACACCCGGAATCTCTACTATCCGGAGCTTATTGGCTTCTGGAGGAAGTTTCCCAGCAAGCTTAACTAATCCAGGTATTTTCAATGCTTCTTCACGGGGAAGCCAGTATACTTTTACAGGATGACACTCTGCGAGAATCCTATTCGTCTCCTTTACGGCATCTCTCAAAGCATTCTTCCAGTCATCCACCATGGATAAGTCAAAGTCATCTTTTGCAATATCCGGCTCTATATGACCTCCAGTCACGAGAGCACCGTACTTCTTATATAGTACAGCGGCTAGTACATGGCTGGCAGTATGAAGCTTCATCATATTATATCTCCGCTCCCAGTCTAAAACACCACGAACATTATCACCAGGCTGCAAGCCAGGCCTATCCACGACATGGATAACGGAGTGATCTTCTCCAAGTAATGTATCTTTGACAAAGTAAGTTTTGCCATCTGGACCAATTAATCGGCCCGTATCTGCGCCTAACCCGCCACTAGGCCTAGGATGGAAAGCTGTCTTATCAAGGATAACCCTGTCCGCCTCAACCTTTAAGACTACGGCATCAAACTCCTTAAGATAACTATCCTCTTGATAAAGCAGTACCGTCACTAAAATCACCCGATGAATAATAGACTTCTACTCATCATATAACTCTTAGACTCTTTAGATTATGGATAAATAAGAGTAACAGACAATGTACCCTCCAGCATAAAAGGTTATTTAATCCCTCATCAATAATAGGTTCATTATTACGAAACTATGGCTGATAGATGAGTCGTTCCGACGATACCATTAGACTATATTATGTAGCAATGTGATAATTGGATAATCTCTAATCATCGAAATTAAGATATATACTATTTTCTATTGGGCTAGGCAGACCAATAGGAGTTACTGGAAGGATGAAAAATGAATAGCTACACAGAAAAAGCACAAGTGTATTTCCTCGATCGTGGGCCCAAGGTACCATGCGAGGTTATAAAAGAAGTATACGCCATAAAATACGCTGCCGCCCGTGCTAACACCGACCTGGGCTTACTGCCTAGAGATCTAGGCGAAGCTATAGCCAGGACTGCGAGAACACTCTACGAATCAGCCAGTTGTCGTGGCGACATTATTGTCCTACAGACAGGTAGTGGCACAGGCATTAACATGATCATAAACGAAGAAATAGCAAGAAGAGTAATGGAACGGTATGGAGTCACAGTACATCCAAACGACCACGTTAATCTCGGACAATCCAGCAACGACGTCATACCATCCGCAATAAGGATGGCCGCTGTAAGATCCCTAAAAGAACTCGATAATGCCCTAGATGAGTTGAAGACGATCCTATATAATAAATCACAAGAGTACAATAATGTATTGAAGCCTGGAAGAACACATCTCCGAGACGCACTTCCAACAACTCTAGGAGACTGGCTATACTCGTATGCTGTTAACATCTCTCTCATACACAGGAATCTATCAAATGTACTAGAAGAACTGAAGTCACTTCCGCTAGGAGGAACAGCCGTAGGGACCGGTGTAAATAGTCATCCTAACTACCGTGAGAGGGCCTTCTATTATCTAGCCGAGCTAACCGGTATAGACTACAGGCCACGGAATCCTCCTAGTTCAGGGATGAGACTTGTGACAGACATAGTCCTTCTCTCAGGCGTTATAAGGGCTTTAGCGACAATATACTATAGGTTATCTCAGGATATACGGCTGATGTACTCGGGTCCAAACACGGGATTCAACGAAATAACCCTTCTAATGGAGCTCCCCGGTAGTAGTATTATGCCAGGCAAAAAGAACCCTGTAAGAGAGGAATCGATCATGCAAGCAGCAAGCTATGTCCTTGGCCTAGATTATAGCCTCGTACAATCAAGTCTCCTCGGAGAACTCGAACTAGGGATGGGATTCCCCCTTGCAGGATATACGATAATAGAGTCCATAAAAGTAATGGAATCTGCTACAAGAAAGCTAATAGAGTCAGCAAAATCCATCGTACCTAATATTGATAGGATGAGTGAACTAGCCCTAAGAAGCACTGCTCTAATAACACTGCTCTCACCCCTTATAGGATACGAGAACGCCGCCAAACTAGCAAATAGACTCGAGCGTGGAGACAATATAGTGGAGGTTCTAGCGTCTATGGGGTATTCTAAGGAAGAGATAGAGGACATACTATCAATAAAGAACCTTACCAGTCCAGGATTCCCAGCTAGGAGAAACTATAAGGATACTCGGTAGCATTTTATCCTCTCTCATAAGGATTCCAGAACCCGTATCTAAATCCTATCAAGTATTACCACCACATAGATAATGGACACTTGGACTAAACAAGCATCTCTAATACCTCTATAGTAGAACACTCAATGATGGAGGAAAAGGGAGAATTGATCATAGCACATCTAGCAGATACACATATAGGAGCACGAAAATACGGGGAGGATATAATAGACAAGGACATAAAATCCATGCTCGAAGAGATATTCGAGATACTAGAAAGAGAACATATAAGAACAATAATACTTGCCGGAGACGTATTCGATAAGCCTAAGCCCAGCCATGAAGACCTCGTATGGACTATTAGACTCATTAGAAAATACACGTCGCGAGGCTTCAATATTATAGCCGCCGTTGGAGACCATGACTATCCTGCTAGAAGAGATCTCACACCCTTAGACCTTATAGCAGCCAGTGTCGAAGGATTCTATGTGCCGGCAGGAGCACTAGGACTAAGATACAAAAGCAGCGTGCTAGAATTCAAGGTAAGAGTAGAAGACTATACGTTCTATGTGCTCCCCTACGTTAGGGGAATAAAGCAGAAGAGAGAAGAACATTACAAGACAATACTTGGGAGGCTAAAACAGGTACTAGATAAGAAAACTGTACTCGTAGGACATCTAGGACTCTACGGCCATACACGGGAAGACGACGCAGTAGCATACCCGCAGCAGCTCCCAGGATCCAGATATGTTGCGCTCGGACACATACATAACAGGATAATATTTGAGGGGACTGGCGAGATTCCTCCCTACGCATATCCAGGAAGCCTCGTACCGCTAGCACTAAATGAGGTCCGCCATACTTATCCTAGGGGCCCACTAGTGATAGATCTCTCAGGCGACTATGCCGAGATATCAATGATAAAAATTGATCCTCCCAGAGACTACGTGATCCTTGAAACAGAACTGGATCGACTTGAGCACCAAGCAAGAATAATATCAAATAGACGAGGCCCTGGAAAGCAAGAACCCTTCGTACACCTAATACTTAAAATACCAGATAAGACTAGTCCTAGCAAGATACGCATCCGCGAAGAGATAGCTAGGATACGGGAAAAGTACAATATGATAATAAGACTCGCATCAATCCAGAGAACAACCTCAAAAGAAGAGACAGCACAGACCACCGAGGGCGAAGACCCCTCAAGCATTGAGAAGAGCATACTAGCATCACTACTAGGAGGAAACACCAAGCTTGCAGAACTAGTATACCAGCTAAAACATAGCCTCGCAAGAGAAGACGAGACAGAAACCAGCCAACTAATCTCGTCAATATTATCAGCCGGACTACGCAAAGAATGGAGCCTGATCCTCGGATCCAGGCCCAAGAGCCAACTCCATGAGCCGAGAAAGCCCTCTGGAGAAGACACAGCACTGAGACGCAGAATACGTAGAACACTGGAGGGATTCCTAGAATGACTTATAGGATTAAGCGAATACAATTAAAGAACTTTGTAAGCCACAAGGATACAGACCTATCCCTAGGAGACGGCTTAACAGTACTAGTAGGACCTAACGGAGCCGGTAAAAGTAGCATAGTCGACGCTATATACTACAACCTAGTCCTACCAACGCAAAGCCTGCGAGGCTCCCGCATGGAAGACATGATAAGGAGGAGTCCAAACGAGCCAGTAGCAAGAGCCGCCGTAGGACTGGAGCTCGAAGACTCACTCCATAACAAGCTAATAATAGAGAGAATCATACCGAGGAAAGGATCCTCCACAGTAAAAATACTATACCGGGGACAATCTACCAAGACAGCAACAAAACACTCGGAAGCCAGGAAACTAATATCAGAAATCCTAGAAGTCCCAATAGATACCCTGGAAAAAGTCATAAAATACGCAGTAGTAGTGAGACAAGAAGAATTCACAGAAATCCTAAACGTATTCACAACACCCAGTACAAAAAGAAAAGAACTACTCTACAAGCTATTCGGAATACACGAATACAAGAAAGCCCTCGATAAAATGAACGAACTAGCAAGAATAGAAT
>CAYROE010000039.1:0-10544 GCA_964425855.1 uncultured Desulfurococcales archaeon | reverse complement strand
CTATGTGCGGCACGTACTGCGTACTCTTTAGCCTCCTCGAGGCTTGCTTTAGGATTAACTAGGTAGAATTCGTCTACGTCAAAGTTTTCGCAGAGCCTAGCTATCATGCCAAGATTTACTCCGCCTTCCGTCTCTACGAGAACTAGTCTCAATCTAGCCATTCTATCACGTCTCCCTGAGCGTTCGCTCCGCGTAGATCGCATATATTTTTTCCATGAAGAATCCTCTGGCTAATTTCAGTTTTATATCGAAGCCTCTCGAGGATAGACATTCTTCAACATCGAAAGGAGACAAAGAACTATATATGAAGAGAACCGAGTCCGCAATATTGGCTGATTGAAGACATGACCTTCTGAGAACCCCGGTATCCCTCCAGGTATTAACCAGAAATCCCTCGCAGTTATCCACATCATCAGTATACGGGAGATAGGGAGGGTTAACTATTACAAGATCCCATGTCCCACGTATGCACTCTGCCAGATTACACCTGATAACGAGTACCTCGCTCGGAAGATTTCTCCTAGCATCCTCCACCGCGTAAGGAGAAATATCGACGGCAACTAGCAGGTCTGGATCGAGTAATCTATGGGCCACGAGGGCCAGGACGCCGGTACCCGTGCAGAGGTCAAGAACTCTGGAGAACTTGTACTGTCTCTTAGCTAGTTCTAGTATAAGTGAGATGCCTAGAAATGAGTCGTCTGAGGGAGGATAAGTACAATCACCGTACTCTATTTCCTCAATTATCTCCTCGATAGTATTTGAACCCGATCTGTCTTTTTTCTCTATGAATGACATTCTCGGCTACCAATGCTTTACCAAGTGTTATGTGGAGATCCTAATTATGTTGCTCCTCGATTAGGGACAATATGGTTTCAGGATCCAGGTCTCTTACTCTTTTTCCTGGGTCTATATAATGCGGAGTCTCAGGGGCACACCGCGCAACTATTTTAGTTGCTCTCCTATTTCTTTGACTGAACAGACACGCAGTGAATTGCTCTAGAACGTTATATTCTGGTTTCCAATGACGCTTACGCTTTAGTAAAAGGACAGATGATTCCACCTTTGGAACAGGGTAAAACCATGAACGCGGGATGAAACCGACCTGCTCAACATCGAAAAATAGCCTGGTTAACACGGTTAACCTACCATAATCCTTGGAGCCAGGATGCGCGAGGATCCTCTTGGCCAAATCATACTGGACACCTAACACCAGAACATCTAAATGGTTGTTTTTTGCAGAACGTGCTATTATCTGGCTAGTTAGATTATATGGTGTGTTAGAATAAAGACAACTTCCTCTCCATGCGTCTAGCACCATTAACCCGTCTCCTATTACGACAAGGACATTAGGAGTGTTCAATAGTATTTCTTGGGAGGCCAGGGCTAGACTTCTATCTATTTCGACGCCTACTATCTTAGGAACAATCCTCGAGGAATAGAAAGTAAGGAATCCAACGCCTATCCCGATCTCGAGGCAACTACTCGGAGCGAGAGCTGAGAGTGTATCTATAAATAATTTAATTCCTTTACGTGAAACAAGGAAATGTTGCCCATATTTCTTTCTTGGACGTAGCCCATGTCTACTTAGAATTGATAAAAGTAGTTTTCTAAGGTTTTGATGTGAGCTAAGTTCTCCGATTATTTATCACCGTCTTTTCATGTGTTTTCTAATGTAATCCATGTAGTTGAGGAATGGTTCGTTGGATCCGGGTGGCGGGGGGACGAATAGATAGTATCTTGCTTCTCCACGTATTTCTTCTAGTATTTTTTCTACTAACGCGTCTACTGGGTCTGCCTTTATGATTTTCTTTATATCATTAAAGGATTTGAAGGGGCGTCTTTCCCTTGTTCTAATAATCTGGAGGAGTACTCTCTTGCCTATTCCTTTCAGTAGGTTTAGACTGTGTAATCTTATGTTTATAGGAGCAGCTATATTGAAGAATTCTACGAAGAATTCTTCTCTATCGGTTATAACTTTTCTCAGAGCTTCTTCTAGGGTCTTTTTCGCGAAGTCTGATAGGTCATTATAGGTTAGTGGTCGTCTAGGCACTACTAGTATCTTTGTGGGTAATCCACGTTCTTGTGCTACGCTCTTTAACGCTTCTAAGCCCGTCACTACCATTACTCTAGGATCTTCGCTCTCAACTGCCTCAACGATTATTCTCATTGTTTTGGGATCTTTGATCTCGAATGGGTAGCAGTAGATGTGTTTGTCAGCTCCGGGCATACAGGCTAGATATACTGTCCTGGTTATTGGTCTTCCCCCCGGCCCTATCTCGATTGGTAGTGTTCTTGTGATTTCTCTTGCGAGCGAGACGTACTCCAGGGACTCCACTGGTTCGAGGGGGATCCCGTCTAGGAGGACAAAGTTCCTTAATCCAAGTGCTTGGGCGACGGGTCTGTTACGGTGCTCTCTATGTGGATCAGCGTAATATCCTTTAGGAAGATAATCGAGAATAATTGCTTCTATTTCTGTTGCCGGATGCGAGACTATCGGGGCCGCATCATGTCTCTTATCGCGGTATCTCTCCCTCGGACCCTTCATCTCCCCACAGCTCCACAATAATACTTATATGTAAGTTATAGAATATAGATCTAGCCTATAAGGAGTATAGCTAAGATGTGTCTAATTTCCTAATTCTAACATTATAATCGTAACTATCATATTGGGATAGCGTCTTTTTGATCGAGCATTATATAGTTACTCTCCTATAGTCGGCTGACAATATTTGTCGACAATAGACTTAATTATATCTACGACTTCTTCGTTGTATTGTATCTCTTTCTTCATCTCAAGTATAGATCTTATCTCTCCCTTCGTCGATGGGCACATGTTAGCCACTACTACTGCTAGGTCTTCATCTATAGATGCTTCATTTACTAGCTCATTAACTAGTTTCCTCGCTGTTTCTGCGTCGAGAACAGCAAAGGTTTTTAGATATTCCCATGCTCGTTCTTGTGTTACTAATATGCCGCCGCTACTCTCCTGTTTTCTTTTTTGTAGGATCTCTTTTGCTTCTGACCAAGTGATGCTCTTCGATGAAAGTATCTTCCTTGTCATTATTATCAGCCCCTTACTAGTATAGGTAGTTTTTAGCCTTAATTATATGAGGAAAGAGCAAATATTTCAGCTAGCCCCTTAGCGGGCGTAGATGCTCGGGCGGCACGTATAGTATCTTCTTTTTCCTACCCAGGTATACTTCAACCTCGTATGCTCTTCCACGCTTACCTGTTATAACGCCTGTTAGGCCATGGAATCTCCTATGGGGCATTCCATAGTGGAATGAAGGGTCTATTTTTATAGCAACTCTCTCGCCTAGCTTGTACTCCCTCAGGATAACCGAGAGTTTCGGGATAGCTCCTTTTTCTCTTACTTTTTTGCGAAGCAGCTTCCTTGTCCTGTGCCTGTAGCCTCTTGGCGGCTTTACCATTTTCTCGACACCTCTCTAGGTGTGAGCATTGAAGGGTATTTTAAGAATGCCCTCTTAGTTTGACAGATACTACATCGAGTTCTACGCATCTAGCAGGAGCTCCTAGAACCTCGCTGAAGCTAGGAGTGGTACGACCCTCATCCCCACTAACAAGTTCCTTAATATAGAGGCCTCCCTCCGCGTTTATGAGGCATTCGAAGACGTGATCCCATATCATGTGGCATCGCATCGAGTATACTTTTCTCCTACGTAGAAGGTTAGGTCTTCTGTGGAGTACTCGGCTGGGCGTCTTCTGCATTATGAGTCTATTCGTGAAGAAGGATTCTAACTCCTTAAGCTTATTATCGTCGACGGGCTCCTCAGAGACTATAAGGGCTTTATAGATCTTCGAGGTTTTAGCCATATCGTCCTTATATAATTGCACATCTTTTCTCGAGGTGTAGTCCTCGAATCTAAACGATACATAGTTGCTTGACTTATTCGCCACTTTCTCTAGTTCTCTAAGGGACAGGTGTCGTTTCCGAGGAGTCTTGAATTCAAATATTGCTGGTCGACCAGATCCAAGCATTCTTGCATCTACGTCTTCTCTGCCTGCTGCGTGTAAAATGACTCTCTCCGCCCCAACTATACGGAGAACGCTCCATAGCGCTTCTTCTATACTATAATATTTTGGTCCAGAAGGAGTAGGCCAATAGGCCTGACTTATCATACGGCCAGTTTTCCAGTACCGGCCTTTTATCAATAGACTATTTACCTGGAGATAGATTGCACCAGCCGGGTATTCTACAAGGAGTGTAGCTTCTGGGTTATCGAAGTCTACAGTAAGATCCTTGTCGAGGGATTGTATTAGTTTTCCTATTTCTCTCCTGATCTCTGCCTTTATACTTTCTCCAAAGCCGAGCCTAAACTCTTGTTTAAGCTGGTTCTCCTTGTTTATTATTGAACCACTAACTTTTGCACCGACAATAAATCGCTTTATATCATAGGCTTTTAGGATAGGTATGCTCCTTCTGCTTACCTCTTCTATAAAGCTATCTAGTAGTCCCCCGCAGATCGTGCATCCCGGATTTTCGTCATTGCCGAGACCCAGCTTTCTCAATAGAGGTTGAGCGTATTCACCTATGTTTCTTGCTATAGCTTCTAGTTGTTCTTTTTCTATATTCTCATTTCTTAACATGTGGTGTAGCTCCATCAATACGACTCTTTTAATGCTTTCTCCCCGCTGCTTGTTTGACCATCCATACCCTAGTTTCGCGAATAATCGCCCTAGACATCTATCGCATAGAGGATACTTCCCCAGTATCTCTATAGCAGTGCTTGTCACGTATAGGTACTCGTTACCCTCCTCGTTACTCAACCTGCGCACCCATTCCTCTCTCGAAACTGTGTCTTTTATGGCATCCTATGAAGGTATACCATGGGTCTAAGAATATATCTAAGCGACTAGGTCTCTACTACGGAATAGGAGAAGAGAGTATGGGTGGGACTAGTGCCGATTAAAAAACCTAGAAAGCCGAGGGGAGGATTAAAATTCTGTCCAAAATGCGGCTCGTTAATGTACCCCAGGACAATAGGGGGCAAGAGACAGTTATTCTGTCCAAGCTGCGGCTACGTTATAGAAATTAGCGAGGAGGAAATGGACGCTTACAAGATAAAGGTTAAGGCCAAGCGGAGCCCCAAGGACAAGATAATAATTGTAAACGCCTCTCAGCCTCCGCCGGACGCTTTAGTATTGAAGGGCCAGGTGAGATGTCCTAAGTGTGGACACGACGAGGTCATATTCTGGATGATGCAGACTCGGTCCGCAGACGAGCCACCAACAAGATTCTATAGGTGTACGAAATGCGGCCACACATGGAGAGAGTATGCTTAGATAAAGAAGGGGTTCTTGGCGCCTCACTTAATGCTGTGAGAAAACTGGAAAAGTATCTTGTAGAGGCAGCTATTCGAACCCCTCCAACAGTTTCTTCGAGGCAGTTGATAGAGGAGTCCCTAGAAATAGTCTATGCATTGCGGAACATGCTTGCGTTATTACGTGATGAATGTGGCGAGTAAATAATCGAGGACAACTAATAATATTCAGTGGATAGGACAATTAAGTAAAAGGGTGAGGTGCTTGTTCCGATTTAGATTTACAGATGCTAGGACTTGGAGGTATATGGTTGCAAGTATAGAGAAGATAATTGACGAGGGGGTTTTCGTCGCATCACCAGAAGGCTTAAGCTTAAGAGCGCTAGACACGAGTAGGGTAGCAATGGTTGACCTCTACTATCCACAGGACTCCTTCAAGGAGTATGAAGTAGAAGAAGAGACAGAGTTTGGAGTAAGTTTTCCCTTACTCAGCAAAGTACTACGTCGTGCAAGGAAAGACGATGAACTCGAACTCAAAATAGAAGGTAACTATATAGAAATAGTCTTCCATGGCAGAGGAACCAGGAGATTCAGGATCCCCCAAATAACGTTAAGCTATGAGAAACTGCCCGAGCCTAAGATATCATATACTGTCACGGCGAGACTCCTAGGCTCGACATTTAGGGAAGTAATAAGAACAATAGAGCCTCTTGCAGATGCAATAGTCTTCGAAGCCGATGAAGGAGGAGACAAGCTTTATGTAAGAGGAGAGGGAGATATAGAGAAGGCTGAACTTATTCTATCAATGGAGAGAGGAAGCCTTCTAGACCTAGAAGTAGAGTCACCTGATAGATCCATGTATACACTAGAATACTTCTCGGAAATGATCCAGGCGGCGCAAGCAGCAAATATGACGGTGGTCAGATACTCCATGGACGCTCCCATTAGGGTAGACATGGAGTACCAAGAGGGTGGAAGGCTGACCTTCTATGTATCGCCGAGAATCGAGTAGCAAGGAATACATAGACCCGTCACGCTTCAAAGAGTTCAAAACACTAGTATCAGCACTATACTCCCTCTACTACAAGAGCACGCCGAACATCGAGGAGCCAGAAAATATTATGAGGAGAGAATTTGCATTCCAGTTTTTTGACATGGATTCATACGTTAGACATCTATCCTTCGATACATACGAGGAACTTCTAGAGTTCTTAGCGGAGAAAAATCCCCGTCACGCATACTATTCTATCGCAGAATACGAGCTACCCGAAGCAAAAAGTATGGAAGAGAAAAACTGGCTGGGCTCAGACTTATTGTTTGACTTGGACCTAGACCATCTAGAATACTGTAAAGATAAGAGAGTAGAAGGCGATAAGGGATATGTTCTCGACGACTCATGTTATCAGGAAGGCTATAGGTTAATGCTAAGGCTCAAGTCCATGATAAAACGCGACTTATCGCCGGAGGAGATAATAATCTATTTTACAGGACATAGAGGCTTTCATATGCGTGTAATCTGCAAAGAATGCAGAGGTCTGGGCAAAACGGCTAGACGAGAGCTTGCACTGTACTTTGCCGGTCAAGAGATTGACCCGTATCTAATTTTCCCCTCTGTACAAGTCGTAAAGAGAGGACGAAGAAAAACAAGGCTAGTCCCTGCACTTCCAGAAGAAACAGATCCGGGCTGGAGGGGATGGATAGCACAATATATCTATGATAAAAAAGGGAAATCGCTGGTGGACGTTTTCGGAGAATCATGGGAGTACGAGATTCTAAAGATAATCAAAGAGATATCAGTTCCAATAGACGTCATGGTTACACAAGACCCCAGTCGTCTAACCCGGATTATAGGTAGTCTACATGGTAAAGGACACTTACTAGTGACGGACGTATCCTCAGGGCTCAGACTACATTATTCTAGGCTTTCACCATTTAAGGGATGGGTTCGCGTAGAATACCTACAGGACGTTAAGAATATATCATTCATGGGTGTAGAACTGTCTGGACAGGAGAAAAATACGGACGAGATACCTGCATCAATCGCCCTCCATCTAGCTGAGAAAGGAATAGTTAGGCTCCTAGGAGGCGAATTATATGTCTGAGAGAATACCCGCTGGAGGACCCTATAAGGCGGCGGCAGGGCTTCATGAGCCATTAAGCCTAGAACATCTAATGGAGGCACGTAGGGCTGCTAGCATATATTGCGGAAGCCAAGACGAATATTGTTGCCAGTTCCTACGCCACCTAAAGAAAGCATCGATACTTGTTGCGAAGGCCCGGATAAGGGATCTTGTAGAGAACGCCAATTATACTGGAATCGACTCAGGCATCCTGGAACTATATAATAGACTTGTAGAATTCTATGCAGACTATATTTCCGCCAGTCTCCTCTCATATGGAGAAAATCCGGTTATGCATTTGAGAACTAGTATTGTGCTGGACGGAGTAAAGTTAGAGAAGGGAGAATATGTCGAGATGGATCCAGCAAAGGCAGCAGCGCTATATGTGGCCAGTATAGCGGAGCCTGTAGAAACGACATTTATTAAAATAGGTACAGCATGTATAGGGGAAGAGGAGGAGAGGAGAAAATGAGGTTTCCGAAGAGAATAAGGACGTACTGTCCGCGCTGCAATACCCACACAGTACACACGGTACAAGTATACAAGCACGGTAAGAGGAGGACCATGTCTGAGGGTCAGAGACGATATATGAGGAAACAGGAAGGATACGGTAGCAAGAGGAGGCCAGAGCAGAAGAGATACGCTAAGGTGACTAAGAAAGTAGTACTTAGAATCCAGTGTACACAGTGTGGTTATAGAAGACACATCTTAAGAGTAAGATTAAAGAAGATAGAGCTCGTAGATGTCACGAGGTGATGAGGGCCATGGCACAGTTCTTCATTGCAAAGAAGCGGAAAATACTTGTGCCCAAGCCCAGGAGCAGGTTTCTACTAGTCGTATGTCCAAATTGTGGCAATAAGCAGGTAGTATTCAGCCACGCTACGTTCCCCGTAAGATGCTCGTCATGCGGTACACTCCTAGTAAGACCCACAGGAGGAAAAGCCCAGATCCTAGGTAAAATAGAGAAAATCCTGGGCTAGTCAATCACTCTTAATTTTAACCTCTATATCATCTACTCCTTAATAATTGTGATTGTAACAGGGATAGTTGTTTCTAGACAACGCATATAAATATCCTCCTAGTCTCCTATCCCCACCAATGGTGTTATAATATATGGGGGATCCCATAGCAGCAGCCTTCAGAAAAATAATAGAGGAAATATACTGGGTCGATGACTTGAAAGAAGCAGAGGAAATTCTGGAGAAATATCTTAAAAATATGGACGAGGACCTTAGGGAAGTTCTACTAGAGAGAAGGAGAGAAATATGCAACGGTAACGACGCAGTAATCAACTTAATAAAACTAGACGCGCTCGCCGAGGCTGCCGAAGAAGACCAAGTTAGAGACGCGCTCACTCTAAGGAGTATGATAGACACCCTCTTCTTGTCTCAATGTACTCAGAAATGGTCGGAGCTCGACCCAAAGCAGAAGGCTTGGATACTGGCACCACTCTACAGGGCATCGTATGGATTAGAGCTGGCAATGAAGAAATGGCCTGAATCGGTTGATTCCGTCCACTTAGAAAATGTAGAGAAGAACCTAAACATTGCATTTGAAAGAGCTAGGAGTATATCCGTCATAAAAGAATTAACAGAGTTCCTAGACAAGAAAGCAAAAGAAGTATTTGGTGAACTCGGATTAAGCGGCCAGGATCTCGAGCCAAACTAAACCATTAACTAGCACTTTTACGGTTATCTTGTTTGTCTCGGATATGCTTACAGGGCAATGATGATTGGTGGGCTTTACGGACTTTACATGTGACGAGTGCGGTCGTAGCTGAGCCCTCGGAGAAGCCTACTAGTATATGGGTCCTTAAAGAGTATTTAATGCGGAACTTCCTTCAAGGAAGCCTTATATGCTAACCGGTTCGTCGTAATATGCAGGATAACGATCAGAGGGGCTAGGGCAACGGCGGTTATCAGATTGTAACTATAACCACCTATATACAGGATAATAAGTGCTCCAACGTAAAAGTCCAATTGATCCAAAAGCGGTGCGGGCTTTCCACGCTCTATACCGAGTCTCCTCTTTATAAAGGATCCTACAAGGTCTCCTGTCATTGCGCCTATTCCAGCCAGCAGTCCTGCTCGAGCAAACCAATATAAGTTGCTATATAGTACTCCCTCAATGACACCTACTAGAAATCCTGTTAGGACCCCGGTAACGAATCCTTCCAGAGTTTTTCCCTCTCCGAGAATTCGTCTACCATCGATCCATTTACGGCCCATATCAAGTGGTGTTCCTCTACCATATATCCGTCTAGCAACAACTGGGGCACCGTTAGCGGCGAGAGCTGGCAGTACTAAGAGGAGTAGATCTATTAGATCTTCTGCTAGAGCCATCTTAGATCCTTACCTCTTATCTCATACATCAACGTCTTCCGGTGGGGTCTAAGAGACTCTGCTAAGAATTTATCGTTAATCTTGGAGGTTCTGATAACTATGTGTGCCCAAGGTATGATATAGGGGGCTCCGCTTGGGAGAAGTCCTTCACCGGATACCTGGGCTGTATATAGTCCCCCTCTACTTCTGGCTATAGAAGATAAGTACGTCAGTATTTTTCCGTTCTCTATTCCGGGCTCAGATCTGTAGTGCCAGTTTACACTATCTATTATGATAAATCTACCGTGAAGCGAGCTAGATGTAACGAGTCTTACTAGTTCGTCAAGCGTGTGAGCCATTAAATACTCCATGTGCTGAATTTTCCTCAAGAAGAGAGTTGTTCCTGGCTCTGTAGCGATAAGAACAGGATCTAGGTTCTTAGATTTAGCCACTATATAAGCATAATAGGCTAGATGAGTCTTACCTGTACCCGCCCTGCCATAGACTAATGTGAACGTCCCTCTCTTAATCCAGCCCGATGGAATATCCACTGTTCCATTATGGGTCAAGTTTTTGCACCGTGTTTCTAAATCAAGATTAATAGTACATTCTCATCTAAACATAAAATTAGGAAGTCGGAGATCCTCTTGCCAGGAAAAAATAATGACATAGATATTGTTATCAAAGTACTAGCTAGAATAACGGCGGTCTCCTTGAAGGCCTTCTCATGGTTCGTGTCAATCTCCTTATTTCGGCATCCTGCATACTATCGAGCATGCTTGCCTTGTTTCTTAAAGCTTCGTAATGTTTTTCGATCGCAG
>CAYROE010000038.1:0-11443 GCA_964425855.1 uncultured Desulfurococcales archaeon | reverse complement strand
CAGTTGGCCTAGCATAGCAGTAGGAGACATTGACGGAGATAACACCCTCGAGCTTGTCGTGGTATCCTATCAGGGGGTGATAGGGATTGACTGGGGCTAGGACTAAACTAATTCTACTACCAGTACTCGTCGCCACGCTTCTAGCACCACTCAATGCTGGTGCATTTATAGATACTACCGTCTCGCATATCGATGCTGTTCAGGGAAGCGGGGACTATTATGTATGTAGGGTCTGTCACCAGGGGTTTCCAAATACCGGCACTGTTGCCTCGAATGTTATCTTTGAAAGTTATCGATGTATGGCATGTCATTATAACCTAGACACAAGTCATTACCTAACATACTATACTATAAATAGCACACACAGAGTACTGCTATGTACAAGTTGCCATGACGTCACTCATACAGGTCATACAAGACAAGGGGGATATTATAGAGTGGATTCTACTACAGATAGATACGGGTGCTATGGTGGCAGATGTCACCAAGTAATATCAGATAGACTATATCCTCCCTATTCACAGTCGTTTACCACGTGGAGTTACACATTCTATTCGAATAGAACGGGTTCGATACACTGGGGACTCGACCGTAAACTGTGGGTGGTCTCGATAAACAGTTATTATGATGTATTTACTAAGGTTTTTATAGACCCATATACTGGTGACCTAAACACGCCTACACAGGACAGATTATACGAGTCTTGTCTGAAATGTCACTTTACTAGTCCAGACTATACGGGCGCAACTAGTACTAACTATTATATTAATCATATTGACGTCTGCTACGAATGTCATTCCTGGAATCTAACTGCTACAACCTACAATATAGCTCCACACAGCGTAGAACAGATACAGGACGGAAAAGTATACTGTACCAGATGCCATACAGGTGTCGGATCATCACTCTCTTCAAGTGTACATGCTTCACTGCAATGTAGTCTATGCCACTCTACCCTCCACATCTCTGGATTCAATCATACCACGTCATGGCTAATCATCTACTATCCCGAGCAAGGCCCAATACTAGTGCCAAGTCTACAGAAGGTACTGGACGGGAGGAGAGTGCTGTACTATACGCCAGATAACGCCTCACTTTACTCGGTGCCGGTCCAACCTATAGCAAGGGGAACATCATACACATTAGTAGCCCCGATATACACCCTTAGAGGAGACGCATCCATTGTGATGTCCACGAGCAAGAACATAACATGCTTCAACTGCCACTTTGTCGGATGGACAGACCCAGTAGTTGGAGCAGAGAGACTCGGATGGAACCTCGAAGGGATAAGCAATCCCCACCAAATAACTGAAACAATAATAGAAGAGACTCCAGTAGAACAAAAGGACTCGCTAAACAATTTCCTCGTACTATTGATTATTGTAGTAGCTGTAGCAACGACTATAGCGTTGTCGTCCAAGGTGATGACTAATGAGAAAAACGCCAATGGCAATACTGGTTAGTATTTTAATGTTACTAGCTGTTCCTTCAACCGTGGCGTCAACAGGCTCAGCTCCAGGTGTAGCTGTCTACAAGGATCAACCTTACCTAATAACCGTAAATGCAACCGTAAAGTCGGGGAACGGCACCGTCTACATTATAGGAGTAGAGGGAGATAGGCTATTCCGAGAGTCTCTAATAGAAGCCTGCTATCTAGCATCATGGATCCAGGGCATAGATCCATGGAACTTCAACTACTACATCTATATACACACAAATGACCTGAATTCGACAAGGCTTGTAGGACCGAGCCTCTCTCTTACAACATTTATTGCAGTCATACAAGCACTCGAAAACATGACCCCAAGAACTAGCCAGGTAATCATAACAGGCATGGTAAATCCAGACGGAACGGTAGGATTTGTATCAGATGTTGATATTAAGGGAGAATTGGCAGAGATGCTTGGCTATCTATACTATATGTATCCTGCACTCCAAGAGAACCGGTATCAGGTCGTGGAGGAACATGTCAAGGCAGGAGTCTTTACTTTCAAGACTACATCAATCGTCATAGAAGAAAATATTCTCCGAAACCTCTCAGTCCAGAAAGTACCTGTCATATCGGTATTGGACGCATTACGCTTCCTTGATCTCTACACCGATAACCAGTCACAACATAGGAACATGACCTACGTGCTCCGATCCAACAGCTCGTACAATATACTACGGTTCCTCCTAGAGAGGACAGAAAACAGAATAATATCGTTACAAGAGACGTACAAAGTAATATCAGAAAGGTCGATCTCGAGCCCTGTAGAAGAATATGGTGGAGAGCTACGCGAAATAGAAGCATTATTAGATGCCTACAGGTCCAGTCTAGAGAGCTCCAATGGACAATTATCGTGGAGACAAGCAGAGCTACTCGTTCAAGCCTATGAGAAATCAACCAGACTATACTACTATAACCTAATACGTAATAAGGCTCTAGGAAGCACTCTAGCAGAATTTTATCTAGCCAAGAGCATTGCCACACGCCTCATAACCATGATGCAGGATGGAATACCCCGCTACGGGCTAGGTTATGCGATTGAAGCATCTTATCTTTATACAGGGAGTATCAATGACTTTAACAAGACAGTCCTACTCCTTCTGGCATATATGACTGGTCTAGATCATACATTAACGACTGCTAGTCAAATAGCTTATAGCCTAGCTAGGTCAACGGCCGACCTATATAGGTCCGCGCTACTCGCTGGAGAAGCCTTAGTCCTACCAGGAGACACTCTAGAGACAACGGATATAAGAAATCTACTGGTTCGCGAGCTAGAATATACAATACATTTGAAAAACTATGCAACAGATTATGCAAGCGTGTCTAGGGTCAGATCTGACATGATACTACTGGCCCATGGATATATATGGCTAGCACAGCAATATGACAAAGAAAATGCTACACTAACAGATCTCCTAGTAGCATTAGGGCATTTGATAAGGGCTTCTACACTATACTCAACGTATCTCGAACTGCATCCTGGGTTTGTAAATGTCTCAGTGTACAGGCTACAAGGTGGAGAAGAAGTCCTTGGGATACTAACGGAGTATATCTGGCTGGATCCGGTGAGGAGCTATTTTGAGACGCATATCTCCACGAATACAGTTGAAGACGAGGTCTACTTCAACCAACTAATGATTAATTATGCAAAACTCTACTTGATAGCTGATCTTGATTACGCTACGCTACGGCCAGATCCGAATTATAACTACACTCCATGCGATTATAATAGTATCCATTATGAGGATGGAGGAGAGCATGTGGAGTTGTATCTCGGAGCCATACTATTGTTCCTCACAGCCGTATACTTTGCAAAGACAATCCACGGTTCTGGAAGCTTGCCAGTCACTCTAAAACCTAGGGCTCAATGGACAAAGCCTGGTCTCATACGTTTTAAGAATGATAGGGATTCAGGTAAAGACAATTCGTCATAATGCATAGTAGCGTAAAGATAAATGGAATAATAAATGGGAAAAAGGCTAATTTGGTTTAGCGGAGTCTTGGAAGAACTAGTTTCCATATTGCTATTCCTATGCCTGCAAGGATTGCGACTGTTATTGTTATGAATGCGATCTCTGGGAAGTGGCCGTATCCGAGTTCTGGCCATGGCATTCTCTTTACTGTTGGTCCATGGCAGTTGAAGCATGAAAGTGCCTTTTCTGCTGGGACTACTCCGTGGTTTACCTGCATGTATCTTACTAGTATGGCCCAGTCTCCCTGCCATTCTAGGCCTGAAATCTTCGATCCTATTTCTATGGCTTTTGTTACGTTGCCGGTAGCGAATACTACTCCGACCTTTATTGGTATCGGTGCTTTGCCTGTCTCGCTATACGGGACTACTGCGTAGTGTAGCTTGAACGGGTATATCTTAGAGTTGGGATCGTCTTTGTCACCTAGTGGTTTCACGTATGTAATATAGCCGTTTTCATCGGGAGTTACCGGTTGTGGATACAAATAGACTTCTCTGGTCCCATTGTACCATAGGTATACTGGCTCTATCATGCTTTGTAAGTCTAGTGAGGGCTCATATTTTGCGGCTTCCGGCACGAACTCGGGATCGCTCCAATTCCTGTATACATCGGTTGGATAGTCTCCGTGGGCTATGTATGGTATATGGCATGTCTGGCAGGCTACTTTTTCTAGGTGGAACTTATTGAGGAACCAGCCCTTAACTCCTTCGTGTGGCTCGTCGCCGTGGCACTGGGTACATGTTGGTACGTTGTCTCCTTCTCTGCTCCATGTATCAGCTGATTTGGTTGGGAACTTATGGTCTTCTACCTGGTGGCAGTCGATACAGCTTAATCCTGCTGCGAGGTGTACGTCGAATTCCCTGCTGACGTTCCGCATTAGGTCGGGTGATAAGTTGGGTCTCTTGTAGTGGGGTCCTCCACCGCTGAAGGCGTGGCATACGAGGCAGTTCACATTTGTTGGTTTATCATATATGTTTGCTGCAAGGTCCCATACACTTATGTTGGGGTTGACCATGTATCTCCATGTACCGTTCTCGTCCCGGTATACTACCTTGTAGCCGAACTTCACAACCCCTGGTCCACCTGCGAAGTACACGTTTGGATCTGCATGGCACGCTAGACAATCAATGTTTCCAAGCTGTTCAGGCGTAGGTTCTGTGCTTGGTATGAGGCCCATACTGACTCCATGGCACATGCTGCAGCCAGACGCGATAAAGGTTCCTTGGAGATCGCTATATTCGGGTGGAGGAGCCTTTAGTATTGCTTTTCCAATATAGTTAACGTTGACTTCCCCATTCCAGAATATAGCTCCACAGAAATCGTTATAGGCATAGCGTCCTCCAAAGTATATGGATTCTACTCCTGCAATATCAGTTATATTATTGGCCATCTGGTAGTGATAGCTGTGGAATACCTCGTAGACCTCGTCTTCGTGGCATAGAATACATGTTGCACTACCATTGTAAGAGGTTATACCGGCATCTTGCCAGTACTCTGTATGATCTATCTTACGTCTCTCTGTTGGAGTATAATATGATTCTTCATTTTCCTCGTCGGCATAAACGCTAGTTACTACTAGCGTTGCTAGGATTAGCAAAAATATTATTAGGAAAGCCCCATGTTTGCCCAGGCTAGACAAGGCTCATCATTTTGATATAAGGACTGTCAAGGTCTTATCGTTAGGAGACGAAAATACGGGCTGGGAAATATAAAGGCATTAATATACTGTTTTATATAATAAGAACTATGAATATAGATATTTTTTATGCTCGAAAATCAAGAATGAAAAACAATCATTATGGTTTGAGAGTTGTGTGATAGAAAGTGGCTCGGATGAATATACCTAAAAAAGGGGATCTAAGGGATTTTGAAATAATAGTCTTGTTTTTAATCACTGCTCTCCTAGCCTCTTGGATTATGTCGCTCACAGTTAATCCTCACACCGGTACTGAGTCAAGTAGCCTAGAGCAGATATTGAACGAAGACAATTGCACGGCGATATTGTTTTGGAGCTCGACGTGTCCAGCATGTGAAGAACTCAGACCATACTGGGAAAGCATTGGTGGAGAATATAATGGTATAGTTTTCACTGATGTAGAATATAGTCCCGGCACTATACAGGTATTCTCCAAGTATAACGTGTATGAGACGCCAACCATCCTTGTATTATCGCCGAATGGAAAGGTACTCGCTAGACACGTCGGACTCTTTGAGGATAACATGACAGAGGCTATATTGTCTTGGGTAGAGTCTTCGTGCAGTTTAACACAAGCACGGGAAGAATCTGCTGGAGGATTAATCGAGGCCGTAGCAGGATTGTTCAGTAGCAAGTTATGGCCATTTGCAATGATTGTATTCGGTATTGGTGTAGTTTCATCGCCTTGCGTTGCTCCAATAGTTCTAGCAATGGGTCTCGCGGGAGGAGCGAGTGAAACACATACCCAGCAATCTCGTGGATCCCTAACATGTATACTCTTGTCTGTGGCTGGTCTATTACTAGTTTCGCTAGGTATAGCTCTTGCATTTAGCCTTGTAGTAGAAATTGTATCATGGCTGAAAACGGGTATAGCACTATTTGCCGTCCTAGCTGGAGCATACATGGTTCTGGGAGGAGCCTTACCCCTGACAACAAGGGCAAGTAAATCCTGTGTGTTGTTAGGCGTAATATCTGCACAATGTAGCCTTCCATTGTTGGGAGCAGGAGTAGCAATAGCGGGTGCACTGGGAATAGTCCAGGCTATTGCCGGCTCGATACTACTGGCTCTGGGAGCAGGCATAGGTTTTGCACTGCTCTTCTATGCAGGATCCCGTCTGGGGAGATTCACAGGGAAAATAGAGTATGGATATGCGGTTGCCGGGGCTGTTCTCATAGTATCCGGGATTATGTTGTTTGGGGTGTAAATGAAAATGGATCTTCATTACTCAGGATACATATACTTGTTAGGAGCTTTTTGGGCTCTAATCGGAGGTGTATATTACTATTTTAGGAGAGAATCCAAGTCTAGGATAGCAATACTTGTATGGATGCTCGGACTTGGTACTATTATCCTAGCTTGGATAGTCTATGCATACGCATTCATTACACAAGACTATAGTCTAGAACCGGTTTATATGTATAGTGGTAGGCACGAGCTCATATATAGATTTGCCTCTACATGGGCAAGCGGAGGCGGAAGCCTGGCATCTGTAGCATCCCTTTATGCCCTAGAGATAATATTAATGACAAGAAAAGTCAAGAACACGAGTACTATATTATTGACAGGACTAATAAGTGCACTAATAGTAGTCATCGCCACCCTACAAGGAGCTTATGATCTAAATCCAACCGCCGCAGAGGCAGGAGCAGGCCTTAATCCGCTCCTACAAAGCCCATGGATTTATCCACACCCACTAGCAACATTCCTAGCATATGGAACCATATTGGCAGCCGCAACATTAGCAGTAGCGGGCCTTATACGGGAATCAAGGACATTATCTCTCATAGCATGGCCATTCTTATCACTAGCAATACTACTAGGGGGAGTATGGAGCTATGAAACCCTTGGATGGGGAGGGTACTGGGCCTGGGACCCTGTAGAAGTATCAGAGCTAGTACCCTGGCTATTCCTTACAGCATCACTGCACTCATGGTTCTTGACACGAGACCTTGCGAGGTCACTAACCATATTAACGGGAGCAACAGTTTTCTTCGCGCTTCTCGTCACCCGTGCAGGGCTCTCACCACTCCACGGGTTCGCTGACACCGCGACTATGACCGTAGAACTACTCGGGATAGCAGCAATATTGTTTATAGTCGCAGGACTAAGAGATCCTCGTGTCTACGAACCTATAATGGATCTAGAATTCCGGGGCCCATATACTACCGGTGTTAAGTTATCGGTGCTCTCACTACTTTACATGGGTATAGTTACATTCGCGGTACTAGCGTCATCAGTGATCAGGATCCTCGCAGGAGTAATTGAAAGTGCACCGACCGGTGACGAGACGATCAAGATATATCATCCTCTACTAGCACCAGGCCTAGCACTATTAATTGTATCAATGCCTCTCAGCATGTTTGGCAAGAGGCTATCATGGAAGACCGCCCGTGCAATAGTTGGAAGCGGCATAGTTGCTGGAGCCATCTTAGCCTTCCTAGGCTATATTGGAAAAAGAGTATTGTTTCCCCATAGCTCGCTAGCCACAAATGTATACGCGTTATTCATGCTACCTCCCACAAGCATAGCCACAGCCACAGCCTTCTACTCTGCGCTAAGAAGATTCCCAAGAATAGGACTCCCGGCCAGGACAAGACTAATAATACACGGGTTCACCGGACTACTAGTCCTAGGAATAATTGCGAGCGGCGCATATAGCTTCAGCCAATCATACTATCTAGAACAGCGAGTCCCACAAGGAGAAAGCATAGTTGTCAGCAATGTAGAGATCAAACTAGTATCCTACGAGTTTAGACTCCAAGAAGGAGAAATAGACGCCTATACCCCATACGCCGGTAGATCACCCATATACTATGCTGGAAGCGTTCCAGTAGCACTGATGGTTCTCGGCTTCGGAGAAACCTATATAGATGCGCTAGAGGGCATCAAGCTATTAGAATCCAAGGGACTATACGGGCTCCTCTCTGGAGTAAACATAACAGCCGAGATACAGATCCCATCAGCAAACATCACATACATCGATAACAGCACACAAACAGCCAACAACCTTACACTAACGATCGAAGACGGAAAAATATTCCTAATATTCTCCCCCGGCACAGAACCAAACGTAACACTGGAGATAATTGTAGTAAGCAACATATCCGTAAGAGGACTACAGGCCTCAAACAGCACGCCGCAACTACTAGAAGGCAACACCAGCACCATAATAGATCTCGGATTAACCCAAATGAACGTAACTTGGCTAAGCGCGACTCTATCACCTCATGGCGGAGGAAACGGTACCTTTATAAACGATACCTACATCGTCGAGAACTCAATGATACGACTACACGGCGAACTAGACGGTTACAAGATACCATCAAACATAACAGACAATAAGCTATATGGACTAGCACTTTTCAGAGCAAACGACTTCTCATGGACCCTCTTCAGACTAGTGAACGGGACACAACTAGAAGACTATATACTCACAACCGGCTTAGCCGAGCTTGAAAGCTCGTTTCCACCCAACTGTAATTGGACAATATCATGTCTAGGCTATCCACCCGTCCCTAAGAGCCTACCAGAAGGAGCAGTCCTAGAACTAACATTCGAGATAAAAGAAGGAGACAAGATCACGACTAAGACACTAGAGCAAAGATTCGAACTCAACGGAGAACTACAAGGGATAAGAGGACTCGTGGCGAAACCTCTCATAGTGAGAGTGGGTACAGGAGACGTATACCTAGAAGTATATCCGCCTACCCAGGACACATACCACGAGCTAATGATATACTATCTACATGAAGTGGCCCAGGAGACCAGCCCAGGAGAAGCATTCTCCCTCGCAAGCGTACTTGCCATGGCGAACAGGTACCAGTCAAGTAATCCCAACGCCATTGTGGACTTGGCAATGAGCCAGCCTGGCCTCGCACTATACGAGGCCCTGAAACTATATCACAGTGTTGTAACCTTTGACCCTGAGAATTCCAGTATCGCCACACAGGGGATACTTGTTAGAGCAAAGGTAATCCCGGGAATATGGCTTGTTTGGGCCGGAGGCTTTGGAATGGCAGCGTCAGGATTTGCCTCCGTGCTATTAGGAGTTAGGAGGGAGGGTGAGTAGCCGTGAAGAAGGCGCTATTAGGAGTATTCCTCGTCCTTGTACTAGCGGATGTTTTCACGGTACTTTATAGTATTTTCAATGCTCCTTATCCAGGCATAGTCCCGGTAGACGATCCGACCGCCTATAGGAATATCTATATACATGTCCCTGTAGCGGTGACAAGCTACATACTCTTTGGACTAGCAACGATACTAGCCGCCTTATACATAGCGCGGAATCGTGAAAAATACGAGCATATAGCACATAGCTTCATAATTGTAGGCCTCGTATACTCTGCCGCAGCCCTTGTAACTGGCAGTATATGGGCTAACGAGTCATGGGGATCAGCCTGGAACTGGGATCCAAGAGAGACAGGAGTATTAATGATGTTCATAGCATACTTGGTCTATGTACTCATACGAAGGTCGATAAAGGATCCATTAAAGTCACAGAGAATATCGATGGCGTATGCGATAATAGCATTTTCAACAGTACCAATCAGCTTTGCACTACCCTACGTTGTCCCTAGCCTACACCCAGTAACAAGCGATACCGGAAGCTTCCTCATCGGGGAAGCCGCCATGATCTTCGGGATAAGGATGCTACTAGTAATCACGACATCCATTATGTTAACAATACTCTATATGAAAGGCTGGCTTGACAGACGAATCCTGATAATACCTGTTATTGTCGCAATAACCGTCTTATTCGTAGCAACCTACGACTACCTCGGAGACACTGGTACAGTGGTCAACGCCACATTGACAGGAGAAGGAATGCTACTCGAAGTCTATACAAATGGAGAAACACTATGTCTAACTTACAATGGTCCTTCTCCCGTAAAGCCCGAGACTATAACTCTAGAGGACGGTACAGTATGGCCGACCATAGTGAAGCACACAATCAAATACAAGTTAGGGCCTCAACAAGGAGAAAGCTATACCGCTACTAGTCTAGAGGTGATAAATCATTGGTCGGTGTATGCCGATACATTCTTTTACTTCATATTAATCTATGCTGTCATAATATTCATAATTAATAGGGGTTGAAACAGATGGCACCAAGAAAGAAACAATACAAGACACTAATAATACTAACAGGAATAGTACTATTCGCAATAGCAGCCTATGCCTTAACCAGCGGGGAAGGATACGATACAGTCTCAAGCCTTGCGGATGCCGATAGGCCGGTGAGAGTGACGATAAAAGCCACAATAGAAGACTATACACTAGACGGAGACACCATAATATTCGTACTAGGAGACGGACACTACCGCATAATAGCATATTATAGCGTTGACAAGTTCATCGGCTTACACGGACGAGCACCCGGAGACTGGATAATAGGACAAGACATAGTAGTCCAAGGCGTATACACACCCGGCGATCCAACCGCCACAGGCACATATCTAGGAGTATTAGATGTATCCAACATGCTAGAGGGATGCCACGAGGGATACAAAGCCCCTCAAGTCACTTCCTAAAACTAGCACATTATTTCCTAAAAACCTATACTACCTCCACGGTGCAATCGTTCAAGACGAGAACTATCAATGCTTACAATATAAGCCAAGTGCAACAGGAGGATTCCCGAAATGAGCCAAGCACAACAACCAAGTCTAATCGAGGCACACAACATAAAGAAAACCTACCCCAATGTAGGGACAATCCTCAACAGTATATCATTAAAATTAAGCCAGGGAGAGGCAATCCTCATAACAGGACCCAATGGAAGCGGTAAAACCACACTGCTAAAAATCCTTGCTGGTATCGAGAAACCGGACAATGGCATGGTCATCATATTAGGAGAAAAGTTCGACAGCCCGGAGCAAAAAAGACTTATAGGAGTAGTCCTCGACCGGCCAGGTCTATACCCCGAGCTCACAGTAAGAGAGAACCTCGATCTATACTCGAGGCTGAGAGGAGCCTTCTTAGAGGAAAATGTATTGGATCTTCTTGGTCTTGGTGAAGTGCTTGATAGGAGGGTCGATGAACTTAGCTTCGGCTGGATAAGACGTGTAGATATAGCGAGATCCCTCATAGGAGATCCAAGAGTCCTACTGATAGATGAGCCGTTCACAGGTCTGGACGAGGAAGCCTCGGAGAAGGTATCCAGGATAATGGATCATGTAAGGTCGAGGGGAGGGATAATAGCAACCTCACCGGATCCGTCACTCGCAAATGCATATGATTGGAGTAGGGTAGTGGTGCTCAAAGATGGAGTCCTCAACATGGGA
>CAYROE010000037.1:0-11559 GCA_964425855.1 uncultured Desulfurococcales archaeon | reverse complement strand
AAGACTTGTGCTAGTAACGAGTCATGATCCAATTATTCTTCTTGAATACACAGATAAGATACTGCTCTTAAACAAAAAAGTAATTGCTTATGGATCGCCGAGAGAAGTATTACGGGAGGAAGTTCTCTCCAAGGCTTATGGTAGAGGTTTCAGGGAAGTCGGGTATCACATACACCTATTTGACTCGCACTATTAGGAGGAGTGAAAAATGAAAAGTTCACTTATCTTTAGAATAATGATTTTCATTACGATAATTAGTGTAATAATAAGCATAGCCTATATCATAGGTAACTCGTATCCAATTGAATGGTTCTTCACACTGGTCATGTCAAGCACAGCAATGGGAAGCCTAAGCATACTCATATATACTCGCAGACTACGATATCTAGCGGCATCTTCTCCCCATGCAGCATTCCTAGCCGCAGGACTCGGCATCGTAGCTTCTGTATCCATTGGAGGTAGCTGGTTTCTATGGACGGTTGTTATAGGCATGGTTCTAGTGTACGTAGCCGGATACATGATCTATAAGGGCGTGGATCCAGAAGACTCGGCAAGTATTTTTGTAGCGTTTAGTAGTTCTATGGGAGCACTAGTCTTATACTATGTTTTAACAAGGTATTCATACGGGGTTAGTATAGTCTCGATAGTTATTGGTGATCCTCTTCTCTCGTCCACGGAGATTATAGCCTATTCGGTAGTAATAGGGTTGCTAGCGGTCATATACGTGTACGCTGTGGGTCGCGAGATAATATACATTGGATCAGACATTGATGACGCCAGGCTAGCTGGATTAAAAATATGGCTATACGACTTGTCCCTGTACACCATGATAGGTTTAACGACTATAGGCCTGGTAAAGAGCGTAGGATTCGTCCTTGAACACGTTTACCTACTAATCCCGGGGGCTATAGCGGCAATGGTATGCAGAGGTGTGGCGCGATCTATTACATTTTCTATACTTGTATCAATACTTTCCGCAAGCATAGGCTTACTGATATCAATATCGCTGGATCTGGCCCCCTCAGCAGTCTCGGGAGGAATATTAATAATACTATTCTTGGCGTCTGCGATAATGAAAGGGCGATGAGTCAGAATGAAGGAGAGAATAGGCAAGAGAAGGTTTGGTGTTAGCATCGGTGAAGACGCCGCAGAGGATCTGGACAAGCTTGCCAAAATGTTGGGAGTCGACAGGAGTAAAATAATCGAGGAAGCCGTGAGAAGCTATCTCGAGGATCATAGGCATCTAATGGTTGATCACAAATGTAGTGGGGTAATAGTGGCACTCTGTAGTAATAATGTTGAAGTAGCAAATATCGTTAGGTCTCATAAGGGCATAATACATGGATACATGCACATGCATCTCGACGGTTACTGTCTTGACTTAATTATCGTCAACGGTGAGAGTAGCAGCATCGCATCACTCTATGGTGATCTAAAGAAAATAGGATGCAGAGTAAGGTATCTTCCTGTTTTCGAGGCTTATCATGGTTGACACCTTATAGGATTAGTCTCAGGACTCACTGGTTGGTGGGAAAAAGACGTTGCAGCACAATACATTTGCATCATCTTTGTTAGTAGCTCTATCAATGACGATATGGGCACTTATAGAGTTAGCATTTATTGAAGACTATGCATCTGATCCAGGAATAGCAGTAATTGTAGCTTTAGCATGGGGGGTCGGCTATGTTCTAGGCTTTAGAATTGGAGGGAAGCTCGTATCTGATGAGACCAGGTGGAGGATACCTTTCCTACTCGTCTTTTTTATTTCTCTTGCCTTGATAGAGTTCTTTGATTATAGGTTTTCAACGGAGTTCTGGTCAGGTATAATGGTTTATTTCATAGCGTCATTACAATTGGGATTAGTGGTGTCTAGTCTTACAACTATTCTCATTAATTTAACGGACTATGAGTCTTGGCCAAAAACGATATTCAGTCTGCGGGGACTATCTAGTTTATTGTATATTGTATTTACACTCGTGATAGGTTATGCTTCAATGTATGGAATAATGAGTCTAGCAACAGCGATTAAACTAGTACTCGTATCTACTGGATTAGCGTCGCTAACAATGTTCTTTAGGATAAGAAGACCTGCTATTAGAGAGAGTCTTCTTAAGAACCTAGACAAGTTTGCTGATGCCGCCGCTTTCGGGGACGGATACCTTATTATTCAAGGGCGGCAGCTAATGGTGTTGGCCTATCTAACTTCGTTGGTGGGAATCCTACGAGTTCTAGCACTGCAGGAATCGGGTCTAGAACTTAGTCCTGTCTCAATAACTCTATACGGATTATTCTATAGTCTGGGGGCAGCAGTGGGTGTTCTCGCTTATAGCCCTCCACTTATAATATTGTCTGTTGTAGGGGCTGGTATGCTTTCCCTAGTAACCAGTGGCTTTATAGAGCTTTCGTTTTTGCTTATATCGGCTGGGCTGGCTGAAGTGGGATTAATGAGGCTGATATTGGAGTCCGAGCCGACGAGGCTTGGCAGGGTCATGGGCTTCATTACGATTACAATGGTTGTTATTACGTCTCTACTAGTCGTTGTGCATATTTATCTCGGCTTTGATTATGAGTATATTATAGTATTCTTGTTCTTGTTGGCTCCATTTGTCTCTAAGAGGAGTCCTTCGTGGTACTAGTCGTGGGGCTCGTTCAAGGGGAATGATCATCACTCTTTTATTCAGTCGACCGTCGTCTCTTCATTGCCCATTGAATGAAATATACTATCCGAAGAATATTATAGTGTAGTATACGTTACAGGCCTTGATCTAATTCTATTAGTTCTTTGAGCTCTTTTAGTCGTGACTTATATCTATTCCATGCTGATGGATCGCTTGAAGTAACTGGTTTAGGTCCGTGTGGATATCCTTGGAGTCCTAGGAGATACCATTGAAGACCATTTGACAGGCCTAATCCGTAACCTCCTTCAAGGACCGTAATTATTTTGTCAGAGTATTTTGATAGCGTTTTCCCTAGTAGGTAGAATGTGTGTTCAGAATATCTCAAAGAGACGAACTGGTTATCATTTATGTATCCATCGAACCCAGCACTCACTACAATATACTCGGGTTCATAGTCTGCTATGATCTGGTCAACAATAGAAATAGCATGCTCTAGTAAGTCGTCTCCTGCATGTGGGGGGACATTAATATTTATCTTAGTTCCAGGTTTACCTCCAATATCTCTAGGATAACCTGTACCCGGATATATTGTCGAAGCGTCTTGGTGAATATCTATGTGGAGAATATCTTTTTCCCAAAGTATATCTTGGGTTCCATTCCCGTGATGGGCATCGAAGTCGAATACAAGTGTCTTTCCGAGCCTACTTAGTAAAATTGCTAGTAGAGCAGATGTATTAAATATACAAAATCCCAGTGTAGGGGCCCCAAGCCCTGTTCCACTATACCCTGCATGATGACCTGGTGGCCTTCCAAGGATTAAGAATGGTCCTTCACCATCCTGTAACATGTCTAGAGAAGATTCGACTGCTCCAGCTAATCGTTGTAGGGCTTTCAACGTTCCAGACGATACATAGGTATCAGGATCGACCCATACTACGCTATCGCTATTCGTTATACTCTCTATTATCATATCGTAGTAGTCGTTGGAGTGAACGTTAAGATATACCTTAGTGTCTCCTATAGGGGGCTCAACTATATGTATATTTTCTAGATGTTGAATGATATTCAATGCTAAAACTAGCCTATTTGGATTTTCAGGGTGATGGTACGGAGTTGGATCGTGTTTCTTAAAGTCGTCAGAGTAATATACTGTAATAGTTTTCATTTCTGTATCCCTCCATTCGCTGGGTAGGAGTAAGAGTGTCAGCGATGCGGGGCTGGGTCATAGCCTTATATTCTGGCTCCTTTCAGGGATTCTTCGTCATCCATATCTAGGAGATGATTTTGTAAGGGTATAAAGATTCTCTGTAAGATGAAAGAGAAATAAAACATTGCGGAAGATGATTGTATAGAAATCTATATGTATCTTGTATGTTTGTTGTTTTCAATACCAAACTCTGGTTCGTTGTATTTTTCTATTAGTGCATTGCATAGCATTATGTGCTCAGCTATCTCGATGATTCTTGCTATCTCCATTATCTTTGCAACGAAATACGCGAATGCGGGAGAGGAATTCGTTATTATTTCGTCTAGGTCTCCCTCCATGTTTAGTATGTCTCTGACTTTGTAGTATGATTCCTCTGACTTCCTGACGCTTGGAGGCCTTATAGAGAACACGGTTGTTGAAAGTGCTACTTCGAGGAGTTGTAGTAGGAAGGAGAGTCTTTCTTTCTCGTCTTCCGATAGTCTGGAGGCCATTGATATTAGGTCGAGTCCGAGCTTGTAGGCTGAGTCAGCTACTATGCCTATTAGATTGCTTGCTGATACCATGTAGCGGCATTTTCTTTCATGTGCCTTGTTATAGGATTTCACACTGTTCGCTGTTCTTAGAAGCATATAGTTTATCTTCATAAGGTGTTTGTATTTTCCATCGAGTTCTTCACGTGTTAGTGGTCTGCTACCCTTCAAGTATTCGATATAGTCGGCGTAGAGCCTTGATATTAGTCTACCGTACTCGACTAGTTTGTCTATTAGTGTAGCTTCTTTTCCTATATGTTTCATTTTGACGTGGACTTTGTTAAAATCTTCTTCGATATTGATATCTGGGAGTAGTTCTTCCATGGATTTTAGCTTCTGGATGTATTCTTTTTTGAGCGTCTTCTGGGAGTAAAAAGTGACTTCGTCAAAACCGAACACATAGGAGCATAAGATTAGTCTCTTAGCATGTCTCTCTACATGGGTGTGTCCTAAGTTGAACTTTAGTCTGATTTTATAGCTCTCATCGTTAGGGGCTATAACTAGTTTATCGCCCTCATCATAGAGCGTAAGTATGTCCCCGACCTTTATCCCGTGTCTACGAGCCCACTCTTTTGGAAGCGTTACTATTAGTGAGGAAGCTCCAAGTCTCTGGATTTTTCTGTGTAGAAGATTCGAGCCGTTTTTTGAGTTCTTTGATCTCACATTATGCACCCCGAGGGGATTCCAATATAGAGAAATATGAGTATATGACTAAAAAATATTCCCCTTTAAAAAGAGGGATTTAGATGTCAGCATATACTTGGCATAATTTGAGGATTCGAAGTCTTTGTAATACGGTATTATTAAAATTTCGATGATGTACATGGATATATGTGTTTTTATCTAAATAGACTGTATAATAAGGCCAGTTCTTTCAGCACGACTAATTCTAAGAAACCGGTATTAGTGTTGGAAGTCAATATACATCTAACACTCTGTAAATAATGTTTTAAACCTGCGTCTCGCATTCATAACTAAATTAGAATAGGATTAACAAAGTAAAAGAGGTGGACAGGTATGGGCTTAGAAGAGCTAGAAAACAGGTCGTATAAACTAGTACTAAGAAAAACGGCTAGAGGTCCGGTAATACAGTTCAGAAGTGCTACACCTGAGAAAAGAGAGTCGACATTAATCAGGATAGGAGGACAAAAAGCAAAAGAGATATTCGAAACAATGGTAGATGTATTAAAGAAATATGAATATATAATGGAAGAAGGAGGCTCGGAGAATTACAAATACTTCAAGCTGAGGAGAGATATACGTCCTGTAGTAGGTGGATTTCTAGTACTTCTTCGTAGGAGTAGGAACCCTGAAAAGTGGATTCCGCTATTTGAGGGATTCATAGCAGAGGATCCATATAAAGGAGCCCACGTGCTACTAAGCCATGTACTATCGGTTTCAATAGCTCTAAGCAAGGTATATCCACCGCCAGAAAGAGTGAGGATGCAACTCTCCCCTAAGGTTGTCGACAGTGTAAGTGCTGGATTCAAATCTACGGTTAAGAAACTCTGGAACCTGGGAGAAGACTAGATAGCCCGTGATCCACGTCATCACTATAATTTTCTTCTAAATTTAATCTTTAAAGAGTGCATTGACCTAGGATTGTCAAATGTTTTCTATTATGAATTTATAGAGTTTGAGTTGGTCTAGTAGTTTCCTTATATATGTACAAGTTGGTAGAGTGATTGGTGCGTCTTTTATAAGTGTTACAGTGGCATTGTCTGTGAATGCAAGCGAGTTAAGTAGTGCGAGAAACGAGTCGAACTCGTCTCTTCTTAGTATTAAGGGGTGTTTGGGGTAGACACGGCATACTCTCTTTATTGTACCTGGGTGCGTCTCTAGAGATACGACTCCAGCCTCATAGAGTTGCCAGCATAGCGAGTTTCCTATCTTTGTTAGTTCACGCATGCTTTTTAGACTGCCTGGAAGGAGCCCAGTTCCAGTGCACTTCATTAGGCTTCGTTCTACTTGTCTAAATCCTTTGTATGGTGTGCAGAGAGGTGCGTCTATGCTTATTATGCTGATTGAGTGTTTCCTGATTAGATTAGTGATCTTGTAGATGTTTTTGGAAATGTAGATGTGGATAGCGTCTTCGCGTAGTATTGCTAGAGAGTTTTCTCCTTTTCCTGCTGATAGGTCTAGGCCTGCTACACCGGGGTTTTTTGATAGTTGTGTACTTAGGTATGTTATAGCGATCCTATACGCTTGATTAGGGCAGTGGCAAGAATAGGCATTATTATCGTTGCGTCTCCATATACTATTGTTTTCCTTGACTCGGGCTTTATTTTCCCCCATGATATCGCCTCTCGTGGATGCGCTCCGCTTAGGCTGCCATCGTATTCGCATGCAGTCGTAATATAGACTGTGTAGTCGAGGCCTTCTCTGAACTGGCTCCACCATATTGCGTGGTGCTTGCTTATGCCTCCACCTATTATTAGTGCTGTGGCTGTGCCCGTCATGGATGTAAAGAATAGATCTGATAGCTTCTTCATATCGATGAAATAATCAATCACGAGATCTATTCCGGTTCTCTGTACCTCCATGAACAGCGAGGTGCCAAATGCACCGTCTGGCCATCCTGGGACAAACACTAGTGCGCCTACTTCATATGCCGCTTTGAGGAAGCTGTTTTGATCGTTGATGTGTTTGCCAGCCTCATATAGTAATTCGTGTATTCCCCATCTTTTCTTATCCTTGGGTAGACGTTCTACTAGTCGTCTCACAAATCCTTCGACTTTTGGCCCGTATGATTCTATTGGGATGAATATGTTTCCTAGTCTATGGTATCCTTCTTCATAGAGCTTGGTATCATCGGCTTCAAAGAATCCCTTGAGATAAGAGCCACCTTCCGACCTGGCAATGTCGTGGTCTAATGCGCCCGTGGTGGTAAATATCACGTTGAATAGTTTTCTTCTGACTAGTTCTGTGAATACTCCTCGGAGGCCTGTGGATACTAGGTTTCCCGTGAATGTGAGGATTCTTAGCTGTGAAGAGGGCAGGGCTTTCGTGAGTATTTCTATTGCAGTAGCTAGGTGTCCTGCCACGAAGCCGTGGATATCGCTATAGGAGGCTAGGAGGTCCTCTAGTGTCTTGTCTTCTGATGGGATATAGTCCTTTATTTTTTCCATATGGTGCCACCGCGGTGTTTATGTATGATAGGAGATTTATTATTCTCGGAGGGGGGAGAGTCTCTATTATTTATTCTATTAATTATTTTAAAAAACATTAGTTTCCTAGTCACAATACTCCATAACGAAGTTAAAAACAGAGGTCGAGAGAATGCCGAGAGCACGGCTGAAGAGGAAAGGTCTCTCCCCACTAGTCGCCACAGTAGTATTAATAAGCGCGACAATAGTAGGCGGAATGCTCGTTTACCAATACTTCCAGAACAGTATCAACAAGGCACAGAACATGGCTGAGGGCCTCACGATAACAGCAGACCTAATACAACTAGATAACGGGCAAAGCCTGGTATATGTAACGGTCTCCAACGGATACGACACAGAGATACAGGTAACTGGGGCTAAAGCAGTATATCCCAACGGAACTATATCAACAATATCACCAACCCAAGACACCACGCTACCAGACTCGATACCCTCAGGTGAAAAGAACACCTTCCTATTCACAGCACCCACATCACCCGAAGCAGTAATAGTACAGTATACAGTCAATGGGCAACAATACCAGACAGAACCCGTAACAATCGGATAACTAAGTAAACTAGAAGACCAATATTTTTCCCGTACAAGGTCCTACTCTAATAATTCATTTCTTCTCCGAGGGATGATAAAATGAGAAAAATAATGATCCGTCTTCTCAATAAAACAAAAAGAACACAGACAACGACACCTACACAAAAAACACAACACGGACAACCACAAAGAGCACAGATACCAGACTTACAATCAATAATAGCAAAGTACAGTGTAGGGCCAGTAACATATATAATGTACAAAGACGAATCAGGACTCGCAAGACTAGGAATAAACGAACCACCAAAACCAGACGAACAAATACTAAAAGAAATAATAGCAGGCTTAGACAGGCCCCAGACTCTCGAAGAAAGGTATTACTACGAAAAATACAAGAGCGGGTATGGAAGAATATACCCGCTCATAATAGACCCCCACATCGAAGAAATAGCAGTCGACGGACCCTACAGGTCCGTAGCAGTAATACACAGATTTCAGCCAAGCAGATGGATAGACGTAGACATCTACCTAACCCGGCAAGAAGCCGACAGCCTATCACTCCAGCTAGCAAGAAAAGCTGGTAGAATAATAAGCATAGCAAACCCATACGCTGAAGGACTAACAGAAGAAGGACACAGAGTAGCAGTAACATTCACACGGGAAATAAGCAGGTTCGGAAGCACCGCAGTAATAAGAAAATACCCCGACAAACCCATAACAATGGCAGACCTAATAGCATCCAAAGTAATAGACCCCCTAACAGCAGCTTACCTCTGGATACTAGTAGAGGCAAGAAGCTTCATCATAATAATCGGAAACATGGGCTCCGGAAAAACCACACTTCTACAATCACTAGCCGGACTAATCCCCCCATACCACAGGATAGTAACGATCGAAGACACACCAGAAATAAGACTACCCCACGCCCACTGGGACAGCCTAGTAGCAAGACCCTCAACACCCGGAGGAGAAGCACCAGAAATAACACTAGAAGACCTACTAAAATTTAGCCTACGCAGAAGAGCAGACCACATAATAGTAGGAGAAGTAAGAGGAAGAGAAGCAAAACTCCTAGCACAAGCAGCCGCAAGCGGACACGGGACAATAACGACATTTCACGCAGACAGCCCAGAAGGCGCTATTCTCAGACTAAGACTAGAACCCATTAGCTTACCGCCCTTGTTTCTCAAGATCATAACAGCAATAGTCCATGTGAGAAGAATCCCTATACCGGGAGGAAGAGCTATCCGCCGACTCATAGGTATAGCAGAAGTAGTCGACGGAGAACTAGTAGAGGTATTCAGGTGGATTCCCCACGGAGACATCATAGAACCACGGGATCCCGGAGAGCTAATCACTCTTTCTAACAAACTTCACGAAGCATGGGAAAAGCTAGGCATGCCCGCAAGCATACTCGATCAAGAGCTAAGAGAAAGGACACAATTCCTAACTATTCACTCGGGAGCCCCGCCAGAAACATTCTACGAGAAGCTCAGGGAATTCTACATATCAAAATACGGGGAGGCGAGCATAATATGAGCAAGCCACAAGCCGCAGGTCTCCTCAGTATTTTAGAGGGTCTTGCCTACCCACTACAACAGTACTACAAACACATAACAGAATATACAGCGGTAAAAATAGACCCCCTTAAGACCAGTCCAATAGTAGCCGGAAAACTTAGAATCATCCTGGTAATTCTCTTAACGTATTCTACCATAGCATCAATAACGGCCCCCATAGTAGCACTACTCGATTTAAATACAGCACTCTACATAACCACGTCAAGCCTATTAATCTATGTATTATCCGAGTCCCTACCTATTATGTGGAGGAGCATCGAAGGATCAGGAGTAGACTCAGAAATACCAGCCCTCCTACTATACCTTATACCATACATGGGCAACCCAAAGTATCTGGCAGACGTCTTAAAAGACGTTCCCGAAGACGTCTTCAAATGGACACGGCACGAAGCATCAAGGCTAAGGATGCTCTCACGTCTAGGTTCTGACCCTGTATCATCACTAAGGAAACTACAGGAGCTCACCCCATCTAGAAGACTACGCTTAATCCTAGCAGAGTACCTAAACCTACAAGCAATAGGTGCGACCCGGACATCGATTGCCTTAAGAATAACCAGCAGAGCATTAGATGCGATAAGGGACTCGTGGGCGAACTATAGTCAAATCGGTAAGCTCGGCGTCGAGGCTACCGTGACAAGCCTAGTAGCTATCGGTGCACTTCTTCCTCTCACAGGAGGGGACAGTGCGTTATTAGTCGTTGTCCTCCCGGTCGTGGCAGTAATTGTGACAGGCATTGCCTTATTATTAATGAGGCCACGCATAGGCGACTCACCTCGCAAATGGTATATCCCGCTAATAGCGTTATCGGGTATTGCTCTCAGTGTGATATTGATCACGCTAGGATACATGTACACTGCTATAGTTCCTGTCGCCATATCATCGTTCTTAGGAGAATTATCATACATCAAGATAAAACAATCAGAAGAACAGGCACTCATAAACTTGAGAGTAGCAGGAGAGAAAGCCAGATACGGACAAGACTACATGGAGACTCTCGAAGAGGCAAGAGCAGTAGGCGAAGGCATAGTTGAGGCAGTAATAAGAGCAAGTAGAATAGCAGGCTCAATAGGGCTAGGTGAAGCACTCTCGGACCTAGCAAGAATACTAGACGAAGCATATAGTATACGCAAAAGGGTATGGATCGAGTCATTACTACTCGAGGCAATAAGCATAATCTCCCCAATAATAGCACTAGTAACCCTCGAAAAGGCAGTATCCTTTATAGGATCAACTGTCGCACTGCTAGGAGGAATAGCTGGTCCAAGTATAGATCCAAGCACATTAATGGTCCTAACCCCGGTAACCCCTCTCGCAGCATCCATCTATAGGAGAGGGCTAAACTTCACAGCTACGTCCCCGCTAATAGCTCTAGTACTCGTTCTCCTTGTTGTATAGGGTCCTATTTGCGATAATGATTGTTAAGTGAAGCTTCTAACAGCCCTAGCCTCATAATAAGTCACATTACCATGGCCGTCTACAATAGCGACAACCGGATCCATTCCATCGCCAGAGGCAAGCCTACTCCACTCAACTATATCTTCGAGCTCTACGAGAACACCCTCCCTAAGCACCAGTATCTCGACAGGTCTCCCCCTAGAGCCTTTTCTCATAATCAGGGTGCCAGGACGGAACCCCCTCATAACAATACGCCCTCTCTTCCTTAGATCATAATATACGAAGAACAGGTCCATGTCTCCAGAAGAAACCCTGGATATTAAATCGAGAGAAACAATCCATCCACACTCTGATCCAATCGTGATAATGCATTTGGCAACCAAATAGGCGGCTTCAAGCACCTCTAGAAAGCCGTCAATGAGCAGCCCCCTACTTCTAAGACTCTCACAGAAAGACTTGTCAAAGCACTCTTCGACAACTATCTTGGTATCTTCAATACTTAGACTTAGCTTGAAGCTTGGTCGACTAACCTTC
>CAYROE010000036.1:6517-11639 GCA_964425855.1 uncultured Desulfurococcales archaeon | reverse complement strand
ATGTTGATTTATTTAACTATAAGGTATGTGCCAATATTATTATTTATACTTAAATTTGTAAGTATTTGATAAACTATGGTGTTGAGGATACCATTAATTTAGGATATCTAACTATGTTAGGTAGGAGTTTGATTATTTTGTTCATACGTAGTAATTATAGGTAGAATTTAGGTATTGTATACTTCATATCTTTGGTGGATTACTGTGGTGGATAGTCTTCCGTTTCGTCCTTGGTCTCCTAAGGGTCGTGATACACCAAAAGGATTGCTTAGGTCTCCCTTGAGTGGTAGGGCTATGGCGGTTATGGAGTATTATGAGAATCCAGGTTTTGGGCTTGATGATATGGTTGGGTTGTCTGCTGCCAAGGATAAGGCTAAGAAAGATTTGAAGAATGGATCTAAGTCGTTCTTGATATTTGGGCCTCCTGGTGCCGGTAAGAGCGTTCTAGCGTTAGCTATGGCGTCTGGTCTTGGCTATGGTATTATTGATGTAGATACGGCGAGGCTTGGGAAAGATTATTTGGAGGTCTTACGGGATCTCGTTAGATATCTAGAGGATAGAAGGTATACGGTATTATTGTATAATGTTGAGTTCTTTTTATTGAAAGTTTCTGTAAATAAGAATATCTTAGGCGAGACTACTGAGAGAGTTATTATTTATGATCCGTATATCGATGATGTCTCTAGGAGTATTGGTCAACGAGTTATTATTTATGACCCCTACATAGACTACGACAAGATACTCGAGCACTCAAATAATGTTATTGATATCTTGAGGGACCTCAGAGAGGCTTCCGCATACCTGATAGCGACTAGTAGCATGCCGTGGATCCTGCCACGAACATTCTGGGAACTCTTTGAGTCTTATATTTATGTGAGTCTTCCGGGATACTCTGAACGGGTCGAGATTATTAAACGGCTCATTGGTTCATCTATGAGACATGATATTGACCTGGAGAAATTAGCTGTTTATACTCGTGGGTGTAGTGTGAGTGACCTGGAGGAACTAGTACGCAGATTGAGAGATGCCGAGGATCCATACAGGGTCCTCAGGGATTATAGATGTATCTCTGAGAAGCTGCTTGAAGACTTGTATAGAAGGTAGTTATACCCTAAAATTCTCACACGGATAAGTCTTCCCTTTTGCATTATTTCTTGATTAAAGTTTTATTCTTGGCCTAAAGTAATTATTAATATAGAGGATAATACGTTTAGTAATACAGTATACGATTCGTATATTCATTAGTAGCCGTGTATGGGTGCATCTGTTGGAGAATATAGGTGCTACCTATAGGCAGGAACTTGCTAAGCAGTTGTTGAGGCTTCTTAAGAGCGAGATAAATCTTAGAATACTAGCTCTCCTATCTTCCAGGCCTAGTTACGCCCGTGAGCTCGCTCTTCTACTTGAGAAGGATGAGACTGATATATCTCGTCGTCTTACTAGGATGGAGAAACTCGGTATACTCGAAGGTGTTTGGACCCGGATAGAGGATAGGAATGTTAAGCTGTATAGGTTGACTGTGGAGGGTCTAAACATACGCTTCCTCCATGGGAGAATAGTTGTCAGTATTGGTGGATCCTCGCCTGAAAGCCATAGTCTAAGGGTGGTTAAGAGCATTATTCCTGATCCGGGTATTATTATTGGAAGAGAGAAAGAAAAGATAGCTCTTCTAAACAGTGGCTCCAACGTAGTACATGTATGGGGTCCTCCAGGCATTGGGAAGACCTCGCTTGTCGCAGACATTGTCTCTATGTATGCTAGGGAGAGGCCAGTATACTGGTACAGGTACAGTCATGGTGAGACGCAGAGTAGTTTTCGGTGGAGGCTTGGGGTCTTCATACAGAGCTATGTTGATCCCAGCCTGGATGGATTGGACGATGATAGAGCATTCTTGGAGGCTTTGGAGTCTAGTCAGTTGATTCTCGTTGTTGATGACTTTCATTTGTTGGATGAGGGAGTAAGGAGACTGGTTAGATGGCTTGCCAAGAACATCGAGGAGTCCAGAATATATATTCTGAGTAGGGAGCGAGACAGGAGACTACCTCTATACGAGGGAAAGGTATTCAGCCTGGGCCTAGAGCCATTGTCTATCGATTCAGCCCGCAAACTAATAGAGTACCAGTACAAAAACTATGGAATAAGTGTTGATGAAGACACTGTCCAGTATATTATAAAAGCCTCCCAGGGAATACCACTACTGATAAAGAGCATAATCAAGCTCAATGTCGAGTCGAAATTGAGCCTTGACAACGCCGTTAGGGAGATCCTTGATAGCTACTATAATAGCCAGATCGCCGGACTAGCCTCAGAAGAAGAATTGATGATACTAGAGCTACTATCCGTTGTAAAGGGACACATTACAAGAGAAATACTCTGCAGGATTACAGGTACGGGAGCCAGGTGCAGGAGAATACTCGAAAGGCTCTTTTCAATGGGACTTATAATCGTGGACAACGAGTATGTTGCACTCCGAGAGTACCTCTATAATATAGCTAACAGTGTACCATCGAGGACCCGAAGAAACTATACAAGAATACTCTCCCAGGCCCTATACAATTATGGAGACCACAAGGACAAAATACGGGCCCTCGACCTCCTCTCCGAGCAATGCATGGTAAGAGAGGCAGTTAGACACGTATCAGAGAGATTGGCACTAGGGAGCAGCTGGTTCCTATGCTGTCCAGACTACTACCTTGGTGTAATAGACAAACTCCTGTCCTGTCCAACACCTAACACGTATCAAATAGCAATATTAAACATAGAGAAGGCACTAATAGGATATCTAACAATCTATGGAAAGTTCGAGGAAGCACTAAGAGTGCTTGACGAATATATACATAAAACTAGAAATAACCCAGTGCTATACACGAGAATAATGTCGCTATACTCAATGCAATTATTCAGGATGCAACAGAACGAGAAAGCACGAAAAATACTGGAAGAAGCCAGCAGAGTATTCCAAAACATGACATACCGCCAAAAACGCCTAGTAGCCCCAGAGCTTTATGGTGCAAGAGTACTTGAAGCCTATACTAGAGGAGACATACGCGAAGCACTCGACTATGCTAGGCTTGAGGCAAGAGCAGAGCTCGACAAGGGAGACTTACTAAACTATGCAAAGGCAAAAATTGACATAGCTATACTAAGCATGCTCCTAGGCATGGTCGAGGAGGCAGATAGAGAAATAAACGATATAAGACAACTAATAGAGCAACAACCACCCAGAGCGAGAAACTTCTTCAAAGAATACATAAACCTTGTTAAGACATGGATACACCTCTACAAAGAAGAGTACAGCGACGTAGTAGACAGGTCTAGAATATACAAGAATACTCCTCGATGGAGAAGATTCACTAAGGAAATGACCATAGCCGAAGCAATAGCAAGACTGCACCTAGAACAAGACCCTATCCAAACAATTAAGTTGCTAGATCAGGCATCGATTAACTGTAAGAATCCAAAAGTATACGAGGAAGTCCTAGGATGCTATGCTAGGGCCGCTCTAGAGGGATCCAGTCAAGCGGATGATTTCTATGAAATGTTACCAATCGGCCTAAAAGCAATCGCGGACAGGATACCTGGTAGAAACTAGATGAAATCATCCTCGACAATTTTTCCCTTATTCCAGGAGCGGGACAGAGTGCTATGATAGGAGGGAAAGAGTTTGATCTACAGGAGAATCATATATATTATTGCAATGTTGATGATAGTTTCAGGCCTTTATTATTTATCAAACAACTATATTTATCCACATAATAATATTGAACCATTAAACATTACTCTACTACCAACCAATAATAGTAGTATCCTGACTCCATATGAATACTATAAGCTATCCAATGGATCGATCATAAGAGTAGCAGACAAGAATCCGTTCCCATTCAAAATTGAAATAGTTAAGGGCCTAGATGTCCCCGGCCGAGACAAATTAAACATATACAGGGTATACTATTATAATATCAGCGAGATAAACCCTATAGTAAATGACTTGATTAAAGATGCAAAATGTAACTATCTTATGATGCTACCTGGAGTCATTGTATGTAAGAATGAAACAGTATCTTTTGAGTATAGAGAAGGAACTGGATTCTTCCGTATAGTCTACGATAACGTGTCGGTATCTGATTATAAATCCTTCATAGAGGAGAACCTACTCAGACTGTATCCAGAAAATATATCTTTCACCAACCATTACAATGCTGTTAAAGAAATAGACGGAAAACCAGTTAACAACGCAATAATATATAGAGGGAGTATCGATGATATCCCTACAGAGCTCAAGATAATAGTAGTTCTAGACGAGAATGCAAGCATCAAGGAAATCCAAGGAATCCTGGTCAAAAGAGTCGAGAAAGTATCGAGGAACAAGGTTATCCCCGTAGGGGAGCTACCAAGGCTGTTGACCGAGAGAGTATCAGGCGAAAGACTTTCGAAAGACTGGTACATGTCGAGGATAGGATTTACATTTCTCCATATAAACAATGTAGAACTCGAGTACGTCCGTGTACAAGACAACCTGCTTGTGCCTGTTTACAAGTTTCATGGCGACTGGAAGCTAGAATATGATATTTTAGATTATGAAGGTGTACTTGAAGGAGTCATCGTGGCCGTGTCCGGCTAAACAAAACGATCCAAATCTATTTTTCCATATTAAAGTATCCCTAGATAGTGAAACACATCCTGTCATGAATACTTGGTCTCACCTGCTCATGTTTCTATAGATTTTGTCTAGTATAATGTCTATGCTCCTCCATCTTTCTTCCTTTCTCTTGTTCAAGCATTTCATAATTGTCTCGTCTAGCCAGGCAGGGATCTCAGGATTATAGTAGCTCGGTGGTGGCGGCTCCTCATTTACTATCTTGTTTATGAGTGCTAGAGGATTATCAGCCGTATAGGGAGGTCTTCCCGCTAGCATCTCGTATAGGACAGCGCCGAACTGCCATATATCTGTCCTCCAATCTGGTTGACCATAGGTTGCAGGATCTACTTGTTCTGGAGCTGCGTAGAGGAGTGTTCCTTTGAATCCGGAGGCTCCGCTCATGGATGCTTGGAGGAGGATTTTTGCCAGGCCGAAGTCTGTGAGCTTCGCGTTTCCTTCTTTGTCGAATAGTATGTTTTCTGG
>CAYROE010000036.1:2064-6507 GCA_964425855.1 uncultured Desulfurococcales archaeon | reverse complement strand
CTCTATGTATTATACCCATGTGATGTGCGTAGCTTAGAGCCTCTCCTATCATCAGAGATATTTTTAGAGCCTCATCTAGGCCTAGCTTACTACTCTTTTCTAGTCTTTCCCTTAGGCTTCCTCCATCCATATACTCCATCGCTATATACGGGATAGGTTTTACTCCATAGTCATACACTTTCACAATATTGGGATGGCTGAGTCTGCTCCATGTCTCCGCTTCTTTCCGGAACTGTTCTACAAGGTCCCCAGACAGTGTTGCCCCGAGCTCGACTTTTGGCACCTTCAGGGCTATTCTCTTGCCGGTTTCCTTGGACTTTGCTAGGTAGACAGTACTGAATCCTCCGCTTCCTAGTTTCCTTAGGATCTTGTATCCCGGGATCAGGGAGGCGTCTACAGGAGAGGGTATTGTCTCGGTTAATTCGACCGTTCCCCTGTTGGTATCTGCTGGTAATTCCTTGTCTGGTGGTTGGATCTCTGGTTCTGGCCTTCTTGTTTCTACATTTATTGGGGTAACTTGTCCTTGTATGGCTCTGTGTGTTATTTTTTTGTATAGATATATTGAGGATCCTGCTACTCCTATTATTGTTAGTATGCCTAGTACTCCATAGAGTGTGTCATTTCCTTGTTCTACTCCTGGACCGACCGGTGCTGTATTGTTTGTTGTAGGAGCTATCGATACTAGACTTGTCTCTTGTCCAGATGATGGCAATATTAGTGACTCGCCGCTGGTTGTCTGCGTCTGTGTCGTGGATGATTGTGTAGATGCGGTTTCTATGGTTGGTCCTTCTACTGCGACCGCCTCGTGTAATATTAGTCCTAGTATCGTCCTGTACTCAGTACTATAGTATAGTGTTATGAAATCGTATCTGTCGCCGTTGTCCGGCTCCATTATTAATTTAACAATATATGAATTGTATCCGTAGTAGTTAACGGGGCCTCTCCACTCAATATACATTGTTCCGGGCTCTTCTCCGTAGCTTCCATCGCTACCAGTATAATACATTGTTAATCGTATGCTTTGTGATGCTGTGCCAGGATTCTCTACTAGTAGGGGTATGTCTTGGCTGAAGGTTGTGGTCGAATAGTATGATTGATTGTAGATGTCTACGTAGATATAGTCAAGGTATCCTTCCTGGGTAACACCTAATAGGACTTCTATGATACCATATGACTCGTTCAGTATAAAGTCTAGTCCTATGCACTGGGACCCTATGCTTGCCCCTATACAGGACACATCAATTATTTGGAGTCGGCCTCCAGTATAATATAGTCCTTGTCCTGATAGATCCCTGACATTGTTATAATATACTTTCCAATATGGATCTACAAGTGAAGAGTATGCGGTGATACTAGAGATATGTAATATCAAGAACAAGATGCTATAGATTATAATTATGGACTTATAATTAACCATGACCAGATCACCTACAATGTTCTAAGCCTAAGATCAAGAGCCTTCTCTAATGTGCTAACCTCGAGAATAAGCCTCTTTACTTGAGGCTGCTCGCCTCTACCCTTCATGATAAGATCCGCAAGAAGCGCTATGTTTTTGGCCGATTCGTCTCCAACGACCTCTTCTATTATTTCTCTGTACTCTCTAACCTTTAGCAGGGCACCTACTTTACTAGCAGCCTCGATCCCTTTCGGAGGATCCTTGTTTAAATCCAACATTACGTCCTTAAGATAGAGAAGGATGTTCTGTATTATCCTCCTCTCAATATCTTTTTCGCTTGTGTACGAGTTGTCTATTCTTACCCTGGTGTTTAGTGTAGAATCGAAGCTATTCTTAGAAAGCTTCTCGCCTGGTGGTATGAATACTAGATATTTCCCGTTCTCCATCCTTACACTTGTCTTTAAAAGCTCCCTTGGAAGACTCCTTATGCCAATATCCTCTACCAGAACCAGGTCTCCCGGTTTCACTAGTTCTACTGCTTTATCTTTTTCGTGGACTCCGACTTTGAATACTGTGTAGAGTCCTATTCTTATAGAGTCACCAGGCTTGGCAAGACTCCTAGAACCCCGCATTATTCTTTTTTCATTGATATATGTCCCGTTCGAGCTTCCTTTTCCATCCCTCCCATAGTCTAGGACTTCTATTCCTTCATCTAATGGTTTTAGAACTGCGTGCCTCCTTGAGACTGTTGAATCATGTATCTGTAATTCTACTGCCCTGTCGTTTTCTGGGACAAGAATCACCATATAAGGGTTTATCCATGTAATGTTGAAGCCTCCTGGTCTTCCAATCCAAGTTACGCCCATTACATTATATGTACGCTTATTATCGCTATCATCGATCCATATCAACGTGTATTCTGGTCTCCTACTGGTCTTCATTATCCTAGACACCTATAGTTATGATTTTCATATTTACGATGAACATGTGATGCATGGAAAAACGAGGTTCCGATATAATTTCTATTATAAGAGGTCTCCCAGTCATAGTAGGTGGTTTACTCCTTGTCTTCTTTCATTTTTTCTATAATCTTTTTGGCCCTTGAATCAACTGCGTATCCTCCTATATCTGGGCCGAGAGCAGCGACTATTGCTTCTACGCTTTTATCAAAGTTCTCTTTTTCAAGCTTGGCGTCTGCAAGTTTATCTATGAGCTTTTCTGGGTCTACATTCTTTATCTTTTCCCATATTCCTTTCTTCTTCAGCTGTGCCTCCCATTTCTTTAGCCTGACTAGGTTGACTAGTGCTTGTCTTTGACGGAGCAGGTCACGGTACTCTTGTTGTTTAGTAGCTATCTCGTCCTCGACACTCTTTATTTTTTCAGCTATCATTATTTTCTCGGCGTCGGATAGGTTTTTCCCATACTCGTATAGTCTGTCTTTTTCCGCCTCTAGGCGTTCTATTTGTCTCCTGACCATGTTTGCTCTGGCTTCTATTTTTATCCTCTCCTTCTCTAAGTCCTCTATTTTGACCTTATCTATCCAATCCTTTCCTCGTCCAAGGAGGAACCCGAACACCATTTAGATCCACCTCCACTCATAGATTATTCCAATCATACGGGAGCCTCCAGGATAGCTGGCTCCCATAGGTACATGGGGAGAGACCACAAATGGGAAACAAATATAAATAACCGAGTTTATTCATGGATATCCCCCTCCTAGGATAATCCTGAGATTCTCAATTCCTTTCTCCGTCTTCATTACCCGTTCGCTTACCTGAGCTAGTAGCTTGTAGATGGTTTCAGCCGGTTCCTCTCCCTTCTCGATTGACTTGATTATCTTGTCTATTTCTCTTGCATTTTTCTCGCCTAGTATTGTCTGTATCCGTTCCTTTGCCTCGATTATAATGTTCTGTAGCTCTAGCATTTCCTCTAGGTCTCGTATCATACTATCTGTGCTCTCGAGACTCGACATAATCATACGCCTCTGCGAGGGTCTCTGAGCATATTCTAGGGCTTTGACTAACTCCTCTCTACGAGCATAAAGCTGGTTTAACTTCATCCTTATCTCGACTAAATCCTTGTATTCTCCTCGTAACCCCTTACTAGAGAGCTCCTTCCTCTTCCTGTAGAGGATATAGGCGGCTGCAAGTGCTACTCCAACAGCTGCCCCGGCAGCAGGCCCTACCTGTAATCCAACGAGTGTAGTTATAGTTCTTCTTCCAATATCGAAGATTGCTCCCTCCACCTCGCCTAGCCTATCCTTGTCGATATGATTGAGGTCTCCCATGACACATTCACCTATTTCTTGTAGAGGAATACTATCTCGCCGTCATGGACCCGAATAGACCCCTCTCCTTCCCTCTGGAGTCGTTCGAGCGCTGCCTGGATTGCTCCACGTGATAAGCCTGTTGACTCTACAATTTCCCTGAAGAGTAAATGGGGCATTGCAGGTGACTCTGCCAGAGCCTTGTACTTTAACTCTTTTATCATAAGTACTGCTTTCTCGATTTCTTCCTCGGGAGTCAGCGGTTTCAGGAGGGATGCGAATTTTTCAACGGTCTTATCGGCTGGATGATGATAGGTCTCTCCTGTTACGGGATCGAAGAGTATTAGGGCTAGGTTGCTTGAGAGGAACATTCTGTGGAAGTCTGAACCAGTCACATAGTTCTTGAGCTTGGACGAGAACCCGGTAGGGCTCATCACTAGGAGTACATGGTAGTAGTTGTTCGACCTGGCCTCCAGTGCTCTCTTATTTACAAGCTCGAATGCCTCTGATAATTTCATAGGAATAGTGTCGTATCCTTTTTCCCTGTATGTTTCCGTCCTTAGATAGCTCAACGCTTCTATTACTAGTCTCCTCTTCTTGCGGATAAGTCCCTCATAGACTATGTACCTAGTATATCTCCCGGAACCACCAGGCGTCTCGGTCCTAAAAGAGCCCTCTTCGATGCTCGCCTTGCCCCAGTTCTTTACCTTGACATCTTTGCCTGTCAGAGGATCGTATAGTAGTATGGGTAGTTTATGCATGTGGTAGTTGAATCTCTCTA
>CAYROE010000036.1:0-2054 GCA_964425855.1 uncultured Desulfurococcales archaeon | reverse complement strand
CTCATATGAGACTGCGTCGTCGAAGAGTATAGGTCTCTCCTCTGTGTCTCCTCGGAGAGAAGATTCTAGCTCTTCCAGCTTGGCCTCTAGCTCATTTCGCTCCATCTCCAGGCTCTGCTTAGCCATACTGTACTGTTCTAATAGCGTCTCCAGTTCCTCCACCCTGGCCTTAAGCCTCTCAGCCTCAGCTTCTAGTGCCTCCCGAGCGGCTCTATCCTGGTCATACTGGTATGCGAGGCTCATTAGCTCCATGCGTTTTTCTTCAAGCTCGTTTCTCGCCTTCTCAAGCTGTCTCCTAACAGCCTCTAGCTTCTCCTGTAGGGTACTGAGCCGTCTCGAGAGTTCCTCTTTGTCTCTCCTAGAGTACTCTAACTCAACTTCTAGTTTTTCTCGTTCCACTTCGCGGGCGGCTACAGCTGCACTCAGCTCTTCTATCCTGCGGAGAAGCTGTTCCCTCTCACTAGATAACGTTTCTAACTGTGCCTCCAGCTGTGGGAGCCCGAGTTCGCTCTCTAATTGTTCTCGTAGCTCTTTCTCTATACGTTCTCGTAGCTCTGCGCTTTCTAAGAGGGCCTTCTCATAGTCGGTGAATAGTCTAAGGAGCCATGCAGGCTGCTGGTCAAGGAGTCTTTTCACGGCTTCGACTATGTTTTTAAAGCGTTTCTCGTATCTTGCCTGGAGTGCTTTACTGACCATGGCTCTTATTTTTCCCTGTGTGGTCCATGTTTTGATCAGTCCCGAGAAGTCAATGTATTGTTTCCTAACGGCTTCCGCTACTAGCTCATAGATTTCACCGCTCCTCGAGACCAGGAGGTCCGCGAGCCTATCTGGAGGAGTTATCTCGGGGTCCAGCTTGTTGAATTTCTCGAATTCTATGACCGCGTTTACCTCGTCCTCGGTAAACATAGATGAAACTTGTTTTGCCATTGGACTGTCTAGTTCTTTAAGTTTTATCGCCGCCGCTATTTTCAGTAATGCTCCGTTGAACTTTCCGAACAGGTCGTCGAACTCGTCCTTGCTCAAGACTCTGTAGCAGCTCCGCCTGAACTCCATCATTGATTCGAGTAGTCTCTTTGCGTCGTCAAGAAGTATGAAGTCTGGCATGGTCTGTAGTCCTAATAGGTCCTCGCTTTCAAGGATTCTTCTGGCATCGGTCGATAAGTCTTCAATACATTTCTTATAGCTAGTGTCTTCGTAGGCCACGACGTGCACCCCGGGACGAGAGATTGGGTTGTTGTATGTTCCCTGGGATTGCTGGTTTTACATTAACAATGACTGGGAGGATTATTATAGGCTGGTTTTGATACTTTTCTTCAAAGCTATCCTATAAGACACTGCTATACCGGAATTCAACCAATGAAATGGTGCGTTCGAGATACAAGAGGTTGAGAAATATTGCCGCTTATAATAGACTGGATTAATAGATGGCTGAGGAAGGTATTGAAGCGGCTTAAGGAGTGGAGACCTGATACCGAGGAGGCCAAGGAGAAGATCATAGATACACTGGAGTACTCTAAGCGGATAAGTGCAGGCCTGAGAGAAGAGTTGTTCGGAGATAGCCTTTTTACCGAGACTATAGTGGTGAGCCTTATCATCCTAAGTACAATTACTCTGATCGCAGACTTCCTTTATCCATCTGGCAGCGTTCAGGCCAGGAGCATATATGGATTAGACCTAGTAATCTGCGCAATATTAGCGATTGAATTCGTCTATCGAGCTTACAACAGTGGAGACACAGGGGGCTTCCTCAAAAAATACTGGTACGAGGTGATAGCACTAACACCAGCCTACGTTACAGCAGTAGTGAATCTTCCAATACTAGCTGGGCTTCTTAGGCTATTGAGACTAGTACGTGTATATAGAGTATATAGAGTCCTCGGCAGGGAAAACATCTATCTTTACATGATGATCGACATAATAAGAGAGGCCAGACTCGTCCAGCTATTAACCGTATTCCTGATAGGATTAAGCTTTACGAGTGTCTTTACGTTCCTCGTGGAGGCGAGGGCTCCTAACTCTACTATCAAAACCTTGGCTGATGCCTTTTGGTGGAG
>CAYROE010000035.1:0-11646 GCA_964425855.1 uncultured Desulfurococcales archaeon | reverse complement strand
TAGTATTTAAGACGATGACTTATACTATTAGAGTGAGGTACCTTCAAGCCATAGAGTAACCGTATCTCTCTATCCGGTACCTGGTTTCCCAGATATGGGAGAGGAGATCTTGCACATGTCAAGGGTGAGTTAGCTGTGAATGGAGTAATTCTAATGATGCAGACTGTTAGCCTGAGAGAGTCTCTTAAGGTGGCGGCGAACGATATTGTGTCTGCTCTTCCAAATGTTATCGCTATCATAATCATTCTTCTTGCAGGCTACCTGATAGGAACCATACTAGGAAATGCTGTGAACAGGATCGTTGACAGACTAGTTGAGAAGCCGTTGTCGAAGACTGAGATCGGAAAGAAATACAAAGAGTACGGGTTTGACTTATCAGACTTCACCGGTGGCGTGGTCAAAGCCTACGTGTTCCTGGTGGCATTGATAATCGCGCTACCCTATATGAACTTCACAGGCCAGGCGTATGACGTGTTGGCGAGCATAGTCTATTATCTCCCGAAGCTACTAGGTGGAATAGTAGTATTATTCTATGGTCTACTACTCTCGAACCTGCTGGCGAGCTTTATAGGAGCTAGTGTCGAGACTAGTCTCAGCGAAGAATACAAGAGTATCAGCGAACTCCTAAAGAATACTATCCTTATCGGCATGATAGCAGTAGTCGTAACGATAGCACTCAACATGATGATGATCGGCGGAGACCTAGTGTACACCCTTATTCTTGGCTTCGTAATCATAGCGCTAGGAGCAGTGATAACGAACTCGCTCTTCGAGACACTCGAAAAATACAAGAGCTTCGAAGACTACATCGGATACGGCAAGTTCCTCCTATACGTGATATTCGTAATGGTAGGACTCTCAGCAATATTCCAGGCATACCCGGGAAGCATAGCAGTACTATCACGGCTAGCCTGGGGAGTGGCCATAGCATTCGCAATAATGCTCATACCACTTGTATTCAGGCTTGTAAAGAAGATGACGAAAGAGAAATAACCATGAATACCCAAACCCGGTTATTTTTCTTTTAATCTATTATTTTCTCTATGATATAATTAACGTGGCTCCTCACACTGTCTATAACTGGTATACGGGTCCTTATCCGCTGGAAAACTAATGGTAGCTCTGTACAGCCAAGAACCAGTGCCTGTGCACCCCTGGAAATCAATCCGCTTGCTATGCTTGAGGCTATTAGACTCATGCTTTCAGACATATAGCCATCGACAATCCTATCTATGATCTCATCTAGCTTCTTCTGTGCCTGCTTCGAGGGAACAATTACCTGGATGCCTTTCTCTTCTAAGTAGTCCTGGTATAGCCTATGCTCAATGGTTCCGGACGTCGCTAGGAGCCCTATCCGTCTTATACCCAGCTTCATGATATCTTTATGAACCGCGTCTAGTATGTGTATGAATTCCATGCTCGTGGCCGAGGCCACCTTGCTTGCAACTATGTGGGGAGTGTTAGCCGCTATTATGAAGAGATCTGCCCCCGCCCTCTCTAGTCTTCTAGCACTCTCGGCTAAGTATTCTTCGAGTTCCTCTAGTCTTCCCTCCTTTACTAGTGGACAGACCCTGGATATTGAGACACTATCTATGATTATTTCTGGATAGGATCCCGTCCTCTGCTTGTAGGCCTCGTTTATCATCTTATAATATATTATTGTGGAGTATGGACTGAGGCCTCCAATTACGCCTAGTCTTTTCGGCAATTCCTAGAAAGCACCCCCTGGCATCCTGGATAATGTTGATGATAGCTACTCGGTAATAAGACGTTATATAATATTTTATAATTAAACTGTTCTATCCCGACGAGATGTATCCCTAGGGTTCCCGGGAAAATATGAAGTGAGGAGTATTGTATGAGAGGGATTCCGATCTCGCGTGGGCTACTCTTCTACTGGGCCGATTACTTCTCGTCCTACTAGCTTGTTGATTCTCTCTACTTCTTCGTCCACCATTCTCTGGATCTCTCTTATGTGTTCCTCGGTGAGGTGCTTGAATCTCCCCTGCATCTTGAGGTATTCTCTAACCGGCTTCCTTCTCTTTACTGGGACCGTGACGTCGAACTCGCCGTGGTCTAGCTCCCAGTTTATCCACATACCGGTCTCGGTGGCGAGCCGTGCTATCTTTATGCCGTATCTTGGGTCGAATCTCCAGCCTGTTGGACATGGCTGTATGACGTGGATGAAGCTTGGTCCTTCGACTTCTAGGCCTCGTTTGAACTTGTTCAGCATGTCTAGTGGATACGCGGGGTTTGCGGTCGCGACGTATGGTATTCTATGGGCGGCTACTATCTCGGCTATGGGCTTCTTGTTCCTTAGGTTTCCAGGCCATACTTTTCCGGCTGGTGTCGTCGTCGTCCAGGCGTATTTCGGCGTGCTGCCGCTCCTCTGTATACCGGTGTTCATATATGCCTCGTTGTCGTATAGGACGTACATTACCTTGTGTCCTCTCTCGAGCATTCCGCTTAGGCTCTGGAATCCTATATCGTATGTTCCTCCGTCTCCTCCAAGTACAATGATGTTTATGGGCTTGTCTGGATCGATGTAGCCCTTCCTCTTGAGTACTTTTATCGCCGCCTCTACTCCGCTTGCTGCTGCCGAGGCGTTCTCGAAGGCTAGGTGTAGCCATGGTATTCTCCAGCTAGTGTAGGGATATAGCGTGGTTGATACCTCGACGCATCCTGTTGCCTCTACTAGTATAGTGTTTGGGCCCGCCGCCTTGAGTAGGTGTCTTACTATGGTTCCCGCGGTACAGCCTGCGCAGAGGCCGTGGCCAGGTGCGAATAGCTCGGTTCTAGGTATCTGGGGAAGGGTCTTGAAGTACTTTGTCTTCTTCTTTGTCTGTACGCTACTCATAGCTTACACCCCTTACGCCCCAGTATAGTGTTTCTCTCGGGACTCTTCCTCTCTCTAGGACGCGGAAAGAATAGTCTACTATCTCTGAGACCGTCTTCTCGGTTACCGTCCTCTGTCCAATTCCTACGACTAGGCTCATTATCATTGGAGCATCCGGGTCACCGTAGAATGTTGATATGACCTCTAAGGCTACTGGGCCGCTTATCCTTGCACCATAGCTTATTGCTCTGTCAGCAACTACTACTAGCTTGGCTCCTCCGAGAGTCTTGACTATGTCCTCAGCTGGGAACGGGCGCCATAGCCTGAGCCTCGCAGCCCCCACCTTCTTACCACTTTCTCGTAGCCTCTCTATTGTCTCCTTGAATGTTCCGTAGATTCCTCCATAGGTGAGAACTACTATGTCTGCGTCCTCGAGACAGCATGATTCTATTACTCCGTATCCTCTCCCGAAGACTTCCCGGTACTCTTGGTCTACTTCCTTTACTTTCTTGTAGGCGTTCTGCATGGCTACTACTTGCTGGTACTTGAATTCATAGTACCACTTGGGGTCGGCGATTGTCCCGAAGGTCATGGGCCTATCGACGTCTAGCCTGAACCTGTTGAAGTTCTTGGGGGCGAATTCTCTTACTACAGTGTTGTCCTCCGGGACCAGTACTGGCTCGTAGGTGTGGCTCATTATGTATCCGTCGTATGCTACTATGACGGGGAGCATTACCTCAGGGCTCTCCGCTATCCGGTAGGCCTGGATTATAGAGTCATAGGCTTCCTGTGCGCTTCCTGCTATGAGCGTGACCCAGCTGGTGTCCCTCGCATTCATGAGGTCACTGTAATCGTTCCATATGCTTATAGGGGCGCTTAACGCTCTAGTGGCGACGCTCATAACTACTGGCATTCTTAGGCCTGATGCTATATGGAGTATTTCGTGCATTAGTTCGAGTCCCTGGCTGGCTGTTGCTGTGAACGCTCTTGCACCCGTGGCGCTGGCTCCTACAGCGGCGCTGAGGGCGCTGTGCTCGCTCTCTACGTGTATCATTTCGGCGTCGAGTTCTCCGTTAGCTATGAACTCGGAGATCTTCTCTACTACTGTCGTCTGTGGAGTTATCGGATAAGCAGATACTACGTCGACGTCCACGTCCTTTACAGCGTATGCGATAGCATAGTTACTGCTTAGTGGGAGACGCTTCCATTTCACCTCTCTCGTCTTTACCGCCACTTTTACTTCACCTCCTCCACGAAGTCTATCGCGTTGACGGGGCACTCCTCTACACATATACCGCATCCCTTGCAGTGGTCATAGTTTATCTTGAGGCTGAACTTGTACTTGCGCCCCTTGCTGGTCACGTAGGGCTCGTCCTCGAAGTAGAATGCGTCGTCGGGGCAGTATACCCAGCAGAGGAGGCACCTTATACACTTGTCCTGGTTCAGCACGGGCCTGAATATACGCCAGTCACCAGTATACCTCTTCTCGCTGCTCCCCGGCTCGAGGATAACTGCTCCCGGGGGAAGCTCGTTCCACGCAGGTAACTTCTCCTCGGCCATCACGGGTTCACCTCAACCAGTTTACCTGCAACCTCCTCGTATGCTCTCTCAACAGCGAGAACGTTTACCTCGCCGAGCCTGCCCGGGAAGGTCTCCATTACAGCCTTCTTCACGTTCTCCAGCTTGACGAGCGGCACGACATGCACTAATGCTCCTACCATGGCTGTGTTGACTATGGGTACTTTTAGTACTTCTAGGGCTATCCTGGTGGCGTCAACGGTGTAGACTCTCTCAACTGGAACTCCCAGCTCCTCTGCTATCTCCCTAGGACTCTTCTTAGTGTTTATCAGGAATATCGTGGAATCCTTCACTCCCGCAAGGTATAGTTCTTTGGGGAGGCTGGGGTCGAGAACCACGACTATATCAGGGTTGAGTATAGGTGCCCTTGTCAGGATCGGTTCGTCTCCTATCCTGGTATAGGCCTTTACTGGGGCTCCCCTCCTCTCGGCGCCGAACTCGGGGAACGCCTGGGCGTATTTTCCCTCGTAGATCGCGGCCATTGCAAGGACCATCGACGCTGTTACGGCTCCTTGTCCTCCTCTACCATGCCATCTTATCTCGTATCTCAACGCTATGCGCCCCACACTCTGTGGCGTCTTTAAGCAGAGCCATGTATCATATACTATTCAAGGACTTGTTCTACAATTTAAACTAATAAGCATATATGTATCTAGATTTTCATGTGCAACAGATAAGGGCTTAGGCGAGAATAGAACATCACATAAGTCTATTCTTCTAATCATACATGTGGAGGGTGTATTGTGGTATGACGAGCAAACTGATACATGTCCTCGACGAGCTTGTAGACGAGATAGTAAGATACTCTAGGCTGGAGGACTCGACTAGGAGAGCAATCGAGACTCTAGGGATACGGCAAGCACATATTATTGCTTTTGGTAAGGGAGCCATAAGCATGGCCCGGGGAGCAGTGGAGGCCCTCAGACGGGTCGAGGGAGGACTCGTAATAGTACCAGAATACATGGAGGGAAAAATAGATGGCCTCGAAACATTGAAGTCGACGCATCCACTACCAAGCGAGAGAAGCCTGGAGGCCGGGAAAGCAGTCCTAGAATACGCTGATGGTCTGGGCAAAGACGATAGCGTACTGGTGCTCGTGAGTGGTGGGGGGAGCGCCCTTGTAGAGTATCCTCTCGAAGGATTATCGTTGATAGAATTAGTTGAGACCAACAGGATCTTATTGAATAGCGGGATGAGCATTCTCGAGATAAATACTGTGAGAAAGCACCTCTCACGTATAAAGGGCGGCAGGCTAGCTGAAGCCCTCTCCCCCGCGAAAACCTATGGCCTATACGTGAGCGACGTACCAGGAGACAGGCTAGACCTTATAGCGTCTGGGCCAACGGTTCCAGATCCTTCGACTTATCACGACGCGCTTTCAATAATTAGGACGTACAGTTTAGAAGGCAAACTGCCACATGGAGTACTAAGGATCCTCGAACTAGGGGCCCGGGGAGAGCTACCGGAGACTCCAAAGCCAGGAGACATGGTGTTCAGGAACGTAGTCAACAGGCTCGTAGCCGCGAACATCAACGTCCTGAAACGCCTCGAGGACAGTTTGAGGAGGAGGGGATACAATACCCTAGTATTGACTAGCCGGGTCTCCGGCGAGAGCAGGGAGGTCGCCAAGGTTCTAGCATCTATAGCCCTTGACTCCTATACGCGGAGAGTCCCAATACCTAGTCCAGCCGCCATCATCGTTGGGGGCGAGACCAGCGTGACTGTGACTGGAAAGGGGAGGGGAGGTCGAAACATGGAGCTCGCACTATGGTTTGCCCGGGAAATAGATTACTGGATGGGTGGTGAGCTGGAGGATGCAGTAATAGGTATAGTCTCGTTGGACACTGATGGCATAGATGGGGTAACGGATGCTGCAGGAGCAATAGCGTATAATGGTCTCCTCCGGAAGGCGAGAATGCTGGGAATCGACTATGACGGGCTACTTGGATCTAATGATAGTTATAGGCTTGCCGAGGAGCTAGGAGTTCTCATCAAGACTGGACCTACTGGGAGCAACTTGAACAGTGTGTCTGTTGTCTTGGTGGGTGTTCCAGGGGGTAGGTCTAGGGAGTGAGGATGTTAACCGGGGAGTAAACACTTCCTACTCCTCTCCACAGCCTCGACTAGGAACCTGACAAGCTCCTCCAACTCTCCTACAGCTTCCTCCAAGCCTGGATATCTCTTCGAGGCCCATATCATACTATAGCCCGCAACGGAATCAACCCCATACTCGTCGGCTCCCAGCATGCTTGAGGCTAGGCCGAAGACATAGAACATCCACGCATCCCTCTCTATAACATCACTGTGCTCGGGGACTAGCTCGACCTGCACCCGTATCTCGCCGCCAAAATCGCTGAGCTCGATTACAACTCCCTCGTAATGTATCCGTACAACGTCTCCTTCAGCCTCATAGTTTAGTCCCAGCTCGCCGAGGAGCCTCTGCAACCGATGCATGCTTGGATTCTTCGAGGCATGTCCTGGAATACCTGTCTCCTCCATCCCTAACACCTCATTCTTTATCTTACTAGTAGCCTCCTGATAGGTTATAGTATCGTACAGCTGTATAACCGTGTTAATCCATGTTATGAAACGAGTAGTTTTAGATACTGTGATTAGGACGAGAAGATATTATGTATTCTGGGGGCCGCTGTTGAGGACAGGCGCTCTCTGAATTATCTCCCTCTAGGAGAGGAGCGTTGTGTGTTATATGTGGAGCACTGGGTTGTCTGAGGCGGCCCCTCATCCTTGATGGTATTCGATGGTTAGCATGCCTGGGGTGTCTACTCCCCGGTTAACACACTGGGGGAACACCTCTAGGCCCCGGGGGGATCAATCTTTATTTTTCTCACAGGCCGACTGCTATAACCTAGTTAAACACAGTCTAGGCCACTTGCAGGGGCCAAGATTGGAGGTGACAACGGTATGGAGAGGTTCTATATAACGACGCCGATATATTATCCGAACGCGGAGCCACACATCGGACACGCCTATACAACCATCTACGCCGATACTCTAGCAAGGTACCATCGCCTAAAGGGAGACGACACGTTCTTCCTGACAGGGACAGACGAGCATGGCCAAAAGCTCCAGCGTGCCGCCGAGAAACGCGGTATACATCCAAAGGATCTCGTGGACGAGATGGCCGAGAAGTACAAGTATTATTGGCGCCTGATGGATATCAGCTACGATAGATTTATCCGTACAACGGATCCCGACCACGAGGAGCTCGTAAAAGAGGCTGTTACACGGATCTACAAGAGGGGCCTCATCTACAAGGCAAGCTACGCGGGCCACTACTGTGTGGACTGCGAGAAGTTCTATAGTCCGGGCGAATACATTGAGATAGATGGAAAACCCTACTGTCCAATCCATAGAAAGCCCCTGGAGTGGCTAGAGGAGGAGACCTATTACTTTAAACTCAGCGTGTTCAAGGATTACCTTAGAGAGGTGCTCGAGGACCACGTTTATCCTCGAAGCTATGCCCGCGAGGTTCTCCGCAAGATAGAGAAGGAGGGGCTCAAAGACGTCTCCATAGCTAGGCCCAAGGATAGGGTGTGGTGGGGCATACTTCTCCCGTTCGACCCAGACTACACGATATACGTGTGGTTCGACGCCCTCCTAAACTACCTCACAGGTATCCGCTATAGAGAGGACCCCGAGACCTTCAACAAGTACTGGCCGGTCGCACACCACGTGATAGGAAAAGACATCCTATGGTTCCATACAGCGATCTGGTTCAGCATGCTACGAGCCCTGGACATCGACCCGCCCAAGAAGGTAATCGTCCACGCGTTCCTCATCAACAGGGGGCTCAAGATAGGGAAGAGCGCCGGTAATGTTGTACCAATAGACTACCTGGTTGAGAGATACAGGGGGAGCGACGGGATAAGATACGTGCTCATGAAGCTCTTCAATCCCTCCAAGGACGTCGACTACACACAGGAACTATTCGACAATATCTATAATAGTGAGCTTGCAGACACCTATGGGAACCTTGTGAGGAGAGTAGGAGTACTAGTAAAGAAAAAACTAGGAGGAAAAGCCTCCTCGGAAACCATAGACGCCGAGCTCGAAAAAGCGATCCACAAGGCCTATGAGAACTACGCGGAGAGCCTAGACAACTACGAGGTATCGCCCGCCCTAGAAGCAGTGATGGAGATGCTACGGGTCGCCAACGCCTACATCAACAGGGAGAAGCCATGGGAGAAGACTGATCCCTCAAGAGACCTATACAGCCTCCTAGAAACAGTCAGGGCCGCAAGCATAATGCTGTATCCTGTGACTCCCCGGGCCTCGAATAGGCTGGCTGAAGCGTTCGGCTACACGATAAAGAAACTAGACGACGCCCTGCCAGCATCTGGAAGAGAATACGTTGTAAAGGAAGCACCTATACTATTCAAGAAACTAGCCTAGCTCTTCTGATTTTTCTTCTTGTCTTTATTCTCTGGCTCTTCTGCGTAGATTGCTTTAATGTATCCTTTCTGGTTCTCTGGGCAGTCAGCTATGGCTCCAATATAGTCTCCTTCCTTGTATTCTCGCTTGTGTTCTTTTCCGTTGCAGTCGATTATTGTGTAGCGTTTTACTTTTCTCTGGAGGCGTTCCTGCATTTCGCGTAGTTCTCTGGCTTGCCTCATAATCATGTAGATTACTACTCCTAGGAGTATGAATACTATGATGCTCTGTAGCCAGTCCGGATATAGTGTCTCCGGCATTACTCCTCTGCCTCCATTTCTTCCACTTCTTTTTTCTCCTCTGGTTCCACTTGTTCATTGGGCTGTTTCTCTTCTGCTTGTTCTCCGTGGCTTGTTTCTTGCTCCTCTTTTATTTCCCTTACTAGTTTTTGTCCTACCCCGATCGTGTTCCCTACACCTATCACTACTATAATGTCTCCTGGCTTTGTCTCCTCGAGAATGATGTTTTTGACTGTTTCTACTGCTTTGTCTAGGCCGTCGCTTATCTTCTTCTTCATTGTTAGGATTGCTTCCTCCATGCCCATCTTTATTACTACCGCGCGTAGCGGTATGCCGTATTCGGCGGCGATCCTCTCGAACCTTATCTTCTCCGGGCCTATATCTCCTATAGCGGCTCCAACTCCCTCAGCGACGCTTCCTGTTTCTTCTCCCTCCATTTTTAGCGCTGCGTCTACAGTGATCATTAGTGCTGGTTTTTCTCCTTTCTCGACCATCTCCTTTATTATCTGGTAGGTCGCGTATCCTGCCCGGCCTACGTTTGATCCGGGACCTTTCGCCTTTACGAGTACTAGTCTTCTCCCTTCCAGCTCTGTCTCCGCGTAGACCGTGTCCTCGTCTATCATCTTCCACCCGGCCTCGTAGCCGGCTAGCCTCACCGCTACTATCGGGCCCGCGCTGTCGCCTATCGGTGCTCCTACGAGGAAGTCGTTTAGCGCCTTGCTATAGGTCTCTGCTAGCTGTACTATCATGGGCATCACGAGCTGTAGCTGCATTATTAGCACCCAGTTCTTTGTCTTTTCTCCTGTTAGGAGCAGGTGTCTCACGTAGCGGTGTATGAAGTCTAGTACAGCCGTTATCTCCGCTGCTGTCTCAGCCTTGGTTCGGTCTACCTCACTTGCCTCTGGCATCGCGGTCTTGAAGAGTTCCTTGTATTTAGAGGTTCTCGTCACTATGAGGTGTTCGAGCCTCCTTATGATGTCGGTTGGCTCTATGTCTACGGGGCTTATGACGAAGAAGTTCTTGATCCTCTCGAGGATCTTTGAGGGGTTCTGAGCCTTCTTGTCGAGCATGTAGTCGAGCGTTTGTTTCTCGGCACGTTTCTTTAGATCCTCTAGTAGGAGGAGTTTTGCCCGTATATCCTTTGTCCAGATGTATAGTTGTAGCCTTTGGTTCGCACCCATGAAGAGTGCTAGGAATATTACGAGGAATAGTAGCTGGCTTATCGCGCTGATCCATGCTGCCCAGTCGGTCATCTGTATTCTGCACCCGCCGCTTGATATATCGGTATATGAGAGAATAAATGAGACCTTATTAAACCCAGCACACAAATCTTGTGTTAACTCCCCGGTCAACACCCTAAACAATAATTATACGGCTCCAGCACAGTCTAATAACAATAGGGAGGCCCCAGAGACCCTATTCCTCGCCCTCCCTACCAGCATCTACACGTTTAAATACAACGAAGACTCTTACCCTACTCCTCCCACCTAGTAGTTTCTCTAATACTAGTCCCAGCGGTACAGCTATTAAGATGAATATCAGTGCCGAGTATCCCAGTACTGTTATATTCGAAGCTTGTGATGATAATAGGTGGGCAACAACCCTTGCAATAATATTAAATGCTAGGGCTCCTGCAACCCCTAGCACTAGCCATACAGGGACCCCTATATTGACTCTCGGCTCTCCAAGGTCGTCATCTATGCTTATCCTTGAGACAGAGATAAACAATAAGAGTATGCCGATTATACCAGATACGTTAGCAATATTGTTCAGAGTGCTTGTATTGAATCCATGTGAGATAATCCATCCCCTTACAGGGGTATCTCCTGCCAGTAGGAAGAATACTACTGTAGACACTAATCCTAGAGCAAATGTCTTTTTATGCATTATATGGGGCAAGATGAACCGCCTCCCCAGAGCATTTGCCCACTATATTGTATCTGACTTACTGGAGCGTTTATTTTTTATTTAGGAATAATATCAGTTAGGCGATCATGGATAGTTTTAAGAAAATACCATAAATGCTCTCAGATCGTCTTGATCTACTGTTACTCCATAGTAGTAACTATGACGCGATCCTTCAGTATTAGGAATGTGTGCTCGAATTGTGAGACTCTTCCCTTACCTGCCTCTACTAGGATCGGGTAGCCGTGGAGCACGCCCTTCATGTAGAGTCCTCTTACAGCGCTCTCGGCTTTGTCTTCTCCTAGCTCGTTTACGAGCCATCTTGGAGTGAAGGGCAATGTCTTATACTTCTCCGTTATAATAGATAAAGCTGTTGACTCTGTCTCGGTTAGCTTTGCCCGTGGCCTCCTACCGGTCAGGCTATAGATGTTGGTTATCTTTCCCTCCTTGACTATCCCCTTGCCATTTGTAGCGAATGGCTCGACCGCTACCAGTGTTCCGGGGCGGAGCCCTTTGTAGAACGCTGTTCTATCCGCATAGTGTGGGACAGTTGTCCCCGCATGTAGGAGGTAGTGGCCTATCGTGTGGCCTGTAAGATTTCGTACTGGTTTATACCCGTATTTCTTAACGGTGTTC
>CAYROE010000034.1:0-11675 GCA_964425855.1 uncultured Desulfurococcales archaeon | reverse complement strand
GTGGCTCCAGACTGGGAGAACTGGGAGCCAGGACTAGGAAGAGGATTATACAAACAATACCTTGAGAAGATGATTCCACGGTCCCGGCTCCACATATGGATAAACAACAAGGAAACATTCTCGAAAAGAATAAGGCTATCATCAAAACAACCAGAAACCACTCGACTAGACAAGCCGTCATGCAAGCTTCCACGCGGGATAAGAAGGCATCTAAAGACTGGTGACCAGGGAGAAGCTCTCTGCATATTACACAGGTTCATCACGGATAAACGATCACGGAGCTTCATTTTGAAGGGTGACCGTGGACGTGGAAAAAGCTATACCCTAGGCTTATCACTTGCACTGCTAGCACATACTAGACTAACTACAAATGTGTCAGTTGTTAGCCCTAGCAGAGATGGAATAAGAACAATAAAACGAGCTATAAATGTGGGGGCACGTAGTCTCGGTCTAAAAGTACAGGGAACCAATACGAGCCTGGAGATATCTGGGCTAAAGATAAGCTTCCATGCCCCCGGTACTCCCATTGAAGGAGGACTCATAGTCATAGATGAAGCTGCCTCGATAGGCATGGCTAGGCTAAGACGACTGGCGTGGAGATCTAAGAAAATAATTCTCTCAACAACGATCCATGGATATGAGGGCTCTGGAACAGTTCTAGCAAGGCTCCTGGAGAAGATTCTGCCTGGCCCGATACGGGTCTATGAAATGAAGACTCCCGTGAGGTACCCAGTTGGGGATCCTCTCGAGGAGTGGCTATATGAGACCTTTATGCTGAAGATCCCAGAGCCCGTTGTCAAGTTAACAGATACTAGAAAAATGGAGGGTCTACGTACTGTAGAAATATCGAGGGACGCTCTAGTCATTGATATCGAGTTGCTTAGACGCATTTATTCGCTTCTCCTAATTGCTCATTATAGGAATCAGCCCGATCACATATTACTCGTCCTCGAGGATCCTTATAGAGCCATATACACTGCATGGCTTGACAATGATCTCGTAGGTGTCGCCGAGATAATAAGTGAAAACACAATGGGAAACAAAGGCCCCTCGATGACAGTTGATATACTAGAAAGGATCATTCCCCCAAGATTAAATCAAGGCGAGAGTATCGCTAGGATTTCAAGGATAGCCGTTCATCCCAATATTCAGCGAAGAGGAATCGGTAGCCAGTTCCTAAAAAGACTAGAAGAGGAGCTAGGACAACGAGGCATAAGCCTTGTGTCTGTCGTGTTTGGACGCAACGAGGTCCTCGGATTTTGGACAGCCAACGGATACTTACCGTTCTACATGAGTCCAAGGTTTAACAAGGTTACAGGAGAAAAGAACATAGCAGTCATCAAATCCATTAAGCCAACCACACACAGCCTTGTTGTCTTGTTGAATTGCTTGTTCCGACGGAGACTACTCTATTCGGCCCGATCATTATACAGGGACGTTTATGCCGAGACAATACGGGAGTTCCTAAAGACCAATAATACACCTTGTAGCTTCACCGAGTTGAGACTTGACGAGTATGAAAAATATCGGCTCAGAAAATTCCTGGAGGGAGACATTGGATACGAGCAGGTAGAAGACGTATTATATAAGATTCTTGTCTCAAGGGTTCTCGCTGGCAGGTTAGACTCCGATGATGAGACGATGCTTGTTATCTCTGCTAGTCTCATCCAGGGAAGGGGTCCCGTCGACGTTTCTCGGATAACTGGGCTTTCAGTAGGAGAGATTAGAAGAAGGTTGGAGGAGGTTGGCCGTATATTGGCGAGTGGAGTCGTTGAGTGATAGCGGTGTCTGTGCTCTAGTTTAGTTGGTTCCATGGTATAGTATTGTTGTCTTGATTGGGGAACACGGGGTTATTTTGGAGTGCATGCCTGTGTTCCTAGGTCTTGTGTTGTATAGTATAGTTGTGTGACGTTTCTTAGTCCTATCATTGCGACCTGGTCGTCGTATTCTACGATTAGTGTTTGGTCTGAGTCTTTCGACCATATGATCAGTTGGGCTTTTCTCCCATCTTCTAGTTTGTAGTACCCCATGTATATTCCAGAGGTTGGATCTGCTAGTCCATTTGTCCTTATTTTTAGCATGTCAAGTGCTTTGCTTGTAGGGACTAGTGATATGTTTGCGTGGCATATGTTGATTGTTATAGTCTCGGTCCCGTAGAATGTTATTGTTAGGTTTTCTCCTTCTAGCATTGCTCCGTAGAATGTTCCTGGCCTTATGATTATCATGTTTACTGATATTACTAGGAGTATTGTGAGGATTATTGCTATTATTGAGAGTTTCTTTTTGGGATCGTATGGTTTTCTGCGTGTGTAGTAGAGGTATGTGAGTGCTCCTGAGGCTATTACGATGAGGAGTATTGTGAGGATGAGTGGGCTTTGGAGCTCTGCTTTGAGTAGGGTTGTCCCGCTTATTGTGGCTGATGCTGTCACAGGTGCTCCCTCTCATTGATATTAGTTAGTGGTGAAGAGTTATAAATGTCATCTTTGATATTATCTAATACGTGGATTATACTACAAGACTTGAGGTATGATCATGACGAGCCAGAACAGCATAGCACGAGACATAACAATATATCTTGCAATAGCCTTTATTCCAGCCTACATACTAGACTACATCTTCCTCCTACCATTACTAGAATCTACGAATCCCTCAGACCAAGTCTTTTTCATGATAGGAGCCATTGCACGAATGATGCTACCACTAATAGCATCACTAACAGTCCTATACCTGAATAACCAGCTCTCAGAGTGGAGAATCTGGCTCCGCCTGATAAATCCAGGTCTCCGAGGCCTCCTCCTGGCCGGACTAGGTGTCGTCACACTATACACGATTGCACTAGTGCTCTCCATAATGTTTGGCTCAAAACCAGCATCCTGCGGCTTCTTGTCAGACATAGAATCCACAGCCACAAAGGCATTACTAATACTGGTGATGCTAATCCTGGGGCTAATTGCAGGATCTACAATAAACATGATTGTAGCTGTAGGGGAAGAAGCAGGCTGGAGAGGACTACTACTAGACATGCTATCCCCAAGAATAGGCACGGCGAACTCGGCAATAGTCATCGGTATAATATGGGGGCTCTGGCATGCTCCACTAGTACTAGCGGGATACGATTATAGCATACCAGGAGTAGGATCATGCATAATCCCGGCTAAAGGCCCAGTGGCCCTAATAGTATTTACGCTCACGGCAATATCATTCACACAATTACTCGTACTATTACGAGTCAAGACAGAGTCTACACTATCCAGCGCCGCCGCACACGGAACAATCAACGCTATAGCAGGACTATACTCCCTCCTCATAGCAGGATCAGCGCTAATTACTCCCCCAGCAGGATTATCCGTAGCAGCATCAGCTAGTATACTCGTTATAATCCTAAATCTAATAGACAGGGAAAGAAGATGAATAGGAGGAAGACACTAGACGAGCTGAGGAAAGGCCTCATGACACTAATGGTCCTAGACCTACTTGTTAAGAATGGCCCACTCCACGGGTACTGGATAAGAATTAAGCTAGGAGAGAGGCTAGACGAGCCTCCCGCCGAGAGCACCGTTTATACTGTCCTGAAGAGGATGGAGAAACAGGGCCTCATCAAAGGCTATTGGACGCGTGGCCCCTCTGGCAAGCTACGTAAATACTATACGGTAACAGAGGATGGACGCATGGCCCACAGGGAGATCCTTGGAGAAGCCAGGCGCTTACTGGGAAAGATTATTTGTGAGGAGGTAGATTAAAGATGGCTGGAACAGGAGAGCTAGTACTAGCACTACTCGGAGCCTATATTTCGGTCCTAGGAGCATTAATACTTTGGACGAGAAAGTATCCCGTGCCTAGAAAGGATCTGCTACCCGCACATGTATATTCCTCTAAGAAACTTTATGAAATGAGCATGTTCTTGCTAGGTGTTGGGCTCCTCTTGACGGGCTCCATTTCGGCGATCTCGTCACTCCTAATGGGGCTAGACATTGGCCTCTTAACCATCGTGATCGGCCTAATAGGCTCAACAATGGCTAGTATACTAACCCCTGTACTTCTGGCAGAACGTTACGTTATAGACGAGGAAATAGGTGAAGAAGACAGGGCCGAGCTCGAGATAATTACTCCCCTCCCATCTATTACTAGGACATTTATAATTCTCATGTTCATACTCCAGCTCCTCGCCACAATATCATTGCTAACGCCCCTCTCAGCATTTGACGTGACCGCGGTTTATGCTCTGATACTGTTGACTGAGTCGTTACCTGTGACTATAACTCTGCTAGCACTATTTCGCCCGGAGAGTTTTGCTTTTGTAGGAAGCAAGCCAGGCACGTATCGGAAAATAACAATTTACTATTCGATGGGAACTAATCTTCTTCCACTCGGAGTAGCCTTAATTGTTACAAGGTTCCTACTCCTAGGTATTGTACTGATATTATCCTCAGCACTCATAATACTTGCCATCAATCTAAGTATAGAAGACGGATCCCGTAGCAAGGAATAATCCTGTTTCCCCGGGTGGGTTGTTCCTGTAGTAGAGACTCACCAGGATATGTACTTAAAGACATAGGTGTCCCATCCCTCCTCCAATTAAAATAGTAGGTGGAAATGGAACCGTACCTGTAGTCTTAGCCGAAGGAGGGTTATTAGCCATGGGTAAGGGATATAGAGTGGAGCTCACAGCTACAGCAGCATCTACTTGTACCGAGAATCCTCGTGTGAGACTCTCAAATATTCTGCTTAGTATGAAGAGTGGGGATGTAGTCGAGATTGTAGGTGAGGAGACCTATTATCCATACAATAAGCTAGTATCGATACTCAAGGGCTCAGGACTGGTGATAAGGAGCGAGTCATATGACGGGCTAACCTATACGATTGTTGCCGGGAAGCCCTAGGCAGTATATGCCACGATTATTCCCATGACTCCTAGGGCTCCGCCTAACACATGGTTTATTCTGACTTCCTCCATTAGTGCTTCGCCTGCTATTCTGCTAAGGTATATCGTGTGTATGGGGAAGAGGCTGATTAGTATAACTGCTCTAGCCACAGGTAGATCTGTTAACGCTATGTATCTTGACATCTGTGCGAGCGCGACTATGGCCGCGGCTGCTATCGCGGCTTTCAGGGCTGTTCCTAGAGTGTCCTTGTCTCTTACGGATCTCGAGAGGTCCCTCCAAGTGTATAAGAGAACTATGGGTAGTGCTGAAGCATATGAGATCGTTGTACCCCATAGGGGACTCGCTCCTTGGACGCCTGCGTATCTTACTAGTATTGCTGAGGAGGCGAACATGAATACCGAAGCGATCCCTGATAGTAGGCCTAGCTTATAGTTTACTCCTTGTAGCTCTACACCGCTTGGCCTGAAGCTGGCTAGGAATACCCCTAAGGTTGTTAGTGATAGTCCTACAACTAGTGGTAGAGATAGTGGCTCTCCCAAAAGTATCGCTGCTAGAAACGCTGAGACTAGTATGGTGGGGCTTGTGAGAACGCTTGCAGTAGCTACCCCCAGCGCTGATACAGCCAAATAGAATAATAGTCTTCCTGCGACGAAGTTGAACATTCCTGCTAGAATATATGCTAATATAGCCTTGACTGGTGGAAGAGGATCTCCCGAGACTACTGCAAATAATGCTAGGAGAGGTGTTCCTACTAGGAGGCTTATTGCAAGCATTGCTCTCGGCGTGAGTCTTATTACTGCCTTTCTTACGAGTACGTCGCTTCCCGCGAATAGGAATCCTGACATGAATGCTGCTATATATCCTGTTGTCTCCGGCGTTGGCACTCCCGATAACCTATTATCTCTACGATAGATATAACTCCTAGATAAATAATATGTGAAGACCCAACAATACTTAGAATAAAGGATCCATGTGGCCTACTAGTTTATCGCTTTAAGGTAACTCCTCATTAGAGACCGGTAAGTAGAGTTTGACCAGTTCCTCTACCTCCCGATAAGCACTATTAAGCCCTTTTAGGCAGCGCAACAACACTATTACAGCCTTTCCATACCCGTACTTGATAAAGGGCCTATATGGGTCAAGGATCCTTATTTCGCCCTTGGTCTCTTCCTCTAACCTGATACATTTCTGGGTAGGCTTGTTCAGTTTGAAAAATTTCCTGAATGTTCCTATCTTTCTTGAAAGGTATAGGCCTAGACTTGTTAGTTCTATTATTGATTTAGCATTCTTTTCTTTTCGTGGAATGAATTCTTTTACTATGACTAGATAGAGCCTTGTATTGTCTGGTATAAGCATGTAGACTATTTTCCCAGATCTTAGCTTAGCGGATATTAGAGTATATCCTGCGTGTCTTAGGATTCCGTATGCTTCTGGTTCTAGTAGCTCTATTAGATTCGTAAGGAACTGTCTTGTCCTTTTATAGTATGAGGATGATAGTCCATAGACTATTGCTATGTCTACCGGGAGCATTGCTAGGACTAGGAATAATGCCATGAGTATTGTTTTTTCACCTGTCATGTAATAGGCGTAGTATATTGCTATCGCTAATAGTATGGTGGTTGCTATTATGAATTTGAGTATTTTCTTCGGGAACTGTTCAAGTTTTCTAATGCCTCTTTTCCACATGTGGGCGGCCTTATGTCGCTCATATCATGGCACCTTTGCTGTATTAGTGTAAGGGTATGCATAGTTTTGCTTTCTAGCTATCTATCTTGGTTTTGACCGGGACTTTTCTTATAGTGGTTATTTGAGAATCTCGGCTATGACTGTGTTTAGTCCGGCCTTTATTAGCTTGTCTAATACTGCTTGGTCTATGGGTGTCATGTACTTTTTGAGTCTCTTTGCTTTGTTGAGTACTTCTACTGTGCTGTTTCCTCGTCTTGGATCTCCTTTTGGATGAAGCACTGTCTCACTATACTTCCTATTCCTTATCTTTATTGTGACAGTTGATGGTTGTTCTTCCGGATACCTAGAGGTGTAGTCCTTGTCTTCTACTAAGACTACTTTTCTTCTTAGCGATTTTATTCTGGGATCGTTTAGTGACTTGCTAATTATTTCGAAGTCTATTGATCTATACACGAGCATAGTTGCAACTAGGTGTGGTATGCTGAACCTGGCTTCTTCGACTGATACGGGATCCTGTTTACCTGCTACATTTATAGCTTCTTTGAACAGTCTTACTTGTATTTCCTGGATCCCTTCAAGATAGGCTTGTGTTTTTTCTAGAATCTTTTCTACTGCTTCGATTGTAGTGTGGCTGTGTCTGCATGTTGGGTAGAGCTTGTAACCGTTGAGTAGTATTCCTCTCTTATCAAATGTCTTCAATGTGCACTCTCCTCGTAGAAGTCTGCAGGACTCATATAGTGCTCCCAATATCCTCGCAGGCTCTGTCTCGGCCGCGGTCCCTGCCAGTAGGCCTGTGAGAACCGCGTTTGCAGGAGATAGGGGCTTATATAGTGCTTGAGAGTCGTTTATTGTCCATAGTCCTCCCATGTATGCTGATGCGACGTCTATTGTCGACTCGAGTAGTTTCCTATGTGGCCCATGTCTTACAAGTATATAGGTGGTTGCTGCTACTAGTGCTCCTGTGCTCGAGGTCGAGTGCCAATATGTATAATGACTTCTCCCATAGTAGCTCCCCAGGTATAGTGCCGCTTCATATGATGCTATGATGGCCTGTAAAATCTCGCTCATTTGTCTCTCTCTACCATATGCTAGTATTATGGGTATGGATACACTACCTACGTGTATTAGGGCTTCTGCTAGCCAGTCATCATACTCTATGCTGTGCGATAGGAAGGCCATTGCAGCGGCTGCTCCTCTTGGAGTGGACATATGGCCTAGTCCCGGTACTCGTATGCCTTCCTTCGTACCTGTCTCTCCGAGACGCGTAGCGTATAGTGAAGCCTTCTTGTATACTCTTGGCGCCGCCGCCATTACTGCATAGGTATCTATTAGAGCAATCCTAGCGGCTTCTAATTCTTGCCCGCCGTGTTCATTGTATGCCTCGATAATTTTATCCACGATGCCCACTACCATATCCTTTCCCACTATTACTCGCCCCCTACGCGTTATTTACAGTCGAAAGGTATCTCAAGCTCTAGTAGAGGAATGTGTTGTTGCGCACCATAAACATCGGTATCGCCTGCATGACCTGCTGGCACCTTGCGCGGAACATTGATTTTTACAGCGTTAGCCGGCTCATAAAGGATTACTTCTATCCTTGAGGGATCCTCCTTGTATAAAGACGCTATCTTCTCAGGAATTAGATAACTATATGCTTTAACAGCGCATTCTTTCTCTTTAAAGAGTATATCTATAGTTATGGTGAATGGCCCAGCATTTTTACTCCTGATAATACTTGCTACCTCAATGAGTCTAGCCATATCTTACACCTCTAGGACCCTAATGGATGAGAATTCAAGAGTATCATGTTCTTCTATCAAGTGCCATATGCTCCACTCGTATGTCTTTCCAGCATATAAGTCGCTGGGACTGAAGGGTAATGCCAGCTTCCCCGCCGTCGTTATGCGTCCTGGCCATCCCAGGTGGAGTAGCGTGCTTCTCACCGCGCCTGCTATCGTTTTCGCTAGCTCCTGGTCTTTTGAGACCACTTCGATAACTATACCGAGCTCATGGCCTGGTACTGGATTCAGCTCTCTATTACCCATAACGGCATTGGCCCCATAGAAGTGGACATATATACTGTACTCTCCATGTATCCTCTTCCTTACAGCTTTAATGGCTTTATCTACAAGCTCTTCTCTCCTCGATATAAATAAGGGATCACGTACCCCAGCGACAACCACATATCTATGGCCTACGAGCCGCGCACCTTCAAGCTTCACATACCTCTTCTCTAAATCGATCCAGCCCGTTCCTTTTACGACAACATGTCCCTCGCCAATCTCCTCGTATGTAGCCTGTGATAGGTCAGCGTAGCCCCCAGGAACATATTCTCTAAAGGGATCGGTTCTCTCATATAATGCATGTTCTGCAACACTTAATACTGTAGCCCGCCTAGAAGGATTAACCGGGTAAACCTCGAATTCACTGTTTCTAAGTATCCCCATCATGCCGTCGCTACCACTTCCAGGCTCTGCTGCTATGGCTCCACACTCCAAGACCTTTCCTAGGTGAACTGCCAGACCCTTGTCTTGTCCTCTCCTCCATGGGAGTGCGGCGAAGACGGCGACATCAACTACTCTCCCAGATACAACAATATCGGGATCCTCTTCCAGGGCCTTCATTATGGGTTCAACGCCTAGCTGGGCAACTATTCTAGTAGACTCTATAACCTTCTCCTCCGTTAATTCGCCTAGTGGGTTATTTTTGCCCAGTGGGAAGTGTTTTCTTTCTTCGAGGAGCTCTATGAGCTTATGCTTCTCAACGTCACTATATACTACGGCTATCCTGGCCTTGTAGCCTTTTCCTCTAATTATTTTCTCGACTATGGTTAGAGTTTTGTCAACATGCGGTTTTGCTCCAGCGCCACCGGCAGTCCCTACAACTAGTGGTATCTTGTTCTCTAGTGAGGCTTCTAAAAGTAGTTCTAGGTCTCTATAGAGCATAGAGTCTGTTACGAATGGTACTCCCTCCCCTAAATAATATGGTCCTGGATCAGTGGATCCTGCATCTACCGCGATAATATCGGGTTCTTCCAGGAGGGCCCTTTCTAGGCTTTCTTTGGGAAAGCCGTATCCTAATATGGCTGTGGGAGCATATATCCTGGTCTCCAATCTAGAACCACACCACTCATGCATTTGTACATGAACCAGTAGTAGTTATTTTTACAATATACAGTTGTCTTGTCATCGGAGAATACTTATATAGCCTCTTAATAAGGGCTAATGATTGTTTTAGAGGCGAGTGTGAGGACCGGAGAGTTGAAAGGGGTCGAGATAAAGGTCGAGAACCTAACCAAGAAGTATGGTAGTGTAGTAGCCCTCGACAATGTAAGCCTAGTTATTGAAAAATCAAAAATAACAACACTCCTTGGGCCCAGCGGATGTGGTAAAACCACACTCCTCAAGGTTATTGCTGGATTGGAAAAGCCTTCGAGTGGAAAGGTCTATTTTGACGACACAGACGTGACAGGGTTGCCCCCGGAGAAGAGGAATATTGGGTTTGTATTCCAGGACCTCGCGCTCTTCCCCCACCTAGATGTATATGGAAACATAGCATTTGGCCTGAAGATAAGGAGATACCCGGATGCTGAGATAAGGAGAAAAGTCCGGGAAGTCCTCGACCTGGTAGGTCTCGACCCCGACGTATTCATGAGGAGAAAAATTGACGAGTTGAGCGGTGGACAAAAACAGAGGGTCGCGATAGCTCGTGCACTTGTAATCGAGCCAAACGTACTCTTATTGGATGAACCCTTCGCTCATCTAGATTACAAGATTAAGCAGAGACTCCTAAGCGTTCTTAAAAGGATACAAAAGGAGACAGGTACAACCGTTCTATACGTTACGCATGATCAGAACGAGGCAATGGCCGTAAGCCACTATATAGCCGTGATGAATAATGGCCGAATAATACAGTATGGTCCTCCCGAAGAGGTCTACGAGAAACCTAACTCATTGTTCGTGGCTGGGTTCTTCGGCGAGATTAATGTTCTAAGCGAAGATCCCGAGTACAAGATTCTTATCCGTCCCGAGAAACTATTGCTCGACCCAGAGGACACCGGGATTCCAAGCATCATGGGGCGGATCGAGGACGTTGTATTCCAGGGAGCACTCCTACACATATATGTTAGAAGCAATGGGAGACTGTACAAGGTAACTGTTCCGAGGAATGGAAAACACTACTTGCCCGGCACACCTGTAAGGATCGCGTGGAGGCCTGAGGACACGGTCAAGGTGCGTGAATAGTGACGCGACATATTCACCTATTATCACTGTTACCGATGGCTGTATTCCTTGCCCTATTCTTCTATGCTCCCTTCATAATACTCTTCTATGAAAGCTTCCTGGGCTACGGTGGAGAACTGACACTAGAAAACTATCTAGTACTTGCAACCGATCCTGCATATAGAAAGGTAATAGTATATAGTTTCATCATAAGCCTGGAGACCGTGGCTGCTACGCTCCTCTTGTCGTTCCCGGCCGCCTACTATGTGGCTAAGCAGGCTCCATCAAGGGAGAGGAACCTGCTCCTGCTACTCTTCCTTACACCATTTTGGATCGACGTGCTCCTCAGGGCGCTCGCAATAAAGAGCATCGTGTACGCGTTAGGCGGGGCCGAGGGATATCCGGCGATGATGCTTGGCATGGTTTACGAGTATCTACCATTCATGTTCTTCCCCCTCTATGTAAATCTATCTAGACTGCCTGTCAGCGTCGTAGAAGCCGCAAGGGTAATGGGTGCCTCTAGACTCCAGGTTCTGAGATCTGTAATTATCCCGCTAAGCCTACCAGGCATAGTCGCTGGATCCCTCCTAGTAGGTCTAATGAGCATGACAGAGTATGTTATACCTGCTCTCCTAGGTGGAGTAAAGGGATTCATGGTAGGCACCCTGATCTACTACTTGTTCCTTAGCGGTGGAATGTGGGGAGTAGGCGCGGCACTAACCATAATACTTGTTCTCGTATTGATGACAGCATCATATCTTGTTGCGAAGAGGACAGGCGAGGTGATCGAGTACTGAGAACCAATCCATTGAAGATATACACGATAATACTACTAATAGTATTGTACCTGCCTCTAGTAGTCATGGCGGTTTATATTGTCAAT
>CAYROE010000033.1:0-11836 GCA_964425855.1 uncultured Desulfurococcales archaeon | reverse complement strand
ATATTAAACGCTTTAAGAGACCTGGTAAAAAAAGAATATATCGTTGAAGACAGAAGCGGCAACTGCTATATAATCGCACCATTAGGTATAAAGTACTTGATAGATAGCTTTGGAAACTAGCCCTATTAAAAACTAAAAATTAATTTTAAATATTTGCCATTTTCATGCTTCCATACTCTTCAAGCGCTATATGGAAGCCGTATGCTTTGTCTAATAGGTGTGGTATGTGGCCTCCTTTGTTTTCAAGTGCTAGCTTGTGGTATTTCCAGAGCAGGTCTCTATAGTCTGGGTCGGCGCATTTCTCTATTATTATATTGGCTTTTTTTCTTGGTGAGAGTCCTCTTAGATCGCAGACTCCGTGCTCTGTTACGATTATGTCGACGTCGTGGTCCGGTGTGTCGACGTGTGTTACCATTGGTACTATGCTGGAAATCTTACCATTCTTCCTTGTGCTTGGAGTTATGAATATGCTTAGATGAGCCGCTCTCGAATAGTCTCCGCTTCCGCCTATGCCGTTTATTATTCTTCGCCCGAGTATGTGTGTGCTGTTCACGTTTCCATAGATGTCTATTTCGACCGCTGTGTTTACTGCTATTACTCTTAGGCGTCTTATGAGCTCCCAGTTATTCGTTATGTCTTGTGGCCTGAGGACAATGTTTTCTCTCCCTCGTGTCTCAGTGTAGAAGTTCTCGAGGTTCCTTGGTGATAGCATTAGGCTTGTACAGGAGAGTGCAGTCATTACTCCTTGGTAGTATAGGTCGAGGAGGCTGTCTTGTACAACTTCGGTCCATGCTCTTAGGCCTTTTAGGCCTGCTCCAGCTAATGCCTTGAATACGGCGTCGTTTACAGTTCCTACTCCGCTCTCGAGTGGGTATAGGTTCCTTGGGAGTCTTCCTCGTGATATTTCTTCTTGGAAGAACTCGAGCAGATTTTCTGCAATTTGCTTTTCTATCTTGCCAGGCTCTACTGGTGTTCCTCCGTGATCTATGCCATTGGATTCTACTATTGCAAGGATTTTTTCGGGTGGTACTCTTACTAGTGGTTCTCCTATCCTATCCTCTACTTTTTTCAGTGGTATGGGCTCGCCTGGGACTGGCCTGTAGATGTCGTGTATTCCGTGAATGCTTGGGGATACGTCTGTGTTTACCTCTATTACTACGTAGTCTGCTTGTTGTACCCAGGCTGGGACGGAGCCTACGCTTCCTGTAGGTACGAACCCTTTTTCCGTTACGAGGCTTGCCTCGACGTGAGCCAAGTGCAGTTTGCCGATTGTTTTATCTAGCCATCCATGCTCAACCATATACGGCCATTCACCTAGGTGGTAGTCCATGAAGTGGACTGTTCCGTTATCGATTTGTTTGCGGAGGAGTGGATTGTTCTGGTACGGATAGCGTCTCTCCATGACGTTATGTGATACATAGTGAGCGTCCATTGCGTATGCACTTGCTCCAGTCAGTATCCTGACTTTTACATTGTTTTTCGAGGCGAGTAGTGCGAGTACTGGTGGTATGGTCTTTGGGTATCCTACGCTTCCGAACCCGCTGGTTCCAATGTTTATCTTATTATTTTCTGCTAGTTGCAGTATCCTATTTGCGGCTGTTTCTGGGTCTACTAGTTTAGGACAATGAATATCGGCGATTCTTGAATCTAGGCAAGTCATTGTTATCCACCGGGGCTAGACTCGTATCCGGGTGTTTTGTTTCTTATTCGTTAATATTATTAATATGAAGGGGACTCGAAATCTAGACATATACTCTCTTGTGGATTCATGTTTTTTCCATTCTTCTTATGGAAGATTCTCCTTGATTAAATATGATAGTTTATAAATTATTATTGTATGATATAATATATACTTTTGGGCGTCTATGCGTAATACCCTAGAAGACTTAAATAAGCATCCCACTATTTCTACACAATTCGAGAATAAGTACTCGGTTTAGAGAGGTGTCCTGTGTGAACAAAAACTTGGCAATAGCTCTGGCTGTGATTATAGTAATCATAATCGCCGCCGTACCTATACTAATGAAGCAGGGAGGAGAAGAGACCACGCCTGGAGAAGAGTATGAGACTATTAAAATCGGAATGACCATTAGCCTCCAAGGAAAATACCAGACAGAAGGTAAACAGGCGCTTTGCGGTGTAGAGGCCGCGATAAAGTGGTACAATGACAATGGAGGGATCGAGGTAAACGGAAAGAAATACAAGTTAGAACTCAAATACTATGATGACCAGTCAAAGAAAGAACTAGTACAGAGCTACTATGCCGACTTAGTTACAAAAGACAAGGTCAACTTCCTCCTAGCACCCTATAGCTCAGGACTCACACTAGCAGCCGCACCAGTCAGCCAACAGTATGGAATCATAATGATCAGCCACGGTGGAGCAAGCGACAAGATCTTCAGCCAAGGCTTCCAATACGTAGTCCAAGTCCTAACACCTGCAAGCAAATACTTCGAGTCCTCCCTCAGACTAGTAAAAGAACAGATTCCTGATGCAAAGATAGCATTTATCTATGAGAACAGCGCATTCAGCAACGCAGTAATGAAGGGAGCAAGCCAGATAGCGCAGGAGCTCGGCCTACAGGTTGTATACAACAACACCTACGAGAAGGGACAAACAGAGTTCACCAGCCTAGTCCAGGAGGCCAAGCAGGCAGGAGCAAACGTCCTCATAGGAGGAGGCCACTTCGAAGACGGGCAAATACTAATCAACACAGCATACAACAACGGCTGGCACCTAAAGTTCATAAGCATACTAGTAGCACCTGCACAGCCTGAGTTCGCACAGGCAGTAGGAGACGCAGCAATAGGAGTAGCAGCACCTGCACAGTGGCACGTAAAGGCGTCATACTCGCCCGACAACGTGCCGAGCGGCTACGTGTGGGCCGGACCAACCAAGGAAGAATGGCTCCAGGCATTCCACGAAGTATGCCCCGACATTGAGACACCAGCATACCAGGCAGCTGAAGCAGGAGCCTCAATAGTTTTCCTAGTCGAGGCCATCAAGAGCGCTAACAGCCTAGACAACCAGGCTGTAAGACAAGCAATGAACGACCTGGCGATCTACACGTTCTTCGGGCCACTAAAGATAGACCCCGAGACAGGTAAACAGATTGCTCACCAAATGATCGTGATCCAGTGGCAGGAGCAAAACGGCCAGCCAGTACAAGAAATAATCTATCCACCAGAGTCAGCAACAGCTCAGCCACTCATAGCACCTGCAGTCTGGTGGCCTACCGGCTAGGTTTCTCCCCGATCATCCCAGCTTTTTCCCTCAACAATATATTTATGGTATTCTTTTTATTGTTTAATAACCCCAAACTCTAGTTCACACTATGAAAGATAGGAAAACACAGGACCAAAAACGGAGGAATCCAATATTGAACCCCTCGCATCCGTGGTTGGAGGTGTAAAGCAACATGGAGTTCGTGAGCAACATAATATACGGACTAATATACGGCGCAATATTAGGCGCCGTGGCAAGCGGACTGACACTTATCTGGGGAGTAATGAAAGTAGTAAACTTAGCCCACGGACACCTAGCAGTACTAGGAGCCTTCCTCGCAGTAATCTTCTACAAATATGCACCAATAACAATTGACCCCTCACTAAGCCCCATTGTTGCATTCATTATAGGAGCCCTCTTCGGAGTATTCTTCTACTATACCTCACTACACGTCATAGTAGGAAAAGCAGAGACAATGACCCTCAAAGTAGAAATGAGCAGCCTACTATCAACATTCGGCTTCGGGGTAGCTCTCTACGGACTACTCTACTATGGAAGCGCCCAAGGCTGGTACCTACAGTTCGAGGGTCTGACGGGATGGACCATACAGATAGGCGGAAAACCCTACTTCGAGATACTAGGAGTATCAATCCAGTATAGCTGGCTAGTAGGATTATCCTACGCAATAATACTAATAGCCTTGGTCGAACTCTTCCTACGAAAAACAGTCTGGGGCCTCGCGATAAGAGCAGTATCACAGGACTCACGGGCAGTAGCACTAACGGGATATGACCCTGTAAAGGTAAAACTCCTAACAACAGTCCTGTCAACGGCGATGGCTCTAAGCGCAGGTGCAATATTCACACTCTACATACAGAATGGTATAAACCCTGACCTAGAACATTTCCTCGCCCCATTGAGCTTCGTCATAGTAGTACTCGGAGGCCTTGGTAGCGTCATAGGAACCTTTATCGGAGGCCTCATAATCGGGCTGGCCTATGGAATCACGATGGCACTAACCGGTACCCAGGCAATAGCACTCTCAGTATCCTTCGTCATACTAGTAGTAATCCTGCTCGTTAAGCCACAAGGACTGTTCGGAAGGTGAGTAACCATGGCGGAGATAACAAAGTATCTTGCGAAGCCCTCATCCTATATCATGTGGCTACTTATAGTAGTATTCGGTATCATAGGAGTACAATACTATGCAGGATACATCAGTGCATCAACCGCAGCAATATTCATGGACCTAATGAAGTTCATAGGTATAGCGCTGAGCCTTGCAGTAATAATGAGCTACACAGGATACGTGAGCTTCGGACACGTAGTATTCTTCGGAATAGGAGGATTCTTCACAGCATACGAACTAAGCAAATACTCACAACAAATACTACAAGGAGCCAACCCCTACACCATATTCCTAATGGGTATGCTGATAGGAGTAGGACTCTCAGTACTCCTGGCAGCCACTGTAGGAGCAGCAGTACTAAGGCTAAGAGGAGCATTCTTCGCAATAGCAACCATAGGCCTAGACTATGTAATCCTATACCTAGAGATGACCTATAAGGGAGGAGCCGGAGGAGGAGAAATATACTTCAACGTATCAAGACCAAAGTTCCTCGAAGAAACATACTTCGTCTTCTTTATAGCATTCGTAATAACACTGATCGTAGCATACATCGTGAAAGTCTCCAAATTCGGCTACGGACTTGCAGCAATAAGGGAAGATGAGGACGCCGCGGAAGTAATAGGAGTAGACACGGTAAGATACAAGATCTACGCATTCATGATAGCAGCAGGACTCGCAGCCATCTGGGGAAGCGTATACAGCTGGAGACAATTCAACTTTACTCCAGAGAACTTCAGCCTAGCAATAAGCGTCGACATGATCGTGATGAACGTCATCGGAGGACTGGGAACATTTATAGGGCCAATAATCGGAGCATTCATCTACTACATAATCTATAGACTCACCAACACCTACCTACCACAACTAGCATACATAATACTAGGCATCATAGTCGTCGCAGTTGTATCCTTCCTACCAGAAGGAGTAGCAGGCCTCATCCGATCAAAGTTCCCTAACCTAAGAAAATACGTCGAGTAGCCCGAGGGGTGAAGTAGGGATGGCGGAGAAAGACATTGTAATCCTCAGGGTCGAGAAAGTAACCAAGAGATTCGGAGGACTAACCGCACTATCAGATGTAACTTTCGAAGTAAGCCAAGGAGAAATACTAGGACTGATAGGCCCGAACGGAGCAGGAAAAACAACACTCTTCAACGTTATAACAGGAGTCTATAAGCCCGAGGAAGGAAGGGTAATATTCAAGAATAAGGACATAACCGGGCTAAGACCCCACAAGATAGCGAGAATGGGGATAGCGAGAACACACCAGATCGTCAAGCCTTTCGGTGACCTAACAGTACTAGAAAACACTATGATAGGTGCCCTATACGGCAGGAGATACGGTCATATAACGGAAGAAGAAGCTAGAGATATTGCACTAGACATACTTGAATTCGTCGGACTAAAGGAGAGAGCTGATCTTCCAGCCAGAATCCTAAACATACAGGAGAAGAAGAGACTAGAGCTAGCAAGAGCCCTGGCTGAGGAACCAGAACTGCTCCTACTGGACGAGGTACTAGCCGGACTAAACCCAAGCGAAGTAGCGAAAATGTTAGACCTTCTTAGAAAAATAAGGTCGGAAAAGAACATAACCATGATAATGATAGAGCACGTGATGCACGCCGTAATGAACCTAGCAGACAGGATCGTTGTACTCCACTTCGGAAGAAAAATAGCTGAGGGGACACCAGAGGAGGTAGCAAGTAACCCTGAAGTAATCACAGCGTATTTAGGAGACCCAGAAATGGCCCTTAAATTCGTCAAGACGCTGAAGAAGGGGTGATCGAGGTGACCTATATACTTGAATTAGAGAAACTCGAGTCAGGATATGGAGAAACCCAAGTACTCTTCGGAGTAAACCTGAAAGCCAGACAGGGACAAATAACAGCACTACTTGGCAGCAACGGAGCAGGAAAATCAACAACATTATGGACAATAATGGGAGTAGTCCAGCCCTGGGGCGGAAAAATCCTATTCAACGGAGAAGACGTAACCGACCTACCGCCCCACAAAAAAGTCAACATCGGCATGACACTCGTACCAGAAGGAAGAAGGCTATGGCCACAGCTAACAGTAGAGGAACACCTAGTCATGGCAGCAAGTATCCCTAGAAGCAGAGAGAAAGCCCAGGAAATACTAGAAATGGTCTACCAGTTGTTCCCACGTCTCAAAGAGAGAAGAAACCAACTTGCAGGCACCTTGAGCGGTGGAGAGCAACAAATGCTAGCAATAGCTAGAGGGCTCATGCTAAACCCTGTGTTATTCATGCTTGACGAGCCAAGCCTGGGACTAGCACCTAAACTAGTCCAAGAAATAGCGGAGACTATAAGCAAGCTCAGAGACGAGTGGAAACTAACTGTACTCCTCGTAGAACAGAACATACACATGAGCATGCAGATAGCAGACTACGCCTACATTATTGAGAACGGCCGCATAGTACTAGAAGGAACAGTAGACGAGCTCAAGGAGAACCCCATGGTGAAAAAGGCCTATCTCGGACTCTAACTTTTATTTCTCATCATGTCTTTACTAGTCCTCTTTGTTTTCCCTAGCCTTATCCGATCTTATTTGTAGAGTGATATTTTGGGATACGGCACGTATACTTTTTCTCCGGCAGCTTCGAAGTCTACCTGTAGGAACCTCATATTTTCCTTGTGGTATTTCCCACGTGTCAGCAATCTTAGCAGAACCACAAGCTGTAAAAAGTAGTACATTGCTTCATCATAGCTAAGATCTCGCACTCGTATAGCCATCTCGTCACAAGAGGGACTATCAACTAAAACTATGTCAGTACCAGCAAGCATTGGATGGATCTTCCAAAGCCTATATGCCCCAATGTCTCTAGTTACGATGATACTTTTTGATAATAGGAATGGATCCATCATTGGTAGGACTGCCTCACATTTGTGGGCCATATGGGATGAAACTAGCTCTCCACTTCCGCTAACTAGTAATTCTTCGAGACCCATGTATGCTGCTAGATCAATGAACACATCTCCATACTCTTGTGCTTTTGCACTCTCAGAGTAGATAGCCGAGACCTCATAGAATATACAGTAAGGGACGAAGACCTCTACACCCTTATACGCTATATTGTGGACTCCAGCATACATCATATTAGAATCAACAAGTAGGGACTTACCGCTCCTCTTGGCTAAATCCTCTAGTCTTCTACCAGCTACCTTTGATCCGCAGGAAGGACCAGAACAATCAATTATTCTTGGCATAGAGAGGCCACTTATATACATGAGCTGTCGGAAAGCGTTACGTCTATGAGTCTTTAGTCTTCCATGGATCTTTAGTTGGCCCCACAGAGAGTCCATAAACCTACAGACTTCGCTTGTCAAGTTACCAAGAGCATCTATGAACTCACGCTCATCATGTATCGGCAGGATGAAGTCTATGGCTTCTCCCATATAGTCGCTTGAGAGAGCTAAGCGGAACGATGCTTCATGTGGCCTGACCTCGTCTAGTGATAGCCTCTGAGTTGGTGGAGGGATAACTGTTTTAAGAGCCACGTTTATTCTTCTAGAGAGTTCAGCTACGGCACATCTTAGAGGCGGTAGCCTTGGCTTACCCTTACTAAGAACACATAAATTCTCCAGGTTTTGATATCTGTCGGCAAGACCCTTTGTACACGGTATCTTGCACTTGAATCCTTTCCTCTTTGGGAGAACAACTGATCCTGGAATATATGGGTACTCGAGTCCCTTCCAGAGGAGACCAGGCTCATACATGTACCAGGTCTCAGGGATCTTGCTTATTCCGCTCTCCCTGAGAGCATTGAGGAATCTGCTAAGGATCACCCAGCTATGTGGCAAAGCAACGATGACACTATCGGTCTCGCTACTAACTAGTTCTGTAATCCTGTCTATTGGATTTACCTCGTCACTTATTACAATGATGTTGCATCCAAAACAGCCCTCGAGCTTCCTATCAATCTCGGCGAGCTCTTTTTCTAAAACGGGGAGCGAGTCTTCACTTGAGAAAATGTAGAAGTGGCGTTCGCTCTCCGGGAAGAATTCGAGCAGTCTAAGTATGTATCCTTTTAGACCCTCCACAAGCTCCTTCCTATGACCCACGAAAACTAGCACGTTCAAAACCTGCACCCTCCCAATGCTTTTAAATATCATGTCTCTATAGGGACCCCATTACAGGGCCCTATACAGTCATCAGCGTGGAAACCCCATTATATTTAATACATATTAATATAGTTACAAGAAAGAAAAATTAAGATAAACCAGTGTCAAAGTACATTATCACACATAACAAATCCTTAAATAACATTATTCTGAAATAACGATCACCAATACAATATATATATCAATACCGTCCCAACCAATGTCGCCAACATTACGGAGGCCAGCACCTTTACAATCACTGGTGAGAACCTTGCGTTGAAATATGTCAGTGTAAGGGCTAGACACAGGTGTACGGGACTAGCCATTACACCCAGAAAGCCTCCCAGATAGGCTACTGAAAGATAACCCCAGTTGACGCTACTGCCCACGCCTATAACAGCCGCAAGCAAGGGTATAGCTGTACTAGCAAAGAAGTTCTCTCCTCCAGCAGCTAGTCCGAGGACAAAAGGTATTATGTAAAGCATCACGGCCAATGGTAATAGATCTTTGTTGAGTAGGGTAGCAGTACTACTGGCTGCGCCACTATTGATTATCATGTTCTTGAACAGAAGGCTCTCGAACAATACAATATGAATTGTTGGCTTCGTGGCGAGCTTTAGTGCCTCAATCCATCCTTTCCTATCCGGGATCTTGCTAAGGACCGTTAATAATACAACTATGACGAGCGAGACCAGCATTGGCTCATCAGAATACCATGGAGTAATATGAGATATGACCAGGCTCATTTCTGTCCTAGATAATAGGAAGAGGACAGCCAATAACAGTAGAGGCCAGAAACTATCCAAGAATAGTCTAAGAGGATTATCGATGCTCTGTCTTCTACACACTAGTCCGCGGAGAACAAAGTATGCTATGACTAGGCCTCCAATTATTGCTCCAATCGTCCCCGGCCAAGTATGGCTTACCACGTCAAGGGGATCTATAGCTAGGACAGCCGCGGTAATAACTACGCTCTGAAACAGTGGCCATACGGGCACCCATAGGTGTCTAAACCAATAGTTGATATATGTCGCGTCTTCAGGCGAGAGACGGGCTTCTTTGAAAAACTTATCCTTTAGAGCTATAGCGCTTACAAGTGCTCCACCAGGCATCGGCATTAATCCTATTATTGCTGGAACACCTAGGAGGCTGAACCTACAGCTGACCCCTGATGTTGATTCTACTAGCCCGTCCAGTCTTCCTTGGGCCTTCATTATGCCTGCTAGGAGCATGCTAAGGAATATGTATACGAAAACCCGTATATCGTTCCACGAGTAGAGATCCAGGAATGACCTCTCTAGCTCACCGATGCTCATAGATAAGACAAAGAAGACCGTGATAAGAATCATCAAGCTATAATATACGCGGACACCTTTACTGCTGGCGACGACTAATAGCGTGTAGCCAAGGACGAACGCCATTAGTGGATCAACTAGCTTCACTTCTACGTCATCTCCGCCAGTAGGCTTAATGTATACAGTGTAATGTTGTCCTCTATCCAAGGAGAATATCTAGGAAACCGATATAGTATTAATATTTGAATAATGAGAGAATAAAATATATTTTTCGGGCCCACCAGACTCCCACACTAGATTATAATAAATAGCCCGAGATAAAGGAAAGGAGGGTTGCCAGAACCATGCTCCACACAAAGAAGATAGCAGTCATAGGCGCAGGGAGAATAGGACAAGTATTCGTAAGAGAACTATCCAAGTGTACATCACAGGTATACGCAACGGCTCGTAGTGAGAAGACCCTAAATATAATAAAACAACTCAGGGGAGAAGCACTTAGAGACAATAGAAAGGCCTCGGATAAAGCAGACATAGTAATTATCAGTGTCAAACCCTACCAATTCCCCAGCATAGTAGATGAACTCAAGGAAACAGTTAGGAACAAGATACTAGTATCAGTATTAGCAGGAGTAAACCTCAACACCATAAAAGAAGCATTCCCCGACGCGAAAATCTTCCGAGCAATGCCCAATATAAACGCGTTCATAAGAAAAAGCACAACAGCACTAACATACGATCCCTCAACAAGAATAACAGAAGAAGACCGGCGACTCGTAGAGCAACTATTCGAATGCATCGGATCAGTATACTGGATACCCGAAGAATACATGGACACCTGGACATCCCTCATAGGAAGCACACCCGCATTCCTCGCAGAAATAATAGACGCCCTAGTCCTCGGAGCGGTCATGACAGGAATGCCAAGACGACTAGCACAAGAAGCACTACTAGACGCTGTAAAAGCAACCATGGAACACCTCCAGACAATACCAGTCCATCCACTCGAGCTAAGAGACGAAGTAACCACACCAGGAGGAACAACAATCTATGGACTAAAACTACTAGAAGCCAGAGGAGTAAAAGCCGGACTAATGGAAGTAATCGTAGAAAGCACAAAAAGATCTCGAGAACTTGAAAAGATAATTCTTAAAGAGTTAAAAATAAAAAATAGTGAGTATTATTAAAAATAATTTACTATTCCTTAATCAAATATATCGTGTACTCTTACGATCTCACATATAGCATGCTTAGTAATAATACCTCATTTTGAGCAATTAACCTTATATGATCTCTTCAATCATAATATTTAGAATGAGGAGATGATTATTGAAATCGAAAATTAATGACGACACTATAATTTTATTATCTATAGCAATACTCGCATTACTTATACCCATATCCGTTTATCTTTGTATAGTTATTTGCAAAAATGATTTTAATGAAAAAGTAGTACCTCTTATTCAATTTTTTATTGTAGGAGTAAACCTCCTAATGACGCTACTTATATATATACAAAGTAGCAGAATGGCTGAGAACCTGAAATTATCCTGGAAGACCACAACATGGAATTATTTAGTATCTAGACTAAATGAAATCTTAGCTTCTCTGTCATCTCTTCATCTACTAGTAGAAAATAAGTGTGATCCAAATCGGAGGTGTTTATGTCTTCCTCATATTAAAAATCAAAAGTATTATAGTGATTTCCAAGTTAAAATTACGTGGATACATTCTTCATCACATATTACTGAAGCTGTGTGCCTACCTTCTCCCAATGAAGCTCTTTCATATCTGGAAACCATAGCTTCGAATTTAGAAAATAAAAAATTAATTAAACTGATTAAAAATATAAATTTAGATAAAAAAGATCATTTAAAAAACAAAGTATATAAAATTACCAAAGAATTTGAACAATTAACCGGCTATTATTTAAATGAGAGACTTTGCAAAGATATAATTGATCTTAGCAAGAAGGGAGTAACCTATTGTTGACATTCGATACTTTGTCTTATATAATCATACTTTTTCGACAGGTATTTGGCTTCTATATGCATAATGTACACTATAGTATT
>CAYROE010000032.1:0-12169 GCA_964425855.1 uncultured Desulfurococcales archaeon | reverse complement strand
CAATTAGTTTACCATCTTCAAGTATCGGTGCCTTCACTTGTGTTTTCAGATATAGGTCTACTCCAGCCTTCTCTGCCTCTTTAAGAAGCATTTTTCCATACTCGTTCCTGTCTATTATATAGCCTAGGCCCTTTACACGTAGTCGTATTTCCTCCGATGGACTGTAAATGTCGATTCCTTCAACGCGGTTCTTTAGTGAAGGGCCTGATGGCTTTGGAAGACCTGTCTCCTCGAAATGATGCTCTCCTATTGCGTCACCGCATGGCTTTCCCCAAATACCATCCCAGTCTACAAGATCGATGCCAGCAACCTTCAACCCAGTATTTCTTAATAAGTAAACTAGCGATGAGCCAGCAGGTCCCAGGCCTACTACTACTACGTCGTATTTCAAACGATTATCCGACACTATCTCCACCCTGTCTAGACTACTAGTAAGACCACTTTTCAAATGCACTATTAAGTATAGATAAATATTGGTATCCGATAAAAATCGTGTGACAACTGTTTTTCTTCCAAATGAATAAGTACACTAGACTACTATATTCTTCTAAAAATGGAGGTGATTGAAATGGAGTGGAGAAAGAGAAGAAGTATATTCGACATATTCGATGAAATAATTAGAGATATCGAGGATACTATGAGGAACTTTGAAGAAGAATTCGAAAGGCTCCTACGTGAGGAAGGTTCCAACATACGTGGACCATACTATTATGGTGTAAGGATAACAATAGGTCCTGACGGTGTTCCGCGAGTCGAAGAGTTTGGAAACATTAGAAAGACTAAGTTTGGTAAGACCATAGTCTCAGAAGAGATAGAGCCTCTAGTAGATGTAATAGACGCGGACGACGAGGTATGGGTAATAGCAGAGCTACCCGGCATACCGAAGGAGAAGATAAAAGTGAAAGCGACAGAAGACTATGTTGAGATCCGTGCTGAGAACGGTAAGAAATACTATAAGAAAATCGAGCTACCAGTAAAAGTTGATCCAAAGACTGCAGTCGCGAAATATAAGAACGGGGTGCTCGATATCAAGCTAAAGAAAAAGGAAAAGAAGGAGACAAAAGAAGAGACAGAAATCAAAGTAGAGTAACGCTCATTAAAATAAACACTTCTATGGGATCCTTAGCCACTCAGGCTTCTTTTCTATACAATAATCGTCGAGTGGTTTTTCCTCTACATTTTTCCCTATAACTCTAGAAGCGCCCTCATAATCACATATTACAAGCGTGAACTCTTCTAACCCATCTATAGCTCTCTTAAGCCACTCCTTTTCCTCACGGCACTGTTCATTATTTGAGTCTCTGCAAGCAATTGACAAAGCCTCTTGGAACCTTTGAAGAACACCCTCAACTGTAGTTATAAAACCCGTGCTTGCTGGGCCCGGTATCATCTCATAGCCTTTTTCTAATATCGCTAGATAAGCATATGCTGATTTAACAAGCAAGTATCTTAACTGTTTTTCGCCCTGGACATAGACGATAATCTTCTTAGGACGCGTTGGCTCAGCCAGCTTCACATCTCTAAACTTATACCCACAGTTAGTACATATGCCCCTAACTATCAGTATCCTGCCAAAATAATCAACAGTATATAAATACGATATTACTTCAAGGGATTTTTTCCCGCACACTGGACAAGTAAGCACATCCTTGTAGAGAAGAATGGGCTCCCTCAAATCTAATTCTCTATTTTTATCCTCGTTCATCGGACTTTCCCTCATCCCAAAAGATCGACAGCGTCCATTATACTTTGAGCAACAACTCTAGCCAAATCGTCAGTTTGCTTCTTCAAGCAATCAGACAAGCAAATCCTGTAGCGTTCTCTAGGAACACTCCTGCATGTCTCCATCCTACATCTTTTCTCCAGCTTAGAGGCATCTAATACGTAGACGACTACGTTATCCTTGACGAACCTTCTGAGATACTGGTCCGTTCCAGACACCGCAACTATTCTAGACACTATGCCTGGATCTACTAAAGACGAATCAAATATGAAAGCGTGAAGACTAGAGGATAAAGATCTAGCAAACCTCTCTGCTATCTCTTTTGGATCTATTATTTTGCCTCGCATTATCCGAATACCCCTTTGCCAATTAGACACTTAATTCTCCGTGTAACCCTGTTCTTGATTTACATCATTAAAACTAAAATAACGAAATGACACACCATAGAATATTGAATTGGAAAGGATATTGGAGGGTTCAAAGAATGGCGGCGACAGGACAAACCAAACTTCTCGATATAAAGAAATACTCAAGTGTTGGAGACCTAGTTAAGGAGCTCGACGCGGAGATAACTAGACTCAAGGGTGAGCTAGGAGAGCTGCTCCGGAGGCTCGAGAGCGCTAAGGCAAAAGCAGAAGTGCTCGTTAAACTAGAGAATCTACTCTCTACTGCTGCAGGCGGAGGAAAGCTTGGAGGAACCGAGATACCTCTCGGCCAAGCCAAGGCTATAATCAATCCTACTCCAAAGCAGGAGTTTGATATACTCGTCGATGTTGTGAGAAGTCTACAAAACCGAATAATAGCCCTTGAAAGAGTAAGAAAAGACATGGATCCACTAGTAAGACTAGGCGACCTAGATCTGACACTTGAAGTAATATACGAGAATGGGATACCGTCACGGATCCTAGTCAAGATGTAGATCTAATAATTTTTATTTTCATTATTATAGAATAGACAGATTTACACGGTCTCAGACAGCCTTACTCATCACAAAGTCAGCGGTAATACCATACATCATCGACCAATATCTTTTTAATAAATTTATTATAATTATTTCATCTTATCTATAACTATATCTTTCGACCAATTTCTTGTATACAAGCTAAGAACCATATAGTTTCTCTTCGCCGATTCAGGATCCATGCATCCAGTTTCATAAATAGTACCATCCTCTAATATAGCGCGCAGGCGTTTCCACTCCTTGGGGAATCTAGAATCTTCGCATGGCTCCATAGATACCTTTTTTACCTGGCCAACCATGGCCATTCCTTCTAGCTCTATCAGTTTCGGGTTCAATAACCTGTCCTTCATTTCAACCACCACATCCACTTTATCATGAAGTATTTTGTACGATCTATAATAGTATTGACTATTATTTTTGAACCTCAGCCGGATCAGCTGATGTTGTTTATTTAATAATATCATTAATACATAGAGCTTTTAACTCTCGTAAAAGATCACTCCATTAAATACGGTACAATTAGGTGCAGGAAGAATGAGTGAACGAAAAAAACGCAAGAGAATGACCCTTCCAAAGAAGGCAGAAGATATACATCAAATAGTTCAAGAAGTAGAAGAAAGCCATGCACATGACCATCACCACCACCATCACCACCACGCCGGCGATTTAGACGAGCTACTGTTAGTTCTCGAACTACTAATAGACTCGATAAACGCTAATGTCAACAATCTCTCATCGCGAGTTACGCAAAACTCATACGAAATCGCTAGACTATACAAGATACTATCCTATTTAGTTAAGGCCATAGCTACAGAGGATCCTGCGGAGAAAAAACAGATTTTAGAAAAAGCCATAAATCACCTGTCGGTAAAACAGCCTATACCTGAGAGAAGCTAACGTCGGAGATCTTAATCGTGAATCGAGACTTCTCCAGGATACTCTGTTAGCCCTAGATATACTACTTCTCCTTTTTCGGATGCTAATCCAGAAACCGTAATTTTGCCTCCGTTATAGAATACTTCCCCGACATTATACTCATACGATACAATAATTCTACCATCCCTAGTTATTATCCAGGGAGGATATGTAAGGGCTGTTATTTGGCCGGCCTCAACAATGGAGTTAGCAGACACCCTCTTTATTGGGGGTTTTCCTTCTATTATCTTGGCGAGACCAATTGTGTTTTCAACATCGTATCCTATCCATGTCACATGGATCTTATCGTTATTCGACAAGGCTTCCCCTCTTCTCCAGGAAAGAGATATCATCGGCTTTACAATAACTCCTCCGAGAAGTTTTCTCTGAATAACTGACTCAGGGTTATTCTTGAAACCATATTTCTCGACGAATAATTCGTACATCACTTTGACGCTCTCGGATCCATAAACGATAATATCAAGGTCCGAATCTTTGTGGAAGTACCCACCGGCATATGAACCAGTCACACCGAAATCTTCTATCGAGAGGCCAGAGTCCTCTATTATTTTCTTTAATATACCCTGTATGTTTCTCTCAGAGTCCTGTATCTCGCCACTAATTATTCTCTTTATCGCTTCTTTAGGAGTAATTTTGAAGAATATCTCTTCTACTCGTATTATAGGGATCCGTCCTCCATACAAGTCAACGTTTTCTCTCTTTATGTTTGATCTCTTGACAGCTCTTATTATTCCTAAGGGGCCGTATCCCCTGATTATCCTACAGAGAGTAACACTTCTCAGACGCCACGGACTTGGAGAATTACACACCTTGTACTTAGGCATAAACACACAATAACCTTTAGGCGCTGGTAATCCGAGGGTCTGACCGAGTATAAGGGACCTGGTCATTACCACTTCGCCATAGCTACATCCTATATCTTCTCGAGACGCATACGCCATATCCCACCCTCCCAATCCGGCGTAATTATCCATTGAGACCTCAACATGTCGTAGTAGAGTATACCCCTAATCAGATAACGGCCCTGGATAAGCTCAGCATACCGTGTCCTCCAAGTTTCTAGGATAAATGGCTCTGTTAGCGAGTTATCTGGTAGATCATTGGAAGATTCTATTACGCTAGTATTGGAAAGGAAATACCTGGCCGGGGTAAGATATGCCTCTATACCTGGGTCTTCAATAATTGCTTGTAGCATTATTTCCCCATAGTCTAAGTATCGTTGTCTCCATTCTATAATTGTTGTTATCGAAGAACTTCTCAAAACTCTTAATGTATATGGAATAGTGTTGAAGCATGAATCTAGAAGACTATTATTAATTTTATTGATATCAGTTGATATATCATTCCTTCTCCTCCTCGAGATAATTTCCCCGAATCTACATTGTCGTATTTTCCCTTTTCTCTTATATGATTCCAACAATTTGAATAATTCTTCGTCATAACTCATAACCACTAAATCCACGTCGCTTTCCTTACTTTCGCATCCGAGAGCCCACGAACCAGTTAGACCAAGCCCATATGATTCCAAGGAGTCAAGTAGCTCTCCTATACTTCTAGGAAGACGATTCTTATTTTGAGAATAGGATGAAGAGGGATTCACCCTTGATACGACTAGCTTTTTCTCTAGTATAGGTGTTCGCCTACCAAAGTATGGGGTGTATCTACATATGAAGTTCTCGCATAATGAGACTTTCCCACGGATTTTTCTACATCTATTCCTCATGTAGGGTTCAACTATGTATCCCGTGATTGGATGCTCGTAGCCTCTAACATAGTAGTATGATATCTCTCCATTGATAGACGCCTCTACTATGCATGAATCAAGGCACGTCATTGAAATAGACCCCGAGGCTGGATTCTTCTAGGTATTAGATGGGTACCGTCGCAGGAGCCGGCATTGAACCATTCTTTTCCATAGAGGCCCTCTCTGCATACTGCATATTCGAGACCATAGTATTTGGCGGAATCAATAACCGGTCGAAGCAGATTTATTCTAAGCTTCTTAGGGAGATATCTATAACCTTGAACGTACTCGCCATTATTATAGAGTTTCCGAAGTCTGTTGGCGATATCTGATCCTAGAGAACTGAGTAGCCTGGCAAAGTTATCTGGCCTAGCTTTATAGGTTGATGTTACAATAAACCTTACACCGATATCCGCTAGTTGTCCTACGAGCTCTTCTATATCGTATGGATCATCGTTCACATACGGTATAATCGGATCTATTCTTACACCTATAGGCACATCACTATCTACTGCAATTTTTGCCGCCTCCATCCTCTTCTCCGGGGACGGGGCTCCTGGCTCAAGGAGATATGAAATACTCGAATGTATAGTGGTAATCGTTGGTGTGACCGCGACATTTCCTTTTTTTATGAGTTCTAGATCCCTAGTCGCATATAGTATGCCTTTTGTTGTTATGAGAATTCTTCTTCCTAGCGGTATAAGAATCTCCAACGCTGATCTTGTCAGCATATAATATGCTTCTTCAGGAGGGTAGGGATCGCTACTAGTACCAATGTTTATCGGTATTTCTGGACTATACTTTGTGAGATCACGCTTTAGCCTTTTTACAAAGTTCTTCTTGGGAGAACTATCACGGAGTCCTATGTATGCCGTAGCATAACAATACCGGCATTTAAAACTACATCCAGTATATGGGTTGAGACTTAGTTTGAAGGGACATGTACATAGAGGACTATTCCAGGGATCGAAAGGGTTTGAGTAGGCGATGACTCCCCTTAAAGTTCAACGTTGGCATGCCTCATCCTCATCTGGTCTTCTGAAACTCCTAGCTTAACCATTAGACTATATATTATTCCATCGAGGAATACGAGTGCCGTGTCCTCGAAGAGGGTTCCAAGCGGGGCAAATGGCTCGTGTATACCTAGTATTTGTCTTGCAAAGTAGTCGTCCATTTTTGTACTCTTAGTCCTGCCCGGAACCCTTACCACAATATCGGCGAGCTGCCCGAGGGGACTATCTGGATAAGTCGTTATTGCTACGACAGTAGCACCGACCTGCTTAGCCGTTTCAGCCGCAGTAACAATTATCTTCGTCCTGCCTGATCCAGAAATAGCAATTACAACGTCGCCTTTATTGACGCTTGGAACTATTGTTTCGCCTAAAACATACGAGTTGAACCCCATATGTAGTAGTCTCATCGCGAAGGCCCTTCCTACAAGGCCGCTTCTTCCAGCACCCATCACGAGGACCTTTCTTTTAGGACTTGCATAGGCCTCGACCAGTACATCTAGGAACTTCTCCACCTGGCCGGGATCGATTATCTTAGATGCATCACTGATAAACTTGGCGATTTCCTGCATAGCGTTCAGTGCTAGATCTGCATAGTTCGAGTTTTCCCCCATATACTGCACACCTACAGCATCCCATGTAGCCTTTCGTTTTCTGGAGGCAAAAATAAACACTTTCCCCATGACTTAATAATTAGTGGCCCCGCCGGTCTCACGTCCGCGGAGACCCGAAATCCCGGGGATGAAGATGATCGCGGAACGGTAAGGCGGGGCACATCCTTAACTACAGGCATCTCCGTATAACCCTTGAGGTTGAGAAGAAGGGCTCAAGACCGGCTCGACATAGCCTCATCGGGCTTATAGAGCCCTCAACCGGCTAGGGGTCTATCATCGCCCAGGACTATTATATTTGGATGTAAATCCAAGGACTATAATTTTGCTGGAAAAGCTAGAAAGTCATTTAGCCTTTCTGCTCTGAACATTCATCTATTTTAATTTCTTGTTTCTTCATTAGCTCGTTCATTATCTCGTAGATCTTGTAGAGCATCTTACTACTTGCAATGAGTTCTTCTAGATCTTCGAGTCTTTCTCCCCATAATCCGTCTATCACTACTACAATTTCTCTCGAATGCTCATTACGCGTTTTCTTGAAGACCCCGATGTAGACTGGTATAAATATAGAGGCTATCCTTGTCACTCTTCCAAACGCTTTAACAAGTCTGTCAAGCTTGGATACGTCTATTCCTGGTTCAAGCACCAGCGAGCACTTTGAAGGCCTGCCTTTTGATAGATACCCCTTCTCTTTTAGATACGTGAAGACTTTGTGGCTCCTCTTTTCTTCCGGAGCTTTTAGCTGGAATCTTTCTAGTCCGACACGCTCTATTATACCGTAGTCTAAGAGTATTTGGACGATTATCTCGGCTTTCTCCGAGGATCCGACAATCTCAGAGATCTCGTCTAGTGAGATTTCACCGCGCTCTCCTATCAAGGTAATGATGGAGATTACTTCGTCTTCTAGCTCGCCGAGCTGTCCTATACGTGTGTCAACAATAAGAGTATCATCTTCAAGTTTAACTAGGGATCCCGTGGCGAGTTCAAAGCAGAGCTCTGCTTCTTCGGCTGCTATTTCGCTTGCTTCTTCTAGTTGGCTATGTAGGAGGAGCTGGTAGCATCTCATTGGATAATATGCTAGGACATGTCCCAGAAACTCTACCTTTCTATGGTAAATCATGCTCTCAAGGACTCCTTTTAGAGAGGACTTTATTTTTGATTCAAAAATCTTCCTTGCCTCATCAATGCTAATGCGTGGTCTTACCGTATAAACTTCCTCGGGGAGGGTTTCTTTTATTATGACTTCTTTACCTATAATGCGTATACCATATGCTTTAAGAGCCTCTGCCAGATCTTTGCTCGGTGGAACCCTTGGTTCTAATATTAGGAAGTCAAGATCTTTAACTGCTCTAAGGTATTGGAGGGCACCGATTGTTTCTGGTGTTATTTTTTCTGTCTTTATAATTGCTCCCTTAATCTCCAACCTGTTAATCGTTATGTGTATTGTGCAGAGTTCATCGATCGTTGCTATGCTGCTAATCCGGTAGTCGTGGTGGCATTTCATCTTGCTATTTTCTTTTTCCACTTTAATCCCCGGAGCCTGTCGAGTCTACCATGTGCTAGATTTCATGTAAGGATTAATAAGGTTCCTGCAGATTATTCTTGTTAAACTGGCTGTGTATGTTCCGGGTGCTGGTTGTTGAACTCTGACTTTGAAGGAGAGAAGATTATCATTGAATGCTGTGGCTCTATACTAGAGGTAACTCGTGCAAAGAAGGGCTTCTATGTCTGCCCTGTATGTGGGGAATCAATTTTCTTCTCGGAGAAGGATCTCTTCCACCACATAGTGAGCCATGCACTAGATACTATAAGATACAGACATAGGATACCGAAGTTTAGGAAATAGGGCTCCTAGGGAGGATCTTTAGTATTTTATTGTATCATCGTTATTAAGTAGTCGTCGTCGAAGATCGCAGTGGTAAGGCTCGGGGGTTCTCTTGTATCTGTAGGTATCGTGTTTATTTCATCTATATCATATAGTTTTCCTATGTTCCTAAGGGCTTCAAATACTATCTTGTCCTTTAACTCGCTAAGCTTTATATCGTCGTCCACGACCTCTCTAGTTATTACTAGTTTGCTCCCAAAAACATCTATTACAGCTTCTACTTCGCTAAAGCATATTCCGGGGTTTGCGAGGTTCACATTTACAAGTTCAAAACCTAGATAAAGCCCATACTCGTCTTCCAATGTCTCAAGTGCTTTTCTAACCGCCTCTATTACCTCTATGCTTGTAAACATTGTTATCTCGATTTTTATCGATGGATACTCGTAGTCGTTGATTCTTCTCGGAGGAGACTCCTGCACGGATGTAACACCTCAAGCTCCGAAAGTATTCTTCTCATCCAGAACCACTTATATAGGGAAAAACCCGGTATTTGATAGGTAACATTTAAAAATAAACTCATAGAACCCGGGCTCTCTCCAATAACTCTAGATCCTCTGGTGAAAGCCTCCAACCCATAGCTCCTAAGAATTCCTCGACACGATGTTTTTTCTCCGTCTTTGGAATAGCGATGATTCTTGGCCTCGATATAACATAGTTTAAAGCTACCTGTACAGGCGTTTTCCCATACTTCTCCCCTATCCTTGTAAGTAACTCTAGTCTTGATACAGAGCCCCTCTCTATAGGTGTATAGGCTTGGATCGTTATCCCATGATCAACAGCATAGGGTATAAGCCTCTTTTCCGGCTGACGATAAACCACGCTATAACGTACCTGGTCAACAACTATCTCGTACTTCCTCGTAGATACTAGTGCTTCCTCCAGCTGTGACACCTCAAAATTACTAACACCTATATGCCTTGTATACCCCTTCTCTGCTAGATACTCTAGCGCCTCTATTTGAGACTTAATGTCGACAAGGCTATCAGGCCAATGAATCAATACTAGATCAACCTGTGAGAGACCTAGCCTAGATAAACTCGCCCTCATAGCTTTCTCGGCTAGATCCCTGCTCCTAAATCTATGAGGCAGTAGCTTAGTTGTTACAAAAACCTGGTCTCGCCCCACACGTTTAACGACTTCACCTACTATTTCCTCGGCAAGACCATCCCCATACATTTCAGCCGTATCAATATTATCTATTCCATTTTCAACAGCGTATACCAAGGCCTCTATCGCCCGACTCCTATCACGTATGTTCCAAGTCCCAAGACCTATTGCGGAGATCTTCTCCCCCGTCTTACCGATCTCTTTCTTATCCTCATAGCATATAGGGAATAGAGGCAACACAATCACCCTACTACTAACCATTAATTAACCATGTGACGAAGCCAATTATTATAGGTGCAAGTCTATGAATGAAATCAAAAGTTCTCTAGATAAAATCCTTGACCTTGTAAACGCTGAGAACAAGTGGAGACTCCAGGAAACGATCAACCTAATAGCCAGCGAGAACGTCATGAGTCCTCTCGCACTAAAAACTTATCTGAGCGACTTCATGTACAGGTACGCTGAAGGAAAACCATTCAAGAGATACTATCAAGGAACAAAAATCATAGACGAGCTAGAGGTATACACGGCACGGCTAATTGGAGAAGTCCTAGGAACAGAGTACATAGAGCTTAGACCCATAAGCGGAACAATCAGCAACGCAGCAGTGTTTAGAGTACTAGCAGAGCCTGGCGATAAGGCTGTAATAGCCCCGGTACAGGCGGGAGCACATGTAAGCCATACGAAATTCGGCACGCTTGGAGCTCTCGGCATAAAACATGTTGAAATGCCGTATGATCCGGAAAACATGAATGTAGATATCGATGGGGCCATAAAGTTAATTGAGGAAGCCAAGCCCAAGTTCGCGGTTCTCGGGGGAAGCGTATACCTCTTTCCTCACCCTGTTAAAGAAGTTGCAGACGCGATACACAGCGTAGGAGGCAAACTAGTATATGACTCTGCTCATGTATTCGGACTAATATTCGCTGGAAAATGGAGAAATCCACTACACCATGGAGCCGATGCCATGACGGCCTCAACGCATAAGACATTCCCAGGACCCCAGGGAGGCCTAATAGCATTTGCAGAAAAAGACCTCTATAAGAAAGTATCAAAGACCATATTCCCATGGTTCCTCAGCAACCACCATCTCCACAGAATACCGGCCCTTGCAATCACTACACTCGAGATGATACAGTATGGAGAAGAATACGCCGGCCAGATAATCAAGAACGCAAAAACCCTAGCTGAGGCACTAGCAAGCGAGGGATTCAAGGTTATAGGAGAACACCTAGGATACACACAAAGCCACCAGGTCCTAGTCGACGTCAGAGAACTTGGAGGAGGAGCAAAAACCGCCAAGTTACTCGAGGATGCTAACATAATCGTGAACAAGAACCTCCTACCATGGGATCCCCCAGAAGCCGTGAAGGATCCAAGTGGGTTAAGACTCGGCGTCCAAGAAGTAACTAGATGGGGTATGAAGGAAGATGAAATGAAAGATATCGCACGATTCATGGCCGAGCTGCTAATCCAGAAGAAGCCTATAGAAGATGTGCGAAGAAAAGTAATAGAATTCAAGAAGAACTACATGACTATCCACTACGCGTTAGACGGCAAAGTTACAACAATACTAGATCTAGTAAAATAGCCCCTCCCCATCTCATACCAGCTTTCTTCAAAACGGAAAACGCCTATTAGACCCAAGACATTAATAATTAAATCGCGCGCCGACCCGCGGACAGGGCCGCAGGCCCTTTATGGGATGAGAGCGGGGACTATACAATCCTACATAATTACTCCCATCACTATAAGTAAGCGTATTATCGAGAACCAACCGAATTCTATTAATGGGATGAAACCCTTGAAGGAAACCATAGAAGAAAAACAACACACGGCGTGGATCATAAGCGTAGGCAACGAGCTACTCATAGGTAGAATAGTTAACACAAATGCTTCATGGCTAGCAGAACAATTGACACTCCTAGGCTATAGGATCGATAGAATTATAACAGTGCCAGACAATGAAGACGATATAGCAGAAGAAGTTGGCCGAGGCTATACACGAGCAGGGATTATAATAACTACAGGAGGTCTAGGTCCTACTTACGATGACATGACCTTATCGGGAGTGGCTAAAGCCTTCGGCCTCCCACTGGAGTTGAATCCTGATGCAGAATCGATGGTAAGGGACTTCTATTCCTCAAGAAGGCTCGAACTCACAGAGGACAGGATAAAGATGGCCTATTTAC
>CAYROE010000031.1:0-13445 GCA_964425855.1 uncultured Desulfurococcales archaeon | reverse complement strand
GTTCAATCGCAATTATTGCTATCGATCACCGTTTGGCGAGGGAGTTTACATTGAGCAATTTAGAAGCATTTATTGACCGGAGAGGCCTATTATATAGTCTTGTTGATAAAGTGCTCTGGGACTATAGACTTGCTTGGTATTATATTGTGTCGGGTATGGCTGATCCTAGGGTAGCACTAAACTCGTTTATAGAAAACCTAACTATTAGCGTTGCAGCCGTGGCGGTTCAGCTAGGGGGCAAAGAGGCACTTGAGACACTTGGAATCGAGCTATCACAGTCAACCGATAATAGCACTCAGAATAGCCAAGAGAGTTTTCGCCCGGGAACGGTTGAGGAGACTAATACGTATTCTCGAACGAGTGAGGACAAGGAATCGACCGATCAAGGAAGTATACTAACGGATTTGACGACACTAATATACATTGGAGCCGCAATTATTATTGTAGCGGTTGGAATACTTGTTTATAGCATAAGGGTGAAGGGCTCTGGCTTCTAAAGGAGATATAAGAAAATACTATTCACTAGCATTATCTGATCCATCCCTGACAGAAGCTCTTTCAGTCCTGTTGGGACTAATCATAGGACTTGTATCTATTATACTTATAATGTATAAGGCAGCTTATGAAGCAGCCCTATACGCAACACCTATCACACCCTACAGTAATATAAGGCCCTATATACCAGGATATCTTAATCCTCCTAGTCTTCCATCTGAGGGGAAAATTATTTCGACGGCTGTATCGATATATCCAGACATAATATATCAGTACAAGCTTCTTATATGGGTTATGTGGGGGATATCTATCATATCATCGTTATTGCCCCTAAGCAGAAGGATAAGAAATACTGTTATATCGGCTTCTAGCATCTTTGGAGGATCACCAATCTATTATCTTTGGATAGGATACATACCACTAGTGATCGCATTGGTGGGACAAGTTATCTCATACTACGTTATGGCAGTTGCCACGAGTACATATTTTTATGGATCGGTAGACTTTGACTCTATGAATCGGACAGTGATGCCGGTATTGTTGATAGGAATGGGCTTGGGCTTGTGGTTTTACGTGTTATCAGTGTCTCTTGGCAGATTAGAGCTTGGATCTATGTTTATACTGCTGGCAAGTCTAGTTATAGATAAAGTAGTAGCAAGTCCGCAGACACTATTATATGCTTCTATCGGAACTATAGTGGGAGGTATTGTATTGAACCACCTGGTTCTAAGCAGGAGGTGGTTTAAACTGTGAGGGCACTATTATTCTCCATGTTCGTAATACTTATTTACGTCTCAGTGTTGATACTGGGGTACGCAGTTATTGTGTCAGGCCATGGACTACCCATCGAGTATACAGCTTACTACGGGCTTGACGGGCTCGGCCTAATGTACGGTATGGCCAGACAATCAGATTCTCCACTTATATATGAGTGGGTGATGACAGGAATACTTAAGCCTGGCAAAACGATGATAAAGGTAGGCCTACAGCCAAACATTACCTGTGAGAACGGAGTCATACCAGTAGAGATAACTGTTAGCTCACAGGGCAAGTCTATTAGTGTAAATAACTCAACAATAGCTGAGCTAATAATAGATAGAGATAATGTACTTGTCGTAACTAAGGTAAAAATATCATTCAACACTACTCAATGCAACATCAAAGTAGACAGACTTGAGGTTTATGTAGAATCAAAATATCTTGACGAGGGTGGAGCATTTGGATGACAAAGAACTATTGGCAGTAGAAAACCTTGAAATATGGTATGGAAAGGTACATGCATTAAGCGTAGATAAGTTGTATCTGCCTAAGGGAAGGACTCTAATCATAGGACCCAACGCTAGTGGTAAGACATCACTCATAAAAGCAGCCCTGGGACTAATAATGCCGAAGAGAGGGAAGATTCTAGTAATGGGCCTAGATCCTATACGAGAAGCCTCCCAGCTATATGAAAAGGTTGCATATGTTCCAGACAATAACCCTTATCCTCCCGGCATCAAGTTATCAACCCTTGTCAGATTGCTCTCAGAGACTTATGGTAAAGAAAGGGTCTATGAAGTTGTGGAAAAACTTGGTCTCATGGACTACCTGGGAAAAAGACTGGGAGACCTAAGTAAAGGAACCGCTAGAAAGGCCAGTCTTCTATCAGCCCTTGTCACGAGTAAAGACCTTGTAATAATAGATGAGCCCTTCAGCGGACTGGATGGTAAGGCGCGGAATATAGTATCAGGGATCCTGGGATCACGTGAAAGCAGTCTTATCGTGATAAGCCATATTCCACTTAGGATCTACTTTGACTATTTGATAATTATAGAGGCAGGAAAAGTCTCATATATTGGTGAATACCGTGATCCAAAAGAGCTGGGATATGATCTCTACACGTGGACCTAGGCATTAGGGGTGAGAGGAGAAAATTGGAGACCAGTATTTAGATCTTTAAGGCTTCTACTAGCCCTGTAATATACATTCTTCCTATGGACTTTGAAAAAGGATATTCTGATATAACTGAGAGGTCCCAAACAGTATAATTTTTAGGGTTTGCCGATGGGTGACGCCCGAAAGAAGCAATGTATGATTCTAAAGTATATGATCTAAGGACGTCTTCGTCTGTCAAATTTTCTCTATTAACCTTACAGGCAGGAGTCTTAGGACAGATACCAAGGCTAGCTTTTATAGTATCGAGGGGATCGAAGGGTTCTACAGGAGCATCCGTGCTGAGTGCTAGTTTTACTCCATTGTTTATCATTGTCTTGTACCTGTATGCTAGCCTGTGTACTCTTTCTCCTCCGAGACGCTTGTCTAGCCACCAGTCGCTTATCCTGAATCTCGGCTGGCCCACGACAGTTATTCCAAGGGCTCTAAGCTTCTCTATACTGTTGTCGTCGGCTAGGCTTGCATGTTCGACTCTGCATTCTTGTGAGCATCCTAGGTCGTCATAGGCTTCTATCACGTGCTCTAGTGCCTCGTCTCCTATAGCATGGGTGGCGACTCTTAGTCCCCTGCTTAAGGCTTTTCCCGCTATTCTTTTTATTTTCTCGCTGTCTAGGAGAAGCATTCCTCTAGTCCTAGGGTTATCCTCGTAGGGTTGTCTTAGTCTAGCAGTTCGTGCTCCTAGGCTACCGTCTGCGTACATCTTTATTCCAGTAATCCCCCAGTATCTGCCTCGTCCACCGGATTGTTCTAGTGCTTCTTTGAGCCTGTTGTAGTCGGTGTAGCATGCTACTCTTATCTTTAGCTTGTCCTGCCTCTCTAGTTTTCTGAGTGCGGAGGCTTCCCCCGGGAGACATGACATCGAGGATACTCCTGTTACTCCTCTTTTACGGAGAGCCTTGAGCGCGGTTTCCAGATAGGCTGTGAGGTCTGCGCCTGAAAGGAGCCTGTCTAGGACGTATCCTGCGGCGTCTTCCCATACTAGTCCGGTTTCTTTGTCAACTAGTTCTGGGTATTTATCCCAGGGCCTTGTTAGTTCGAGGGCTACTGTGTTTACCACTGCTACGTGTCCGCATATTCTTGCGGCATATGCTGGCCTATCCGGTATAAGGAGGTCTAGGTATTTTCTAGTGGGATATTTGTTCAAGTTTTCTTGGTCCCATCCCCTACCATAGGCTATAGGACCACTTGTCCGGGATAGGAGGGTTGCTAGTTGTTTCTCATCTTTGACTCCTCGTAGGTCCGCTCCATAGAGGTATAGTCCGAGCCATGTGAGGTGTAGGTGTGCATCCACTATGCCTGGGATGATTGTTCCATCGATCTTTCTCATGGTGGCATATTTTGACTGGAGTCCGTGTGCTACACGGGTGATTTTCTCGTCTTCTACAAGTATTGTATCTCCTATTTCTTCAGCATAGTGGTTCAGGATCTTGTCCGCGGTTATGAGGATGGATGGCATAGTGCCCACGACTCGTAACCATTCTCGGTGTATGTAGGTAAACAGTTAATTATTGATGTCTGGGTGGGTCAAGTGTATATTCATTGTTTATATCTATAGCCTTAATATTCCCTTCTGCTTCATTACACTAACCGTATACGCTGGAAACAGACAGTAATCAGAAAACATGAGGCTCGAAGCCAGGACGAGAAGGCGAGCACCGTAGACGCCAATCAATTGGAGGTATATGGATGAGATGAGCGGGGACGGCCTAACACGCCAGGTAAGCGAACGGCGTAGAAAGATACTAGAGCATCCACGGATAACAATGCTAATCATAGAGCTCAGCATTCCACTATTCATATCGGGAAGCCTCCAAAGCCTATACAGCATAATAGACACGTTCTGGCTCTCGAAGCTGGGAAGCGCTGCTCTAGGAACGCCAACTGTTTCATGGCCTTATCGAGGAGTATTGATGAGTCTCGGGTTCGGGCTGGCAAGTAGTCTGAGCGCGCTGACAGGGCAATATATTGGGGCAGGGGATTATCGGAGAGCCAGTAAGAGCGTTGGACAAGTCCTCGGACTTCTCCTAGCAATAGGAGTTCCAGGTAGCGTGCTCTTCTACTATCTCAGGGGAATGTATATCTCACTCACAGATATGCCTGCCGACGTAGCCAGCCTAGCTAACTCATATATAGCGATAACACTCGCAGGAATACCGTTCACATACCTGTACCTGGTATTCAACTTTGCTCTGGGAAGCGCTGGAGACACGAAGACTCCTATGAAGGTCAGTGTGGCGACAACGCTCCTCAACTTCATACTGGACCCCGTAATGATATTCACAATGGGGCTAGGCGTAGTAGGGGCGGCCCTGGCGACGCTCATTTCGAATATCATAGCAGGACTCTATGCAATGTATAGTCTTTTCACCGGTAGGCACGGCCTCAGAGTATATCCAAAAGACCTCCTACCCGACCTAGAGATCTATAGGCTTGTCGCCTATGTCGGGGCTCCGACCACGCTACAAAGGCTCTTGACAACCCTCGGCTTCCTAGTCATGATAAGAATAGTCAATGGACTAGGAACCCCCGTTGTTGCCGCTTATAGCATCGGCCAAGTAATGCTTAGCATAGACCACATAATCGTGTTCCCACTTGTCAGAAGCACTAGCATAATAGTGGCACAGAGCCTCGGCGCTGGACTAATAGTTAGAGCAAAGCAGGCGTTCAAGACAGGGCTCAAACTCATAATAGGACTAGTTACCGTATACGTGGTCTTCCTAGTGTTCGCCAGGAACCACTTCATCGGTGTATTCACAAATGATCCCGAGGTATTTGAGGCCGCAAGCACGATGCTACTGATATTTGGACCAAGCGTGATAGGATTCGACCTAACAATATTTGCGGGAGCAATAGCGAGAAGCAGCGGGCACACCCTACTAGTGTCAATCATTAGCGCAGCAAGACTTTGGCTACTGCGGGTTCCCCTCTCGTACTATCTCGCCTACATCCTAGAGATGGGAGATAAGGGACTATGGACAGGTATGGCTCTTAGCAACTGGATAACAGGCCTCATACTCTTGGCATGGCTATTCTCATACACCTGGGCGAAACCAATCATAAACAAGAAGACCCAAGCTAGGTCCCCGATGTAATCGTAGAGGCTTTGAGTAGTATAATATAGGTGTTAACCGGGGAGTTAACACCTCCTATAGTGAACAACACCACATAAACTTCTCCGGGAGCCCTCTCCCCAGCCAAGAGGGACCGGAGAGCCCCACCTCCGTCCTTCACCGGGTCTCCGGTTACCCCAGAGGATCTCATAGGCACACCGTCCTCGTTCCGGGCACAACTATCCTCATTCCCTCCGGCGGAGCACGAGTACCCCCGGCTCCCTTGATCTTGTTCCCGGGAAGAGGGCTCTCTCCGGCCTATTATCTTGGACATTCCCCAGATTGTAATAGAGACCAGGTGAGATCATAAATATTGGAGGATCCTCCGGACATAGGATCCTACTGTCTCAGCAATTTAGCTATCTGCTCGATAATAGGCGATAGAATATCGATACCATATCCCCGATAGGGGTCTTCCAAATAGGGGAGGCCAAGGTCAAAAACTGTACCAGCCAAGGATACTACCTCGGACGCGCTAGGCATAACACCTGATCCACCCAGCAACCCTAGAGCCTTCATATACCTATCGCCGTCAACAACACCCAGGCGTCCAGGAGCAACAGCAATAACTAATCCCGAATATATTCCACTCCGCAAAGGAACAGCAACGTCATGGTTAGACTCTACCACGACAACCTCATAGTCCCCTAATAATCTACCATAACATGAAAGTATCTGATCCTCATACTCTCCCCTTACAAAACGAGAAACAAACTCGTCTCCTACCTTCAACGGGTATGGCTTAACCGCCACCGCCATGTCCGTAAAAGCTTCTTCTAACCCGCTCGGCAGACGCTTCAAGGCCTCAATATTGATGAAGTGGAGGGTCTCGACATGGCTCCCCTGACAGCTAGAGATCCTCCCCAAGACCCCAAGCCTAGACAGCTCATCCAGACCCATAAGCCCAGGACCACGCCACCTATTCCGTGCAAAATCAAACTCACCCAATACAAGAGCCCCAGGATTAACATGCTCCAAGGAGAGCTCCTGATCCATACTCTCCCAAAGCATCAATGCATCCAACCCAACGAGAAGACGTCTAGAAACAGTCTCACGATAAATACCAGGGCTTCCCCAGAGCCTCCCCGCTGCATAGGGCTTAAACCCAGCCGCCCTATAACCACTGGCCCTCAGAGCAGACACCAGGCTGGCCGCGGCAACAGTCTTCCCACTATCCTCACCCGCAACACCAACAACCAGCACGGTAAGACTCATAGCCCACCCTCCCCAGATACAACCATTACAAGTAGAGTTAAAAACCCAGAACAGACAATCCATACAGCGGTGACGTATGAGATGGCAAAAAAGAAGAAAGACACAGGCAAGCAGACAAAGGGTAGAAGCATAGTCCAACAAGCAGAATACGATGTAAGTCTACCAAAAGAACTCGTAGAAAGAGCAAAACGAGACATAAAACGAGAAAAATACCTCACACCCTTCAAAGTACACCAAAAATACAACATAAGCCTAAGCACCGCTCGGAAACTCCTACGCGCACTCGAAGAGGAAGGGGTACTAGTAAAATTCAGCGCAAACAGAAGATCACCAGTATACGTACCAAAAGACTCAGCACCCACAAAAACATTCACACAAATCTAAACACAAGCCTCAGACTTCCCTATACCACCATTCCGGAGGCCTCCTCAACCACTTAAGAATACCAGCCTCTACCAGCCCCTTCAACAATCCAACCATCTCTCTATAATCCAGCTCCCTCCACCTAGTCTTAGAATCATACTCGCCAGTAATCCTAGAACCACTAGTAAACACAAGCTTAGAAGCCTGGTCAACTAGCATCGAGTCGACTATCTTACATCCAAGCCTCTCGTGGACGGATAAGAAAAAATCTTGAACTTGTCCATAAAACCCTCTCGGAACAATAATTGATACTTGAAGAAGCTTTTCACCATAGTTGGTTTTAATAATCGTAGTACCAGGCACTAAGGGATGAGTAGAAATCATTAATGCTGCGTCTTCAACATTAAAACACCTCGACCTATAGATGAGTTGGAACTGTGAGTCCTGAACAACCCTTTTGATTTGAGAAACACGGTAACCTCTAATGAGACTCTCGGCGTGTTCAACATGCCTATTAAGGTTTCCCACTAGAACTATCTCGTTTCTTTTAAAAGAGTCATTTTCATCTTCATATTTTTCTTCGAGTTTCTGCCTGAGATGTCGTTGTTTCAAGAATGGATACTTACTCATAACCTGAAGTATGTCTAGATCCACTCCGTCTATCTTTCTCCTCTTCGGATAAAGTTCTATCGAGGGCTTGTAGAGGATGTCATCAATATTAGTTGGATCAAGAAGCTCGTGGTAGGCACCTTGTACAGCCTTATAAAGATATAATATCTTTGGACGCGATCCTATACTATCCAAGAGACAATTATACGTGAAATCTTCTAATAACCCTGATAAAACCTCGCATTCAATAGGAGTATCTAGAGTAATGTGTAGTACATTGTGAGGTATTATATTATAGATACTTCTAACAAACAATGCAGATTCAGGAGGTTTATCTTTTGGTTTTAGAAGTATTAGACCAGGTATCTCAATAATAATTCTATTTAGTCCATACGCTGCATATAATACTTCAGGTTTCAATATTATTCCATCGTCTTTCTTTAGTTTACTGAAAAGGCTAACTACCTTGCTGGAGTGGAAATCAAGCTCTTTAGATATTCTTGTTGACGTGAGTCTGCTAATAGTATATAATTGCTCTAGCATCTCTAACCGTAATTAATTAATTATTTAACGAACTATAATATTTCAATTGGAAGAGCTATTACAAATGTTCTATAGGTTGCATTATAAAATTCAAATTTAAGGTTTCTGCTCATTTGGCAAAATCCTTATGACTATAAAATGCTTGTGGATCCTCAACCATTATACTATCATGAACTTTGAAGGGTGAGAGAGATGAAGATAAGGAAGAGGGTCGCGGTCCTACTCGTAAATCATCCAAAGGTATTAAAGCTCGCGATAGCTGGTATACTCTTAATAGTGGCTGCTACTCTTGGAGTTGCTCCGACGGGCGAGAGGGACGACGAAGACGAGTTCCTATGGTAAAGTTCTTTACTAATCCTAACCAGTACTTTTAAGTTTTTCTATCATGGACTCGGGGCTCATGATAGGTTTTTTCTTTACTGTAGGTTAACACTATAATATAAGTAGCAGATAAGCCTAGGGTGACCACATTGAGTGGATCCAGCAGCACGTCTAATAGCTATCCGGGGCTGAAAGCCCTACTAGATCTAAAGCTTAAACTTGACCGCAAGAAGGGCTTCAGACAAGCCTCGGAGGAAGATATTGAGGAAGCCCTCGAGGAGATATATGGAGAAGAGGTCTCAGACCTAGTGTCAAAGCGTTTGCGCGAAGAATCATTTTCCTCTAATATTATTGTTGGGGACTTAGCTTTCTAGACATTATAGCTGGGATTTACATTACGATTTTCCTCTATCCCTCCCCTCTCCATTATTCCGTGAGGCGAGTGCTCCTAGGATGACTTGACCTATTATGCCTCCTATGACGAGTCCTAATATGTTTAGTGAGAGGAGTTCTGCGGATCCCCTTACTAATTCTAGGCTACCCGTAGTTAGGGTCCATGCGAGAGTCGCTGTCGGAGGAATGATAGCCGCGGCTACTGCTACGCCGGTTAGCGCCTCAGTTATAGTTGTGGCTATGCTGAATGCTCCTGCGACTCCTAGCAGGGTAGGAAGGACAACATCGTAGCCGGTGACACTTGTACGCATTAATAATTCAGGTGTCTCACGTGGCTCTCCGCCTATTATCGTTATCAGGGCTAGTGCGAGGAGCGAGGCTACTAGGGGGCTAGCTATCAGTATAGCTGTGCTGCTGGCCCCCGCATATGCTAGTTTCTTGTTTCTCCAGTATATTCCTAGGCTGAGGCTATAGAGGGGGCCGAGTATGGGGCTTATTAGCATTGATCCTATGATTATGTATGGGTTATTCTGTAGGAGGCCGATCAGTGCTGTTAGGCCGGCGATCATGCTTAGGAGTGGTTGTGCTGGCTGGAGCTCTGCTTTTTCCATTGTTTCTTCTTCCAGCATGAATTTTGGCGCTGAGACATATTGTTTTAGCCGGGATCTCCATCTTCTCTGAGTTACACGATAAGGCGAGCCTAGCCCTGCTTCCACATCCATTACTAGTATAAGGTTTTCCCTCTTCCTTAGGTCTAGTAATTGTCTTAGCTCTCCAATAATGTCGTCTATCACGTATATTGGGGCATAGAACGATAGCTTACAGATTTTCTTTTCCCGTGACTCTATAGGAGTCTCATACCAGTATACGCCCAACTCGTCGAGTAGAGAGATGACTTTGTCTGCGGAGCCTGCTTCACAGTAGACTTCTACTTTTTTCATGCTGGTGGGCACGTCTAGGTACCTCACTCCTTACTTAATGTGGTTTTATCTGATATTCTATCTATTTTGAATACATTGTCTTACTTTCATTTATTTAGAAGAATCCTACTATAGTATTATAATGGTGATTACTAGGAGGTGGACTGATATGATGTTATTTGATTGGGGAACCTATAACGGGCTCGGAAAACTGAAGATCGCCGCAACTCTAGGCTTAAAGCTCACAGAGATACCTCCAAGAGACCTCGCATACAAGAGGGATCCCTCATATTTCGACGAGTACCGGAGCTATGCACAGAAAGCATTCACATCGATAACAGCTCACGCACCATACTATAATGTTGTATCGGTGGACAAGGAGACGATGGAGAAGAGCTGGAAGGGCTTGATAACAGGAGCAGAGAAAGCCAAGAGGGCCGGAGCCGAGATCTATAATCTCCACCTGGGCTGGAGAGCATACATGGACCATAGAGACCTCGACTATACAGTGGAATTCTTTAAGCGCCTCACAGAAAAAGTTCCAGACATCACGATAAGCATAGAGGTCCCCTACACTAGAAGGATGCTTGGAGACTGGGAAGAGATAAGACACATTAGAGAGGCCGTGGGAGAGGACAAAATAATAGTAAGCGTCCAGCTAGAGAACGCATGGCTATATGAGACCGGGGCTGGAGACACGGGGCTACTAGAAGAGGCCAACAAGACGGCTACAAAAGAATTCTGGTTGAAAATGCTAGACAAGGCACTCTCACTGAGCCACAACTATCTAAGCCTAAGATTCAGCCAAATAATAGCATTTGCTCTGGGACGCCGAATACTCAAAAAGAGAACTCCGCTAGGAAAAGGCTATCCAGACATAGAGCCTGTAGCAGGAGCTATCGCCGAGTTCCTCGTAAAGAACATTCACAGAAAAGCACTACCACTAAGAGCACACATAATATACACAGGCCCTCCAGAGACAAAATACAAGGACACAATAGCATTATACGCCGAGATAATGCAAGAAGCAACAAGACACCTCTAAACAGAAAGATCTCGGATCTACTCTAAGTCTTTTCCCTATTGAATCATCCCCTGATAAGCCTATCTTGCCGAGACGAGATATACAGTGATAATCCGGGTATACCGTAGAGAATAGAGGCTCAGACCCCAAGGCTCCTTGCAAAATAGGAATCAACACATGCAAGCAATGGCGGTATCAAAAAGGGAGCCCAGGACAATGCTGTGGAACAAGTATAGCCTGATGGTGATAGATATGAAAAAACGCAGACTAAGACCACGAGACTACCAATTAGAAGCCTACAGATGGGCTTTAGAGAAGAAACGTGCAGTAGTCTGTATGCCGACCGGTACAGGGAAAACTCTCGTCGCCGCCCTTTGGATAGAGGAGCTTCTATCTACTAGAAAAGCAAAGAAGGTTCTCGTGTTGGAGCCTACTCGGTTTATGGTGGAGCAGACATCGAGGTTTCTCTCTATGATTGGGTTGGAGGCTAGGCCTCTCCACGGTAGCTTGCCGGAGTCCTTGAAAAGAAAAGCGCTTAGTGCGCGGATTATAGTGGCTACTCCAGAGATACTTCTGGGCGAGTATGGAAAGATACTTGACTTTATCGACGCAGTTGTAATAGATGAGTCTCATCACACGACTGGACAGGATGCCTATCTAAAGGTTATGGAGAAGATAAACGCGCCGTATAGGCTGGGTTTATCAGCATTTATTCCTAGGAGCAGGCATGGCCTGATTAGTAAGTACATTGGAGAGATAAGGTGTTGGTCTTGGAGCGATCCCCGGATAAGAAGATATGTTCCTGACTGGTACGGTGAAGTTTACGAGGCCCCCTTCAACGATGAGGAGAAGAAGCTCTATAACATGCTGGAGACCTTGTGGGAGAAGAGCCACGGATCCCTCAGGGTATTAATTGGTAACGCTCTCCGATGGTATTCTCGTGACGGTGCCCTGGCACTGTGGGAGACCTATAGGAAGCCTGGTAGCAGGCTTAGGAGGATACTACGTGAATACGAGCCTATCCTTACATCCCAGGGGATACGTCCACTCCACAAGCTCGACGCCCTTAAGAGGGTACTTTCAGACTATGAGGGAGAATATACCAAGGCCATAATTTTCATTGAGAGGGTGGCCGTGGCCTTTTACTTATACCGTGTTCTCCACAGCTATAGTCCCGCCTTAATTATTGGGAGGAGAAGAATTGAGCCGAGAAAGGCCATAGAGCAGGCTAGACGCCCGGAGACAAGAATAATTATAGCAACTAGCGCTGGAGAAGAAGGTATAGACCTCCCGGAAGCGGATCTCCTAATAGTATGGAGCAATATAGCGAGTCCTCTAAGATTCATACAGAGGCTTGGGCGAATACTCCGTCCAAGGAGAGGAGTTAAAAAGACGAAATATGCAGTATTTATTGTGACACCCGATACAGTAGACGCCGATAGCTTAATTGATGGGCTCATACTTGCAGAGAAGGCAGGTGTTAAGCTGGGAGTTGAGCCGGAAACCATGAGATATCTCCTGGGCCTTAGCAGGAGGAGACGAATACTAGACCTTATATCGGAGAATCCTCTGCCTGCCGACATAATTGCAAGAGCATTAGAAGCTCCACTGGAACGAATACAGAAAAGCCTAGATTGGCTACTACAACACGGCCTCTTAGCATATATCTATACGGGCATTGGTAAAATCTACTTCACGGCTGACTCGATAGAGAAGTTGATGAGAAAGTACAGGGAGTATCTCAACCCGGAGCCCTCACTGTATGCGTCTATAACGTTTTATCGGGAGACAGGTAAACCGGTCACCTACAGAGGAAACTATATGCAGATACGTAGATGGGCTGTGGGGATAATTGATAAGTATAGTATATCAAGGATCCGGGCTTCGGTTCAAGTTGTTGTCCGTCGGGGTTTTGTTAAGCTGGTTAACTTGACTTATAGTTTTCCGATTGCTGATGACGTGTTGCTCGATATTGTTTTGAGGAATATTTATTCTGCTGGGAGGATTGTGGTTTAGGTCCTTCTTGTCATATTATATTTTTGCCTTATGATTCAGAACATATTTAAATATTGTTTACTACTTTTTAAATATGGTGAGATATATGGTAAAAATACTACTAGATTTCCTTAAGATAAAGCGCAAACACGAAAAACCTAGAAGCACAGACTATCTACTCGAATCATACCAGCATGTACTATCAAGAATCAAGAAAGGCGACATCAACTACATAATAAAAACAGGAGTACCTAGCTGTAAACTAGGCCAACCTCCTCCTCCGAAACCAGGAATAAAACCATACATTGCCTCAGGCCTCAGATATGGTAGTCTATTCATAAAAGATACCGAACTACTACTAGAGATAACGCTACACGGAATATACAGTACATCCACAGTATTCATCGACACCACGGGAGACCAATTACTCGAACGCATCGCAGACTATACACTCCTCCGCAGAGATAAGGCATTCCTGTTCCAAGGCACCCTAGAAGGAATAGGCAAAGCCAGGATACTTTCGAC
>CAYROE010000030.1:0-13488 GCA_964425855.1 uncultured Desulfurococcales archaeon | reverse complement strand
CGAGGCCGGGCCCCTCATGGAGGCAAAGTATCCTGACCTATCCCATCCCTCCCCAGCATCCACTAGTATCGAGCCCCAGTCTCCTGTCATCGACCCAAAGCCATGGGTAATCATGCGCCTACTAGCTCTCCCAGACACCGGAATCCTACTCGGCTCATTAGCACATCCTGCCGGTATCGTTAAAAACGCAGATATCCCTGTCTATCTACCATATAAAGCTGTTCTCCAACACATCCTGGTTCTAGGCACAACCGGCAGCGGCAAGACAACCCTGATTAAAAACATGATATCATCAATATACTCTGTTGGAAAACCCAAGCTTGTAGCAGTCATAATAGACATGAACCAGGACTATATCCAGCTACCGTTTCCTCCTAGACCAGAGTCGCAAGAACAATTATCCCGAGATCCTGTCTACGAGGCTAACAAGGCGAGGCTAAGGCATCCCCGGGGGATATTAGTTGTCCTACCAGTAACTATAGAGATGCTAAAATCCACGGTCGATCCTCTCCGCTCAACGATAAAAACATATGTTGAAGAGGCTATATCTCCTCTCGTCGATGGTGAAGACGGTTTCAGTATTGTTCGTGTCAAGAAAGGGGGCATCGAGTACTATATGATAGATGTTCTAGGGAAGAGTATAATAATAACGCCATATACTATCAACACTACTATGACAGGAACCGATAACCTTTTCGGCATGATACCTGGAATGACAATGTTTGCCAGAGACCTGCTAAGAGTATTGAGGACAAGGTTCCAGAAGGATTATGGGTTCTATCCACCGCTTCCCACGGTACTCGCTGCTGTAAAGGCATATCTCTCAACTATCCAGTCAAAGAATAGGGATAAGAATAAGATAGTGTCAGATCTCGACTCTGCTAGAGATATCGTTATTGAACATATGTACATGGAGGATCGCGAATACACGATGAATGATCTAGAAAATGCATACGCCAGCTATAAGTACGGTGACTCCGACATTACCCTTATCGATATGGTAAACTATCTCTATGATATACTGGCAAGAATGCGTCCTCATTCTGGTACCCTAGAGTCCTTGTACAGGAGACTGGCCAGTGCTCTTGAATCAGGGATAATCGATGTTATCCTTGTAGACTCTAAGTCCCAGAGGGTGAGTATAAGGACGGAACCAGGCTGGAAAACTCTCATAGATGTTGCAGAAGAGCATAGTATACCTATAGTGGTTGATCTGAGGCCTGCGTTGGACACGGCGTTCTCGGGGCAGGAAGGGTCAAGGCTTGTAGCGTATAGGTTGTTGGATCGCCTTGCCGTGTGGAAGCAGAGAGTCTATAGGGAGAGGAGGAGGTCTCCTCCCGTCCTTGTAGTGGTCGACGAGGCCCACCAATTCTTTCCCCAGGAGCATGGAAGCAGAGAAGAGCAAGAAGCTACGCGGCAAATAGCATCCACCATCGCTCGCATTGCACGTCTAGGGAGGGCCAGAGGGATAGGATTACTGTTTGCGTCTCATAGCCCACGGGACCTACACGACATCATCCTACAACTAGCAAATACAAAGATTATCCTAAGAACCGAAAGGCACCAGCTAGATAGACTAGATATCGGCCCAGAATATAAACCGTATATTCCTAGGCTTGGAGATAGGCAAATGATAATTCAAAGCCATATTTATAGGGAAACAGCCGTCATGGCCCAGACGTGTCCGCCCGTCACACTACACTTCGATATATCAGCGCACTTCAGCTAGAAGGTCTAATACCTTATACTCATCTCGCTGAATTCTCCCTTATATTCCTCGAATTTTACCTCGAGGGCTTCTACTCTTGCTGCTGGAGGCCCGTGGAGGGCCCAGCAGACTACTCTTTCTACGGCTTCTCTTTCTCCTTCTAGGACGGCTTCTACTGTTCTGCCGTCTGGCAGGTTTCTCACCCATCCTGTGACATTGTTTTCTTCGGCTACGCGTTTCATGTTTGCGCGGAAGAAGACTCCTTGGACTCTTCCATGTACTAGGAGGTGGATCCTTACCTTTGTCATGTCTTTTTTCACCTCATTTTCTAGTTGTGGTATCTGCTTGTTTGTATTTGTTGCTTGTCCATGTAAGATAAAAATTGGTGTTTTTGATAATAATTCATTCTTATAATTTATACAAAAATAAAAAGTACATATAACCACGCTAGGCACCATTTTAAAAAGGAAGTAAGGTATTCATATTAGTAAGGTGCCAGATACATGGCTAGTCCTCAAGAAGCATTCGAAAAATATTCTTCAAAACCCTGGCTCAAAAGCTATGATGAAGGAGTACCCTCTGAAGTAGAAATACCAGAGAAACCATTATACTGGATCCTCGAACAGGCCGCCGAACAATTCCCAAACAGAACAGCACTACACTTCCTGGGCAGAAACGTATCCTACAAGGAACTACTAGACAGCGCTAAGAGATTCGCATCGTATCTAAAATCCCGCGGAATAGGTAAAGGCGACGTAGTAGGACTATTTCTCCCTAACAGTCCAATGTTCGCCATAGCCTACTATGGTACACTAATGGCGGGTGCAACAGTCTCACCCATGAACGTACTCTATAGTCCTAGTGAGATCCATCACCAGCTAGAGGACAACGAGGCCAAAATCTTAGTCGCCATCGACGTATTCAAGGACAAAGTCGAGGCAGGGGTACCTAGCAATATCAAAGAAATAGTATGGACAGGCATACAAGACTACCTCCCAGGAATCAAAGCATTCCTATATAGACTAAAGTTCAAGCCACCAAAGATAACAGAAGACGGTCGAAACAAGCTCCTCAAGAAAATCCTAAAAGAACACGAGCCAATCAGTGAACCGGCAAAGGTTGATCCCAAGAACGATATCGCCGCACTCATGTATACTGGTGGAACAACCGGAGTACCCAAGGGAGCAGAGCTCACCCACTATAACCTACTCTCAAACGTCCTACAAATCGACTCCTGGTATAAGAGGGGAGTCAAAGGAAAAGACGTCTTCGTAGGGGCACTACCATGGTTCCACATCTATGGCCAAACAGCAGTACTCAACACGGGCATCTACAGGGCAGCAACAATTCTCGTCTTCCCGAGATGGGACGTCAAACAAGTAATGAAGGCAATATCCAAGTTCAGGGCGAACATGTTCCACGGCGTACCACTAATGTATATCAGCATAATTAACCACCCAGAAGTAAAGAAGTTCGACCTAACAAGCCTAGAAGCCTGTATAAGCGGAGCCGCACCACTACCGGTGGCGGTAGCCAAGAAATTCGAGGAGCTCACAGGAGCAAAGCTAAGAGAAGGATACGGTCTAACCGAGACAAGCCCTGTCACACACGTTAACCCAATCCTAGGAAAGGCAAAAGTAGGAAGCATAGGAGTACCAGTACCCTCCACAATAGCTGCGGTAGCAGATCCCGAAGAGCCAATACTACTACCCCCTGGAGAAGTAGGAGAGCTCGTAATAAGCGGGCCACAAGTCATGAAGGGATACCACAATATGCCAGAGGAGAACAAGAAGGTCTTCTTCGAGTGCTGTGGCAGGCGCTGGGTGAGGACTGGAGACATGGCCAAGATGGACGAAGAGGGATACTTCTATATAGTGGACAGGAAGAAGGACATAATCAAGTATAAGGGCTACAGCGTATTCCCGAGAGAAATAGAAGAAGTCCTATACAAGCACGAGTGCGTCCAGGAAGCAGCCGTGATAGGAGTACCACACCCAGAATACTTCGAGTACCCCAAGGCATTCATAGTACTCAAACCCGAGTGCAAGGGCAAGGTATCTGAACAAGACATAATTGAGTACGCCAGGAAACACCTGGCACCCTACAAGGTACCAAAAGCAGTAGAGTTCAGAGACGACCTACCAAAGACCGCAGTAGGCAAAATACTCCGCAGACTCCTCAGAGAAGAAGAAATACAAAAACAAAAACAATAACACTTTTATTTATCTATTTCAATAATATATTTCATATTTTCATTTTAAGATAGTTTTCCAATATTTATACGTGATAGTCGTCCAGTAAATCTCGATAAACTCAGAATAATAAAAGCGATTTTCTATCTTCTAGACGTGCCTACGACAATGTTGAGTTACCTCGATAAATTCGTGGGCGGGGGACAACGTGTAGAGGCTAACTGTCATAACTCTGCGAGAAGGAATTGTTATCATGCTTGAACAAATAATTTATCACTGAGAAGGATACAAGAAAAGGATTATCGTGGGAGGTCTCCACTAGATAAGACTATGATTGATATACTAGCCGACGTACAACTAGGGTATCCGGACAAATGAATAGTCTATACATGCGAAGAAATCCTCTCCCGTATACTAGGGAGGTAAGGAATAGCCAGCGTCGCAACTGTGAACGTCACGCTTCCTGAGATTCGAGTTATTAGCTGACAGGGCAATGAGTAGGCTAGATAGGGTAAAAGCTACTTAGAACATGGTAGAAATGGAAGATTTCAGAGAAAGGATGAATAACTATATCTTTGATAGCATAGCGACTGATTATCCTTCTGACAGGCCCACCGAGACGATTATTCCCTTGGGATATCATTGCTGATAATCTGGAAACACTGGCCTGAGGGAAAGGCTAATTGGTGCGTGTGGTTATATTCGATATTGGTGTAGGGCTTGTCTAAGGTTATACGTGTGAGGTATGAGAAAGGCGTGCTAAAGCCTCTTGAGAAACTAGAGCTCGAGGAAGGCGAGGAAGTCGAGGTTGTTATTCTCAGAAGGCCTTCTCAAGTATTCGGTGTACTCCTTCGCAGGAGGCCCGGGTTGAGGCCTGAGGAAGTCGACCGGGTTATTGAGGAGATTGAGGATGAAGGTGTTCTTTGACTCCAATGTTTTCCTTAAGTATCTTGCAGGAGTTGAAGATGCTAAGAGGCTCTTGGATAGAGTCGAACAGGGTGAATGGAAAGGATATATAAATGATATAGTGGTTAGCGAGGTTGTTTACGGGTACCTAAGACTGGCTCTTAATGTTTCTCGATATAAGCTCAGAAAATACATTGTCAAATACACGAATAGTGTTAGAGAACTGCTAGAGCATGACATATACCCGTTATTCACGGATTTTGAGCATTTACCGACTAACATAGGTATCGACCGCCTAATAGAATACATGACAAAGTATAGACTCTTACCCAATGATGCACTGATAGTAGCTACATGCATTATAGTATAGAAAACATAGCTACCTTCGATGAAGATTTTAAGCGTGTATCATGGCTCAAGGTGGTCCCTAAACCCTTGAAGTAGAGATTATCAACCAGGACTATCCCCGCTGCAATGAGAACTAACCTAGATTCATGCCCGAATTTAGAGTTGCAACTCCCACTCTTCAGAAAGAAGAGGCTCTATATGGGGATGTTTAGGAGGCGGGCCCGCCGGGATTAGGAATCCCGGAGCATCAATGCAGATAATATGGAAATAATGGCTAGATGAAAAGCCAATTGTTGCGTGTAGCTATGTTTGAGAGGGGTGTAGGTGTTGTCTAAGACTGTTAAGGCTTAGGTATGAGAGAGGGGTGTTAAGGCTCCTGGAACCCATATAGCTAAGGGAGGATGAGAAAGTTCAAGTTAAGGTGGAAAGAGTCGAGGAGAGGCGGAGGCTTGTCGAGGAGTTTTATGGGAGACATGGTCCAGCGCTGAAGGAGTTGCTTGACGAGCTCATGCTTGAGGCTGAGGCTCAGTGATACTGCTAGACGCTAACGTCATAGTGTTTTACCTCCACCGTGTGCAGCCACTAGCCTCTTTTCCCATATACTCGGAGCCCTGTTATGCGGTATCTAGGAGACTCATTATGTGTTATATACACATTCCTGGATGAGGACTATTATGTCTAAAGAACGGTCATGTGTTGTGGTATTTGATTGTGGCAGTACGATGGGAGATACGTATTATAGGTTTTGAGCACAAGTGGATTTCTATTGGCTGTCTTCGCTATGGCTGGGCCCTGGTGTACTGGTGGGGTGTGGGGATCTGATCGTCGTCGGTGGGCTGGGTGGCGGTGGTGACGTGATACTTGCCTTGATGATTCTGGAAGCCTATAATATCGGTCTCGGCAGTGTAGTGGTTGTGAGCTTTAATAGGTGTAAGACCAGGGCTAGGTCTTTCCGGGATATAAGGGTTGAGGGCGCCCTTGTAAGGGTTCCCCCAGGGTATTTTTCTTCCAGGAGAATATTCGAGGACAAGCTCTATCTCCTGGAGCCGGGGCTAGGAGACAGGACTTATATTATATGTATAGGGGACGGCTTCGACAACGTTATCCTGGGACTAGAGTGGATATATAGGCGCTATAGGCCGGGGATCCTCCTACACTCAGATATAGGAGGGGACAGCCTGTTAATGGGTTATGAGGAGAAGCTGGGAAGCTATAAGACTGATACGGTGGCGAGGGCGTCGTTAGCATATCTTGCTAGAAGGTATGGGCTGAAATCTTATCTCGCGGCTGGATGCGTGGGCTGCGAAGGGGGAGGAGACGAGTTGAACCATTGGGAGCTCGCCTCTAACATAGAATACGCGTATAGGAATGGGGCCCTGGTCAAGGCAATGGTACTGCCGCGACAAACGCTGGAACTGGGATATAGGGTCCTGAGATACGCGGACTCCGGAATGCTGCCAATGCTCCTAGCTGCTCTGAGAGGCGTTAAAACCGCCGAGATACATAGTGCATACCTACATGGAAAATACAGGATAATGCCATGGTACAAGTGTACGTTTATACTAGACAACGAGAAGTACTGCTTTCTCTCCCCGCTCTGCAGGAGCCTAATGGAGAAAGGAGAGTTCCCAGCCCTTAAACCAGGCAAGAAGGCTGCCCACCGGGTTACCCGTGTCCCCGATCCCGCTAGTATCCTGGATAGAATATGTAAAGAATACTCTAGTAGGAAAAACACATTATAAAATAATATTATCTATCTAAAATTCCTCGATCTACACTCCTGTTATCGTGTCAATTGTAGACAGTTCTCTTGGTCCTGGTGGCCCTCCTTTATACCATGGAGGGCTAAGCCTTATATCCCGGGGGATCTGTGATAGCTGGGTTATCAATCACCGTGCCTGGAGGGATACGGGTACTCTTAGTTAGATACACTAGTGACGGGGATAGGCTTGTTGCCTCTGCGTCTAAGCTCAGCCTGTCGCGTAAAGACCTAGGATTACTGCTAGAGCTGGATACCAGAGAGGTGGATGAATGGATTAGGGAGACGCTCCGGAGGGCTCATTTTAGTCCATGGGAGCACAGTAGTTATACTTGGATCGCTGAGGGCTGCAGTAGAGTTTGTAGCCATCAGTTGGTTAGGCATAGGGTAGCCAGCTATACGCAGCAGAGTATGCGTTATACCGAGGGAGTATTAAGAGGAATAGCGCTGGAGGCTTCGAGGCTTCTAGGAGAGGATTGTCCGTCTAAGCCTGGTAAAAACCAGGAGTCTATGAGAACAGCGTATAGTTGTTATAGCAGGGTGCTGGATAAGGCTAGTAGGGAACTGGACACTGAAACTCAATATGGGCTAGCTATAAAGGCCTATGTTGTTCCTCCGAGTATAAAGAGAGAGGCTCTGGTAGGATACGTCTCATATCTACTCGGCGCCTCCTCACACTACTATAGGCTCCTCTCTCACGGTGTCCCTAGAGAGGATGCCAGGTTTATTATTCCTCATAGTGTGAGGACGAGGATAATAGTTACAATGAATGCGAGGGAGCTAATACAGAGCTTCTTGCCGCTTAGGATGTGTACTAGGGCCCAGTGGGAGATAAGGAGGGTGGCCTGGGGGCTTTGGAGCCTTCTCATGAGGGTTCATCCCCGCCTCTTCAAGTGGGCTGGTCCCAGGTGCGTCATGGGTGAGAATCTACAGCGCAGGGAGCCCGTAGAGTTAGCTGATCTGGCCGCGGGCCGGGAGGAGTTCATGATAGAGGCGTGTCCCGAGCTGGTACCGAGGAAGGGGATAAGGGCGTGTCTCTTGTCCGCTATGAGGGACGCGCTCGGCGACACCTAGACTCCTCCCATGAGTTTTATCCCTATTCTCTGAAGGAGACAGGGGATATACCTCATATACTGCAGGGCCCTATACGAGTCTCCCCACCTTGATACATAGAAGCTAGTGACCTTGTCAAGTAGATTTATGTCTTGGCTCGAGAGTTCTACGTCTGCCGCAGAAGCATACTCCTTGACTCTTTCGGGTTTTCGTGTGCCAGGTATGGGTATTGCACCTTTAGATATTATCCAAGCAAGAGACACGGCTGCTATACTAGTGTCGTGTTTCCTCGCGATTATTTCTAGTGTTTTTTGGAGCCGGTCGTCACTCGCTATAGTCTTGAACACCGGGTCGCGTTTCTGGGCCGGATCCTTTGGCTCTCTGAGGCCAGCTAGAGCTCCTTTGGCAAGGGGGCTCCATGCTAGTATTCCTATCCCGTTTCTCTCTGCTACTGGGAAGACATCGTTTTCGGCTGACCTGTAGCCTAGATGGTATTGTATCTGGTTTGATACTGGCTCGATCCTTCTCGAGCATTCTAGTGCTTTGGCTAGTAGGTTTCCGGGATAGTTGCTGAGACCATAGTATCCTGTTTTCCCCATTGTCACCGCCTTCTCCAGGGCTCTGACTACCCTGCAGACATCTATTATTATTGGAGGAGGCCAATGAGCCTGCACTATGTCTGGCTTGGAGCCTAGGCGCCTTGTTATACCGTCTATTCCCTTCACTATATCCCACTCGAACACCCTGTATCCAGCGATCTTACTTGCGACTATGAACTCCTCCCTGAGCCCCAGCTCTTTTAGGGCACGGCCGAGTAGCCGCTCGCTCCTACCATCACCGTAGATCTCCGCGGTGTCAAGAAGGCTTATACCATGGATATGAGCTGCTTCAACAACACTCTTTACCCAGCGGGGAGAAGAATACCTCCACTGTCTTCCCCCTGCTTGCCAGAATCCGAGACCTACAAGGCTTACCTTAGGACCGTTTTTCCCTAGATTCTTATACTTCATCACTTATCAGTCCCTTTTCAAGAGATCTATTCTCCTTACAGGAATAATATTAAACAGTATTAAGCTCCTGAAACACGTATATGTTCACAGGAGACGCTTAGCTGGGCCCCGGAGAACTCTGAAATAATCGATATCATTCACGGTGATGTAGACCTTTGGGGCTGGGCTCGTCCACCAGGCGATGAGGACCCCACCCTTACCTGAATAGAACAGGCATTGAACGAGTATACTGATACCTGTTGAGGGTGACCATATAGTTGGGAAATAGAAAGGATAGTGCTAAGACGCGATTCCCAAGGCTCCTAGCCGGAGCAATAATTGTAGTAGTAGCTGTAGTCGCCGCAGTATACATATTATACAGTGGTGGGAGCGAGGGTACTCCTCCACAACCAATCGTTACCGTAGAGGAGGAGAAGACCGCCCTCATATATGATAGCCTGTATAGAGAGTATCCTAACGAGACCCTTATCGACGAACTCGTATCGTTACTGGAGGAGAATGGATACAAGGTATACGTGTACCAGGGGATAAACGCTAGCCTTGATCCCCTAGTCTCCCTGAATAGGTTCGACCTCATAATTATACGGGCCCATGGCGCATACAATGATGATCCCAGTAGGCCCCTAGGCTCATACATCTATACGGGCCTCAGGTACGAGGAGGCCAGAGCAGTATATGATGGGTATATAGACGAAAACCTAGAGAGCGGGCTGCTAGCGCTTGCCGTTATACCTCCCCCAGGCGCCGAGTTAAACGAGACGATTCTAGAGAGTCTCCCAAAATACGTGGCTGTCAGCCCAAAATACCTGGAGCAGCACCTGGGCTCTTTCAGGAACGATACGGTTGTGATAGCTGCGGGATGCTACACCATGAACGACACCATACTGGCAGATGTCTTCCTCGATAAGGGAGCCAAGGCATTCATAGGATGGAGGGGAGGCATAACCCAGGACTATATGGATCAGACCTTGCTTGAAGTAGTCAAGCTACTGCTAGAGGGATATGATCCCGGCGAGATACCCGTGTTGATCGGAGATCTCGCCCAGGACCCCTTTTCTAGCGGTGCTCTTGTTGTGAAGACGAGATAGGGCCCACGCCCCAATGGGAAACAATTATTTCTTGGAGAGGAACCGGCGGGCCCTCACGATCAGCTCTTCTGAGGCCGCTGCGTTAACGAGGTTGAAGGCTATCTCTGCGAGCGCCGTTTTCTTCCAGCTCCTAGTCTCCGATAACAGTATCTTGAAGGCATACCTGTTGGCCTCGTATAGGTCGTAGACCTGCTCCATCGCTCTTACTGCATCGTCTAGACCCGATAATAGCCCAGATACTATCCCGACCCTGTAGGCGTCCTCCGCCGGGATCTTCCCGGCGTCCATGTTGAGGGAGGCTAGCCTGGGAAGTCCTGTTTTCTTGGAGAGAGCTAGGAAGAGTGGAGCGATGATGTTCCATTTGACCTCTGGCCACTGTAGCCAGGCGCCTGGACTAGCGTAGATGAAGTCTGTTGCCAGGGCGATTTCCCCTCCTCCAGCTATGGCGGGGCCGTTCAAGTATACCCCGGTGGGGGCTGGATATTCTAGTAGTGTGCTTATTGTTTCGACGAGTGCCTTGAAGGGTCTCTGGGCCTCCTCCGGCGTGGTCGCCGATGCTACCTCTGCGAGGTCTATACCGGCACTGAATAGCTTGCTTTTTCCAGTTATCAGGAGTGGTTTAGGGTTCTCATAGTATGATTCTATTATTTGCTTTATCTTGTTTAGAGTAGCTGTGCTTAGGGGATTGAATTTCTCAGGCTCCGAGAGGATTATTACGAGAACCTTCTCCCTCACCTCTAATTCTACTCCTGGCATAGGATACATGCACCCCTGGATACTAGATAATGGCTCCCCGACCCGTATAGACTAGGACCTAGGGAGTCTATGCCCCAGGCATATAGCAGGCTCTTGATCTGGTTATAATTCGTTGCGGGGGATACCGGTCTGGCCCACGGCTAATAGTATTATTTACTGCCAGGACTATACAGTAATCCTCATGGAGTGATGAACCAGCTATCGTTGAACCATATCTATGGTGATGATAGAATTGGCCTTTTCTGACCCATTACCTTCTCGGCCAGCCCTAACTGTATCCTAGCTATCGTCCTCGTGGAGGGTAGCTCTTGGAGCATCGAGCATAGTAGTCGTAGATAATAGAGCTTGTCGTAGGAGCTCGGTGGGCCTCGCCAGACCGGCCATGGTCCCCTCGGAGTCATAATATATTTGACGTAGTCTACTAGCTTGTCCCTGGATGCTCTGCGCCACGGCGTTTGTCTCTCCGAGTCTCCTAGCTTCTTCTTTATGACAAGTAGCCTAAGTGGAGCTTCTCCAGACTCGATTAGGTCCTGTATTTTTCCTAGGAGTGGGGCCGCCTTGTTCTCTGATAGCTCCTCTAGCTCCGCTGGGGTCTCGGCCCCCGCCAGTAGGCTTATCGCTGCTCTCTGGCTTCTCGCTATTAGTGGGGGCGTGTCTCTGCGTATCGCCATTATGCCGCGTAGCTTTATGCCTCCTTCCCTGAGCGACCCGTAGTACTTGTTCACGGCCCCGGTGCCTTTCATCGTGGATGGAATGTAGAGCCACTTGTAGTGTGCCTCTATTCGTAGCCTTACTCCTACTTTCCTTGTTATCTCCTGGGCCAGTTCTTCTATGCTTATACTGGGGTTCCTCGGCTCTAGGAATATAGAGTCCACTATCGCGTGTATAACCCTGTAACCGTATCTAGACGCGATCTCCTCCGCTACTGCTAGTGCTCTCCTCGCATAGACGGTTACTGTCTCGTAGGCGCTTATGCTCCCGAACAGGCTATTCCTATAGCCCAGGTATCCGAAGCCTGATACGAGTATCCATTTCAGGGCCTCGCTCCTCTCCCTTACACGGGGATCCCCTGGCTTGGCCTCCTTTATCTTCTGTCTGCGCCGTACCAGTTCTCCTAGGACCTTGCTTACCAGGCCCCGGGGCTCGACGCATATCTTGTGCCCTATGAATGGCGCCTCCCTTGTATCCCCACAGTAGGGGTTGTTCACTGTCTCGGCACTAATATTATGGATGCTTATGAGGCTGGGGTATAGGCTCGAGTAATCTAACTGTATTATGTTCCAGTAGAGGCCGGGCCTCGGGATCCTCGCTGCCCCCGCCATGTCAGCGTCTACAAGCCTCTTGACGGGCCTAGGTTTCTCGTAGCGTGGGATAGATGGATCCACTAGGTATCTTCTCTTATAGGCTTCCCTTGCCTCGGCCGCGGTAAGTATTTTTCCTATGGGTGCCCCGTGAGCCTCCCTGTAGGGTAGGCTCGAGACCCTCATCCATTCGAGGAGCCCCCAGGGGGAGACAAGGTTCTTATCGGGATCATACCAGTACCATCCAGGCCTGTGTATTAGTGGGAGGCTCCAGCGGTCGGATATCCTGGCGTCCACGATGTGCGGTCTCCATCCATCTAACAGGTCTAGGGCTTCACTCGTGTTCCCCGCTTTGCGCCTCTCTCCACAGCATTCCACTATTATCTCTCTGGGCTCCTCCCATGGAGCTATTACTGGCCCGTGCCATGTATAGGCTCTTATCCTGGCTATGCGGAGACTTGGCGCCGGGTAGAGTGGATCCCGCGGGTCTTCGAGGAGCCTTATACTCCCCTTATAGTATTGTATTCTTGTCCCTGGGACTAGGCCCTGGCTCCATAGAGCCCTTATGTGAGGTCCGGGATAATTGTTGACTCGTCGTGCCAGCCCCTTGTCTTGGAGTATCGAGGCGATGCGTGTGAGGAGCCTTAACTCGCTTGACTCTAGGACTATTACCTGGCCTCTGGCAGTATACCATGGTGGGAGAAGCCACTCTTCTATCCACGCGTCTAGGTTTTCTGCCTCGAGTCCCTGGAGGATCCGCTTTGGCTCGGTATTGATGGGGCGTAGATAGATCCTGTAGCCCACGTTATATGTTATCCTCTCTATTCCGTTCTCTGTGGCTATAGCTAGTTCTAGTCCCTTTTCCTTGTGAGGATAAGCGTCTAGGAGAATCCCCTCCAATCCCGGCGAAACCTCTCTTTCCCCTCTAGCCTCCCAAGGAGGATTCTTTGGAGGATCATTGTTGTATTTCGCCGATACGGGATCCTGTCTCGGCATAGTGAGGGAGGGTGCACTGATCCTATATCCTGCTTCTCCGAGAGTATCCCGTATAATACACGCGGTCTCCAAGGTGTTCTCCCGGCATACCGGGTCCCCGGCTAGGGAATCCTCGTCGGGAGACTCCTATAACAGGGAAGCATCCTCCTACCATAGACGGCTCGGAGGGGACCCGGCACGGTGAAGAAGCTTACAGGCATCCCAAGTCTCGACTACCTAGTAGGCCCCGTCAAGCCGGGATGGATAGTCGAGTTCTATGGATGGATGCAGGGAGTCCGCCTAGTACTACACCATACGATAGCAGAGGCCTCTAAGAGAGGCCCTGTAACAGTTGTCCACGTCCAGGAGTTCGGGGGCCTGGACCCATACCT
>CAYROE010000029.1:0-13622 GCA_964425855.1 uncultured Desulfurococcales archaeon | reverse complement strand
CGCTCGAAATCGAGCCAGGAGAATGGGTATCCATAGTAGGAGAATCGGGCTCGGGCAAGAGCACCCTAGTATACGGTATAATGAGACTCATACCTCCCCCAGGCCGAATAGTTAGCGGAAGTATCATTTACAAGGACAAAGATCTCGCAAAAGTATCCGAGAAAGAACTACGCAGTATAAGAGGCCCCGAGATAGGAATGATATTCCAAGACCCCATGACAAGCCTAGATCCCCTACGCAGGATTGGTGACCAGATCGCAGAAGGATTACTAGAACATGGAATAGTATCGGATAAAGAAGAGGCCTTGGAGAGGGCGAAGGAAGCACTTAAAGAGGTAGGAATACCAGAGAACAGGATTAACAGCTATCCACACCAGCTTAGCGGAGGACAAAGACAGCGAATTCTAATAGCTGCAGCAGTAGCACTCCAACCAAAAATACTCATAGCTGACGAGCCAACAACAGCTCTTGACGTCGTGGTACAGGCAAAGATCATGGATTTATTAGAAACGCTTAAGAGAAAATACAATATGACAATAATCCTCATAACCCACGACATAGCCCTAGCAGCGGAGAGAAGCACGCGAATAGTAGTCATGTACGCGGGCAGAATAGTGGAGGACGGGCCAGTAGACGAGATAGTAAACGACCCCAAGCACCCTTACACCGAAGGACTACTAAAAAGCACGCCAGATCTATGGGGAGAGAAAGAGATCAAATCAATACCAGGAAACCCGCCAGACCTACGGAATCCGCCGTCAGGCTGTCCCTTCCACCCACGATGCCCCAAAGCAATGAAGATCTGCAGAGAGAGTTTCCCGGCCTATACAAGGATGAACAAAAGGCGTGTTGCATGTCATCTCTACAAGTAACGGGATGGTGACAGACCGTGCCGGAAAGAATACTATTGGAGGTCAGGGATCTAAAAAAATACTTCGAGGTCAAGCGGAAGGGAAAGAAAAAGATACTCAAAGCAGTAGACGGAGTAAGCTTCAGTCTTCGAAGAGGAGAAATATTATCCCTAGTAGGAGAGTCTGGCAGTGGTAAAACAACGGTTGGTAGACTAGTGACCCGTCTCTATATGCCTACGTCAGGCAAGATAATCTTCGACGGGATAGATATCACATATATGACTGAAAAACAGCTTAGGCCTCTAAGGAGAAGATTCCAGATGATATTCCAGGATCCCTATGCTAGCCTTAACCCTAGAATGAAGATTGGGCGAGCAATAGCAGAGCCACTAGTGGTTCATGGGATAATGGATTGGGAGAAGGCCCGTAAGCGGGCTCTCGAGCTTCTCGAGAGAGTAGGGTTAACACCGGCAAGGGACTTCTACGAGCGTCTCCCGAGCCAGCTGAGCGGAGGACAGAGGCAAAGAGCTGTCATAGCCCGAGCAATAGCATTGGAACCAGAGCTAATTGTTGCAGATGAGGCTGTCTCAATGGTAGACGTAAGCATGAGGGCAAGCATACTTGAACTACTAAATCAGCTACGAAGGGAAATGAATACAGCAATCATATTTATCACACATGACCTGGCAGTCGCGAAGCTGATCAGTGACAGGATAGCGGTAATGTACGTGGGAAAAATAGTAGAGGAGGGGCCGACTGACGAAGTACTGAGCAATCCGAGACATCCATATACTAGAGCACTAATAACAAGCGTTCCAAGCATAAAACGAAAGATAAGGAAAAGATTCCCGATAATAGGAGACATAGCCGACCCCACGAACATACCTCCAGGATGCAGATATCATCCAAGATGCCCCATAGCTAAGCAAGCATGCAAAGGAAAAGAGCCAGTTCTTAGAGAGATTGCCCCTGGCCATAAAGTTGCATGCCACTACCCGATAGACGAGGACCTATAATTTGGGAAGAGCTCAGGAGTTCCCCCGACTCTTATAATCATTTCATAATATTCTCTTTGCGTTAAGGTTTGGCTAGTCAAGAGAATATAGTCTTTGAGAGCCAGTGAAAATAGTATAATTGGTGGATGAAGACTCCACGGGTCCAACCCCTCTAAAAGAGGGGGATGAAGAGACCTGTCTCACCCGACACCCATGTTTCTAGCATAGGGACTTGTTTATTGGTTCTGCTTGTCAGGCATGTCTCTTATGTGGACGTCTAGCTGTGGATACGGTATCTCTATTCCTGCTTCATTGAACGCATTATATATAGCTTTGATTACTTCGGGCTTCACGCGTCCATAGTCTTCCTTCTTTACCCATACTCGTACCTGGAGATTCACAGACGAGTCGGCTAACTCTGTGATGACCACTTGCGGGGCAGGATCCTCTAATACGCCGTCCACGTTCTTTACAGATTCCAACGCTATCTTAATGGCCTGATCAAGGTCAGTTCCATAAGCTACTCCTACATCCACGGTAATCCTCCTTGTCGGGTTCCGAGTGTAGTTTACTATAGGGGAGCCCCATACGCTCTTATTGGGTAATAATACGACCTCATTATTCGGCCTCACTATAACGGTTGAGAGTATACCAACATCCTTTATAGTTCCAAGGTATCCGCCAACCTCGACTAGGTCTCCCTTGTCGAAGGGACGTGTCACAGCTATCCACACGCCAGCGGCGAGGTTATTAATAGTATCTTGGAGGCCAAAACCGAGTATCAAGCCGATAACCGCGCTTAGACCCAACACCACGCTTCCTGTATTGAATCCTGCCGCTGATGCGGCTGCAAGTACTAGGGCTAGATAGAGTATTACGGAGACAAGCCTAGTGAGTACTCCAGCTACAAGTGGTGGAAGTCCCAGTCTCGAAAGACTACGTTTAAAAACAGATAGGAACGCTACTACGACGACGTAGCCTACTACTAGGACGAGAAGTGCCCATAATAGGCCTCCTAAAGTGATCGAAGTCCCGGGAATTGTATTAGATAAGATATCTCCTAGAGCCATCAAATATTCACCTCTAGATATAGACCAGGAACTTCATTATATAATTATTTACGAGACAAGTATCCTATGGAGGGGTTCTAAACAGAGAGGTTGGGGGGATCCTTGCACTATTCCGGAATACTAGAGAATCTCTATGCAGGACCTGGATGCATCGAGCCTCCGCAAGTAGACAAGATTATCTGTCTAGACCCCGAATGTAGTGTACACGATATCGAAGGTATCGAGGTGTCCTGCTACCATCTCGTACCTGGAACAGTTCAACCATTCAGAAACCTTGTAGATGCAGTGATAGACCTCTATGAGAGCCTCGAGTCTGGCAAAAAAGTATACGTTCATTGCAAAAATGGATGCGATAGAACTGGGATGGTGGTATCAGCTTATCTAGTACTGATCGGGCTCAGCGCCTCGACCGCCTTGTCTGAGTTCTATATGAGGAGAGGATGCGGGCCGATAGGTAGCTATGAGCAATACATGTTTCTACTAGGCTTAGAGGGACTCGTCAAAAAATACGGTAAGCAAAAGGTGAAAGAGATACTCGAGAGTATAATGGATTTCGAAGAGTTCCTGGCCAAGGCTATGGATCAGCCAAAGTAGTATTCTCCCTTAGCCTTCTGCATCCTGTCCAGGTAGCTTCCAGGCTTGTTTACTCTGGGTCTCCCAGTCTGCGGGTCTCGCCTAAAGGTTACGCCGAGTTCTTTCAAGAACATGTTCATGGCTTTGCGCAGATTCTCGGGTCTGTACGCGTTGCCTTTGTATCCTGGTTCTCCTAGTATGGGTACTAGTTTATCGCTTATGTAGTCTATGAATAATAGGTCGTGCTCCACGACGAACGCCGCTGCTTGTCTCGTCTCGGTGAGTCTTCTTATTATTCTTGCAACACTCAGTCTTTCTTCGACGTCTAGGTAGGCGCTGGGCTCGTCTAGTAGATATATGTCTGCTTCCTTGGCGAGTGCTAGTGCTACTGCTAGCTTCTGCATCTCTCCTCCACTCAGCCTCCGTGGCTCACGGTCGTAGAGCTTGTCAAGTCTTAGCTTCTTGACTAACTCGAGGTAGAGCCAGCTACCAGGAATAATAGACTCGGGATTAGCCTCGCGTAGGAGTTCTCGTACTGTAACCCCTTCAGGGAACATTTCTGGGCCTACATGCTGTGGCTTGAAGCTTATGGATAATTCCTCGAATTCTAGGACCATTCCATCGACTGGATCGATCTTTTTTGCTAAAGCGAGTACAAACGTGGTTTTCCCTATACCGTTAGGTCCTATGATGCCTATCACTTCTCCGCTCCAGATTTCTCCCGCTTCCACGACTAGTTCAAATTCTCCTCTCTTCACCTTTAGATCAGTCCATTCAAGGAACTTCTTCCTCCCGGTTCCCTCCATACCGGCTTGTTCTGCTTCGGTTATTTTCTTGAACTTTATCGGTTCCTTCCTCAGCCTTATGTTCTCGGCCGGCAGATATCCTTCTAGGAAATTGTTTATGCCTACTCGTACACCGTAGGGCTGGCTTACTATACCATATGCTCCCGGCTCACCGTATAGTATATGCAGCGTCTCGCTAACATAGTCTAGCACGGCTAGATCGTGTTCTATTACTAATACATGCTTGCCCGGCTTGGCTAGTTCGTTTATAAGTCTGGCAACACGTATCCTCTCCCTAACATCTAAGTACCCGCTGGGCTCGTCGAACACATAGACGTCAGCGTCCTTAGATAACACTGCAGCTACTAGGAGCTTCTGGAGTTCTCCTCCGCTAAGCTTCCTTATATCACGGTCCCATACCTTGTCGAGTCCCAGTTCCTTTGCAAGTTCTCTCGCTACTCCCCGCTCATCTGCCTTGGTTAATAGCTGGCCTACTGTTCCTCTAACATGTCTAGGAACGAGATCAACATACTGGATTTTATGAGCCGTCCGTAGCTTACCATCTGCTAGTTTCTGGAAGTAAACCTGTAGCTCGCTTCCCCTAAACCGCCGTATTATCTCATCCCAGCCGGGATCGGCTTCGGGATCGCCTAGATTCGGCTTCAGCTCTCCGAGTAGAATCCTTATCGCCGTCGTCTTACCTGTACCGTTCTTACCGAGAAGACCAACGATAGAACCCTCCCTCGGGATAGGGAGCTTGTATAGTTTAAACCCGTTCCTTCCATATCTATGAATGGCTGACTCCTCGAGCTCACTGGGCAGATTTACAATGAATATAGCGTCGAAGGGACAAGCCTTCACACACAGGCCGCAGCCTATACAAGCATCCTCGTATATGACCGGCTTACCTCTTACCGCTTTGTCTGCTTCTATAGCCACTCCTTTACGGGTCCTATTGACTGGACACACATTTATACACTCATAGCTACATTTCTTGGGCTTACATGACTCGTAGTCTATTACTGCTAGCCTTACTTTTCCCTTCATTATCTTCCCCAGTAGAAATGATTGACTCCGTAGAGAACAATAAAAATAGCGTATTAGAATTGAATAATAATAGGACTGTGTCCTCTAATACTGTCTAGGAGATGTCAGACATTGAATCCCATTTTCCTAGCTAACTCGCGTATTATCTCGTTCCTCATCTCGAAGTATCCACCTGATCCTGCGTATCTTTTGATTAGTCTAAGGTAGTCGCCTCTCCTAGTTATCGGGTTCATTGCTTCATACATTTTCTGGAGATCATTATTGTCATAGTCGCGGTAGCGGTTCTCATGTACTAAATATTGTAACGGTATCCTGGGCCTCTTACTTGGTTTCTCGTCCGGGACACCTATGACTAGGCCAAAAAGAGGGAACGTTTTCTCAGGCAGTCCCAGAAGTTCAATTATTAGATCTGGGGCATTCATTACTGCGCCTATAAAACAAATCCCGTATCCGAGACTCTCAGCTGCGATAGCCATGTTCTCTGCTGCGAGGCCTGCGTCAATAGCAGAGAATAAGAGTAGAGAGAAGTCGACATTTCCTAGATCTTCGCCGCGATATTGTAAAAGTTTTTTCAGTCTGTGGAGATCGGCCACGAATACGAAGAATTCTGAGGCTTCGTAGACGTGGGGCTGGCGTATTGCCTCGGCTATTTTCTTTCTAGCCTCTCTGTCTGTGACTCGTATTGCTGTCCACAAGTGTAGTGCGGCATCTGTAGGTGCTCGTTGGGCGGCGCGCATTATTAGTTGGAGGTGTTCTTCTGGTATGGGATCCGGCTTGTATTTCCTTATACTTACATGGTTTTCTATTGTCTCTATACACTTGTTCACTGTTTGTTGCACCGGGTAGTTATGTATGAGACTGGACGGATTATTATTGTAGAGTATGGGTATGTACGGGGTTTACTCTTCTCTGGTTATTTTCCGGCGATGAGTCCTCCTAGGGCTCCTCCGACTGCAGCGATTGCTCCCATTACTATGCCTGCAAATATGGAAAGCCACCCGGCAAATAATCCTAGGATAGCTGCATGGGGTCCGAGTCCGAACAAGGGACCCAATAGCATTACTGCGACAGCCATTAGTAGACCGGTTATTAGCCCTGAGAGGAAGGCCGCTTTTGCTCCGTTTCCTGGTCCTTTACCTGCTACTACTCCTACTACGAATCCTCCTATGAGTAGTCCAACTACGTTGAGGAAGAGTGCGAGTGGCGGGAGTATGATTATCCCTAGTAGTATGGCTAGTCCTGTACCCATGTTGTTGCACCATATAGTATTCTATGTTTGTAACTGGGCTTGAAATATAGGAATACTACGATTTGTGATTATCCCTTCTTTCCGCTATGCTACTATATTCTATAGGTCTTGACTTGTTCTACTCCTTTGATTGCTCGTAACTTTGAAGATAGTAAGCTGGCGCTTGTTCCTTCGTCAACTACTATTATGGTGAGGCATCTTCCGTCTCCTAGGTCTTGGTGGTAAAGTGCTCTTAGTGATTGGGCTATTCTATAGGAGGAGGCCATTATTTTCTCGTCTACTCGTGGATATTTCTTGTGGTTGCTGACCGCAATTATTATCCTGTACTTGTATTGTTTTGTTTGGTCTACGAGTTTTTCCATGACTATGTCTCTTATGAATTCGCTTCTACTGGGGTATCCTAGTTCTATGACTAGTTTGTCTAGTGCGATTAGTACTTCGTCTGGTATGCTTATTGTTATTATTGCCATTGTTTGGGCACCTATTAATAAGATAATATGTTTATGTTAATAAATCTTCATTATCTAGATATAATGTTATTAATAAGATCATACTAATAAGATACAGGGCGAGACAAGAAATGCACCAAGAAGAATACCATTACATATATCTAGCAATAGCATCAACGATAGGAATAATACTAGCAATAATCCAATCTGAAAAAACAATACTAGTGGCAAGCTATATACTACTAGCAGAATCCATAATACTCCTATTAATCTCACTAAGAGAACTACTAGACGAAAAACATCTAAGCATAGAGCTCCTCATGGGTACCGTCGCGCTCATAACCTACCACTACAGCTACACTACTGAAGGCCACATAGTACTAGTACTATATGGAATAGCAGAAACAATAGAACACCAGGCAGTCCATAGAGCGAAGAAATCCTTAGAAGGCCTGATAAAAAGGCTTCCATCTCATCTAATAAGAGAAGAAAATGGATCTCACACGAGGATACCACTTGATAAGATAAGGATAGGAGACAAGGTAATCGTAGCAGTAGGCCAAATGGTTCCAGTAGACGGAATAGCCCTCTCAGCCGCGGCAATAGACAAGTCCCTCATCACAGGAGAACCATATCCAGAGGAAGTCCGGCCGGGAACACCCGTATACAGTGGAAGCATAGTTGTGAGAGGACCTCTCAAAATCGAGGTCATCAGGAACCACAAGAACTCATATATAAAGAAGCTAGTAGACCTAGCAAAGGAATCTCTTGAGAATAAGAGCAAAACACAGAGACTACTAGAGAGAATGTCCCCATACCTGATAGCATCAGTCCTCGCCACCTATGCAGTTCTAGCAGTCGTCGTCGATCCAATAAGAGCCCTCGCAGTCCTACTTGCAGGGTGTCCATCGGCATTCATTGTGACGTCAGGCTTATCAACGGCACTAGCAGTGAGAAAACTAGCCTCTAGAGGAGTACTTGTACTAGACCCTGTTATCCTCGAAGCACTTAAAGAGAGTGATACCGTTGTACTGGATAAGACCGGTACACTTACAAGGCTAAGAGCAGTACTCCGATCTATAAAGTCTCCGACGGGACTGAGAGAACGCGAGTTCGCTGGTATAATCCACTATGTGTTGAGCCAGAGTACTCATCCCGTGGCGCAAGCTGTTGTCCGCGAGCTTGAACAAGTGTATCAGGGATTGAGCTATGATAGGGTTTCTATGGGACAAGTCTATGAGATCGTGGGCAAAGGCATGACTGCGAGTATAAATGGGGAAGAACTATATACTGAGTCTGTTGAGGTGTGCGAGGCTAAGGGGTTACGGGTAGTCTATCGCGATGGCGAGGCAGTGTTCTGTTTTGAGGAGGAACTCTATGACGGAGCAGTAGATCTGGTAAGATATCTAAAGGGTCTCGGTAAAAAAGTTATACTGGCTAGTGGGGATAAGTATGAGAACGTTGAGAGGGTCGCTAGGATTCTCAGTATAGACGAGTATTATTGGGATATGAGGCCTGAGGACAAAGCTCGTCTTATCGATAGGCTTAGAGCTTCAGGTAGGAGGGTTGTGTTTATCGGTGATGGGATTAATGATACCGTTGCTATGAGTAAGTCGGATGCGAGTGTCGCTGTGGGATCGCTTTGGGTAGCAATTGGAGTGGCCGATGCTGTTATTAATGGTGGTGTCTCTCAGCTCGTGTCCCTCTTTAGGGTTTCGCATCGATACTTGGAGGGTTTGGGTGGTGGGTTCTTCATAGCTGGCGCTGTGAAGGTTGCTGTAATTGTTACGGGTTTAATGGGATTGCTTAGTTTGCCGTTGATGGTATTGTTGGGTGATGATGGTTCTACATTATTGTCTTCTATTTATTCTTGGGTTGTAATTAAATATCGTAGTTGATAATTATGTATATGTTCCCTATTATAAATGAATTAAAAAAGTCTAATTAGAATAAAACATCATAGTATTTGATAATTTTTCACCAATAGAAAGAGATACAGGGGAGAGGATGCTGACGTATGAAGTAGAGCTCACACTGGAAGCAGCGAAATCATGTAAGGATAAGCCCACGGCAAAACTAATGGTCACACTCCTCGCAATGGATCCAGGAGACACTCTAATAGTAACAGGAGAAGACCTATACTATCCCTACCAGAAACTCATAAAACTACTAGAAGCACAGGGATTCGAAATACTAGAAAAAGATTACGACGGCCTATCATACAAGATAAAGGCCCGTAAAAACTAGAATATGATAGTTAAATTGAGGGGAGAGTGACCCATATATGACACTAGACATAGAGACCATACGATCCTGGTTCCCAACACTACAAAAACAAAACATAGCCTTCCTAGACAACGCGGCATCAACAATAAAACCCATACAAGTAATAGAAGCAATGACCACAAAGATGAAGTACCAATACGCCAACGTGCACAGAGGAGTATACCCCCTAGCATCCAAGGCCACAGAAGACTACGAACGAGCCCACGAAACAGTAGCAGACTTCTTATCAGCGAAACCAGAAGAAATAGTATTCACTGCGGGTACCACAAGCTCCCTACAACTAGCAGCGAGACTATTAGAACACAATAATATGATAAGCGAAAAGACACATATAATCCTGCCAAAAGACCTACACCACAGCGCAATACTCCCATTCTACAGGGCAGGCATAAGGAAGAGAGCCAAGATACTCCTACTAGACCTAGACCAGAAAGGAAGACCCCAATGGACCGGACTTGAAGAAATACTCCCAGAAACAGACAACGCCATAATCGTGGCCGGACACGTATCAAACGTAACAGGATACGAGGCCCCCATCCAATATATATCCCGCCAAGCCCAGAAGCACGGAGCATGCCTAATAATAGACGGAGCCCAGAGCGTACCCCACCTCCCCATAAACGTCTCCTCCCTCAACTCATGCATGCTCGCATTCAGCGGACACAAAATGCTGGGCCCAACAGGCATAGGCATACTATGGATACAGAGAGACCTAGCACATAGCCTAGAACCAGCATATGGCGGGGGAGGAGCAGTAGTAGATGTAAAGCCACAAGGCAACTCTCTAGAAATAGAGTGGCTTGAACCCCCGTGGAAATTCGAGCACGGTACACCGCCCATAATAGAGGCGACGGGGCTGGAAGCGGCGGTTAGACTCCTCAAGGATATCGGTATGCATAATATAGCAGAATATGAGGAAAAACTCATACAAGCACTATACGAAGAACTCGCAAAGATACCGGGGATTACCATAATTGGGCCCGAGCCAAGTGAGAGAAGAGGACTAGTATCCTTCGTGGCAGAATCTATCCATCCAGACACTATAGGAATGGAGCTGGGGCTGAGAGGAGTAGCTGTTAGAACAGGTATGCACTGTGCTGGCCCACTCCACCATTCCCTAGGTCTAAAACACGGCTCGGTGCGTGCCAGCGTATACCTCTACAATACCCTAGATGACATTTATCGACTTGTACGCGAGCTGAAAGACATATTATCAACCTAGTATCTTCGCCTAAACCGAGTAGAGCCTCCACCTGTTCCTACCCACTTGTTTCCTATAACTTTTCTGGATCCATGTTGGGGATGGGTGGCGTGATTCATGGATTTATACTAGTAGAACTCAACCACTAGCTAGTGGTGTACTAGAGACGAGACACAAGACGAAAGAACTACAGATAGGAATAATACTGATAATAATAGGATACCTATCACGCAAACTCACAATAGAAACAACCCTACCAGAAATAGCTAGAATACTCCTACAAGCCATATCTTACACCGCAGATATACGAGTAATAACAACAATGACCCTATTACTCTATGTCATACATGCAAAAAGACACGAGATATACAAGAAACTAGCCCTCTCAATACTAGCAACAGGCCTAATAGTAGCAATAATAAAGATCCTAGTCGAATCCCCACGGCCAGGCCCCTACAATCCAGCGATCACACTACTCGAAAAAATAGACGTCTACAGCTACCCCAGCGGCCACGCAGCCGGCTCCATAGTCTACACCTACTATGCATGGAAAACAAACAAGTACAAGCACATATTCCTAGCCTGGAGCCTACTAGTAGGCGCGAGCCGTATATGGCTCGGCTATCATTATATCGGCGACGTCCTAGCAGGATATGGGATAGGAATAATAATCGCGTACCTGTTCTATAACGGGCTCCACTATAAGCTCAAGAATATTTTCCAGAAAACAACAAGTTCTAATAAAAACGGTGCGACGCTTTGGGCATACTAAGACTACTCGACCAGCTAGAATCCACGTCACGCAAACACTTCATACCCAGTATCTCCCGCATAGACGGAGCAGCACTAGCATCCCTCGCATTCCAAGCACCTAAAGGAACAATACTAGACCTAGGAGCAGGAATAGGATACTCGACACTTTGGCTAGCAATAGGAGCACAACCATACCACAAGATAATCTCTGTAGAATACGATCAAAACCTATATACTGAGCTGGAACACTACGTAGAGGAAATCACCAAAACAACAGGTATAGAAATAATACCGGTAAAAGCGGAAGCAGTAGAATATCTAAAGACAATGCCAGAGAAGACAATAGCGCTCGCCTTCATAGACATCGAAAAATACCAGTATCCCCAAGCACTCCAAGAACTACTACCGCGACTAGTGCCAGGAGCAACCATGGCCTTCCACAACGCATACACTCCACGGCCACCACAAAAATTCTTCCAGCTCATAGAACAATACAAGATAACATACAAGATAATACCAAGCGAATCCGGACTCCTAATAGCAAAACCATAAAAATACAACCAAAAGACAACTACCCATTCCAGCTATTAGAACCATTAACATTCCTAAATTACCAAGACCAAAATTCGTCAACAAGCGGAAATAGTAAACACTGTGAGAAGACCTAGGGTGGGCTAGTGGTTGGGCGATGTGAGTTTTTCTTAAGGTTTTGAATGCTCGAGGGGACGAGCGTGTGCTATATCGGCTGCCCGGAGGTATAAGGGTAGGGTTATAGCGGTTGCCATGGTGGTTGAACTCTAAAAACAGCAACAGATGGGAACACTAGTCAAACACTCTAATGTGAGACCGCTTGAATACCCCTACACAGTTCTGCTGAATGAGGAAGAATAAAGACTATGAGGTTCTATACTCGATATGAGTGTAGTCTTGGGAAGACTAATTGTAGGAAGGCTCCACGCCATAGTCCTGGGGCAACTCCAGAAGGGGGCGGAGAGACCCGGTGTAGACATAGACGAGATCATAGGAGAAATAGCAAAGGAGATATCTGATAAGGCTAGGGCTGAGGGGTTCCTAGGGCCCTGGATAGAGGCGCTGGACGGGCACGGCGTAAGGTATAGGGTTATAGGCGGCGATGTATACATAGATGGACAGGATTGTCGTAATTATAACAGGCTCTGCGACGAGGGGAAGCTATCGGGATCCCTGTGCTAATTCTAGCATAGACCCTCGTAGACGTCCTCCCGCAACCCAGCACGGAGCACATAGACCTCGCGTTCAGCGAAGTCAACCCTATACACTACCCGTAGCCCGCCAAACCTAAGCTTCCACAGCCCGCGGCACCAACTAGAAAGCCTCTCAACCTGGTAGGGATTCCTCGAGAGTATATCGACTGCTCTCGTCACTACATGCTTGTACACGGGTGGCGCTTCCCAACTTCCTCACCCCAAAGTCCATGCTGCTGACTGGAGATCCGACAAGTGGAAGTTCTAGGACTCGCCCAGATAGCTCCTAGAAAACTTTAGCGTAGCCATCCTGCGGAAGATTATATCCATGAGGCATTACACCTGGCTAGTGTGGACGGTGAACAGGAACCCTTCGGAACCCTAGAGTCTTGACTGGTGCTTTATCACTCTTAGTTTTGCTATTTTAACTAGCGTCTAGGAAGTTTAACTCGGTATCTGCGAGCGAAAACTGGTTGTAGGCTAAATTCTACATGGATTTCACTGGTAAGAAATCATTATTTATACTATTGAGAGATCTAGAATAATATGATAGGGAGAGTGTTTATGCGTCTAGCTCAGCTAAAAAAGGAAGCTAATGAGAAGATGCGGATTCTAGCGGAAGCCTATGCTAAGGTTCCTAAAAACAAAAAGCAGAAGGCCTACAAGATCTACCTTGATCTTGCTGAGGGCAAGATATCTTATGAGGAAGCACTTGAAAGACTCAAGAAACTGTCAAAGGCTTAACTCTTTGTCCGGGCTCTTTTGAATTCTGCTATGAAGGGTTCCATCGCGGTTCTCCGCTTCTACTCTCACTTTTCTTTTTCTTTTCTTGCATCCTGTGGTATAGCGTTTAGGCATTCACATAGTTTTTCCTTATTTTTAACTATTCTACAGGTACGAGAATAGGAAAACCATTACTTTTAGCTCTGCTTGTTTTTAACCAGGCTACTCCTAGAGAGCGGGGCCAGGCTAGCCGCTCTTAGTTTTGCTTGTTTTTAACATTTCGAGGAGTATCTCCTCTGGCACGTCTTTTGTCTCTTAGTTTTGCTTGTTTTTAACTAGAGCTCGCACTCCAGCCCAGTAACGGTGGATGGTTCTCTTAGTTTTGCTTGTTTTTAACTTATCAGAGACTCCAAGTGT
>CAYROE010000028.1:0-13758 GCA_964425855.1 uncultured Desulfurococcales archaeon | reverse complement strand
TTGGAGCCGCCGGCGGGATTCGAACCCGCGACCACTGGCTTACAAGGCCAGCGCTGTAGGCCCCGCGCAGCGGTTCCTATGTCGGGTCTGCCTGCTGAGCTACGGCGGCGTCCGGTATCTCATAGATGAGTTTTAGCGGTTTAAATTTTTCATGTCCTTGTTTCTCTATGCATGGCTTTATAAGAATGCGGGTATTGCGGATAATATTGCGAGAAAGCCTATTATCGCGGCGAATATTGTTATTTCCCTGTTGTATTTCTGGGCGAGGACAAGCATTGACTTAGCTGATAACAGTCCAGTGAATAGTGATGCTAACATAAGTGCCGCCGCCATAGCCATGTTCCAGTATTCAAAGTTATAAGATATAAGTTCGTAGAGTGCCGCTGCGCCAGTCGCCGCGATCCCTGTAAGGAATGAAGCCTTGACAGCGTCAATTGGATCTACGTTTCTTAGAAGAAGTACAGCTATTGTTATGCCGCTTCTGGAGAGGCCCGGTAGGGCTGCAAGTCCCTGGGCGGTTCCAAGAATGATTAGATCCGCAAGGGTTAGGTCTTCTAGTTTTCTTCCACCACTAGATCTAGCTTTATAGATTATGAAAGCGGTTAGAATGAGCAAGGTTCCTATCATTAAGTTAAAGAAGTCACCTTGTATGTTTGTAATTTGTTTTTCTAATAGCAATGCTATTGGCGCTCCAACAATTACTGGTAGTATTATTATTTCTAAGAGTTTCAGGTCGCGTAGAGCACGAAGTAGTTCTCTTCGTAGGATAACAGCTCCTGATAGTCCGGTTCCAAGATGAGATGCCATACTTAGTCTATATGCTGTGGCCGGCGATATTCCTAGGATTTGGGTAAGAATCAGGCTTAGTTGGCCCGAGCTACTTATGGGTAGCCACTCTAGGAGTCCTTGGAGAGACCCGATGAGTATAGGCTCGATCAGGTTTTCGGTAGGCAATGATTCTACCCCTCGATTGGCATTATCGTCACTGTTTATGATTACTGGCCCGCGATCCGGCTTATGCCGGATTCGCTATAATCGGTTATCGGTGGGCTATAATTGTTTTTATCAAAAAGATAAAGGATAGAGGCCTAGGCTCTTTTCCAGACAGCTTACTATTTCTTTGTTGTAGCTTCTATAACGAGCATAGAGCAGTACTCGTAGAGTCTGTCAATATAGTTTTCAATGCGTTTGTGTTTGTTTGTATAGCAGTTTTTACAGTTTTCATTTATATCGTTAAGCAATGTCGATATTATTACCGTTAATGTCCGTATTCTTTCCGATGCCTCCAGTAGTAGCGTCCTATAACGGAGGTTATCTTCTACTAGCTCGGAGGCTAGTGGAGATGTTTGAAGATTTGCTGTCCAGTACTCGAAACCTAGGCCTATTAGAGTTTCTATAGCATTATCCGTGTCTTTTCCCGTATGTTTGATGTAGTAGTCTACTAGTCTTGTTGTGTCTTTTGAAAGTGATACTTTTAGTCTTTTTTGTATTGGTGAGCCCCATAACATTATTGTCTCCTCTATCCCTCTCCCTCTGGGTATATGTAGTGGTGCTCGACCTATTTATTTCTGTTGTATATTATTTTAACAATAAGTGTTTTTAATATATTTATGCATTTTATATTAAATAAGTAAAGTATTAAAAATACAAACAAAATTAGACTAATAGTATCAGATTCTATTCGTTCAATGTCGCAATACAAGAAATAATAGAGAGATTTTGTTGGGGGCCTGGAGAGTGGTGCCGCCGCCGGGATTTGAACCCGGGACCTCCGGATCTCTCAGGCCCCCGGATCATCGACTCCGGAACCTGCAGGGACACTGCAGGCCGTATGAGTCCGGCGCTCTGCCAAGGCTGAGCTACGGCGGCATGCCTTGTATCGTATATTATCGTAGGGGTTATTTAGGTTGTCTGTTGGCTTCGAGATCCTCTAGAATTTTATTCAGTGCATATCGTATGAGTTCACTCCTGCTCATACCCATTTTTCTGGCTAGTCTGTCTACTTGTTCTAGCTCTCTTGGAGTTATCTTGAATGTCACGACTCTCAGTTTCTCGTAGAGTGTCTGATCCGGGCTTACTAGTACCAGGTGTGTAATCTGCATGTCGCTTCACCGGTAATACTCTATAATATCGGATAGTGTATTTGTGGAGGTAGTGATAAGATCAACGTGGAGGGAGACATTAGAGGAACTATTACGTGTCTAGCCGGATGTATTATAAAGGAGAAAATCCTTTAGCCAGCCAGCTGTATGTCGACGAGATGGAACACGAACGTGTTAGTGTATTGTGGCATTGCTATATCCACGATTATCGTGTTTGCAACAGCAAGGCCATTATAGTCAACGAGTATGAATTCATATAACGGATATGTCCACATGTTGATAGCAGTACCTCTTCTAACGAGCCTTACTAGTAGGGCATCAGTCTCTCCCTCTAGGAATAGAGTTTTAGCGTAAGAAACCTGGACATCCATGACTCCAAGCGTGTAGTTTCTAGGCTTGATTATGCTAGCATAATAGTCCCAGTTGATATCGTTCGCTTTTCCGACATAACATATCATGTATATAGGGGCGATACCAGGGAATGGCTCGGCTCCAATGATACCGACCGTCTCGTTATAAGTCATGTTGAGGCTGGTATAGAACTTATCCTCAAAGATATAGATATTGGTCCCACTTGCGTTCATAGTAGTATTAGTATCAGGATAAGATATGCTAAAGGACTCAAGCCTGGTTCCATAAGTATACGAGGCTTTTGCGATAAGTGTATTATTGCCATAATATTCAATCGTTCCAGATCTAGTTGTAGGATCATTATATACCTTGACGAGATAGAAGTTACCTTCTTGATCAGTTATATTGTACTCAAGATACTTTACACGGTCAAGGACGTCTCTCACAGTCGTGCACTCCTTAACATCTCTCAAAGGCGCAAGGCTCTTATAATATAAGACCACGCCAGTCACTCCAAATATGACCATCAATATGAACAATGAGGCGATTATCAGCTTAGCATTCATGACCTATCTACACCTCTTCTATTCACCAATCTAGCTATACGCATACCCCTTCTACACGTGCCTTGTAAGGGTTCGTAGTAGATAGTAGGATTTAAATCCAATTGTCTATGACACTCGATGTGGTGAAGAGGATGACGCTCGGTCTAGACAAGGGAACAAACGCGCACGGACACGTAGGATGGGTAACAGTAAGATGCCGTGTATGCGGTAGATACCTAAGCCTAACAGGACAACAACCAGGCTCAGTAAGAAGAATAGAAGTAGTCTATTATTGTCCACACTGTGCCAAAGACTATGGAGCATATTTCTGTGCAGCAGATGCAAGAATGGTGAAATACAAGTGTCCATTCTGTGGTAGAGACTTGAAAATAGCGACACCAATATTCCAAGAAGAGTAAGTTCGGGAGCCGGACCACTACAATGAAAGGAAAACCAACGACACGAGAAGAATACTTTACTAGGCATGAAAGAGCTGTCATAATAGAAGTAGATGGCTCTATATTCTACTCTATAGATACTTATCTACTTATCGAATCTCCTCAATCATCTATAGAGTCCCACGCATGCATAGAGCAAGAAGACGTCAAGCTATGCTATTACCAGCTAACCGATAATTGCCAAGCAGTAATACTAGCAACAGGTAACGGTGAAAGATACGAAGTAATAAACTATCGAGTTAAACGACAAAAACCAATCCAAGACATCTCGTCCTTCAAAGAGAAATGTGACAAAACAATATTAGAGATTTTTAGAAGAAGGGTGAAAAATCAAACATGAAGAAATTCTGTAGCCTTCTAAGCGGGGGAAAAGACAGCAACTACGCATTATATAGAGCAATAGAGAACGGCTGGGAACCAGCATGTATACTATCGATAAGACCACGCCAAGACTATAGCTGGATGTTCCACACGCCTCTTGTGGACTACACTACACTACAAGCTGAAGCAATGGGTCTCAGAGACAGGCTCGTGGTAGCCGATGTCTCAGGAGAAAAAGAAAAAGAAGTAGAAGAACTTCTCGATATACTTAAACACCTCAAAAAAGAATATAACTATGACACCATAGTCGTAGGAGCTCTAGCCAGCAGATACCAATACGAGCGAATAAAAAGTATATCCGTAGAAACTGGTACAGAAGTATACGCTCCAGCATGGCAAATGGATCCGGTAGAATACATGAAACTCCTGGTAAACAAAGGATTTATCTTCATAATAACTCGAATAAGCACATATGGCTTAAAGCCAGAGATCCTAGGAAGTCCCATTACCCAGGACTCACTAGAGGAGATAATCAAGTCGTCAAAAAAGTATGGTTTTCATCCAGCATTCGAAGGAGGAGAAGCAGAGACTCTAGTTGTAGACGCGCCACACTATGGGAAAAAACTATGTCTAAGGGGCAAACGAGAGAGGAAGGGACCCTATAACTATGATCTCCGGGTAGAGAAAGTCTGGCTAGCAGAAAAAGACACTGTAGACTGTATACTAATAGAATAGGGAGATACTCTAGCCGTAGAGTAGTCTCTCGCTATTCAATGAAGCATATGAAAGAACAGTATCGACGGATATTTTCCTTAGAGACGCGATTTCCTCTATTGTTTCAAGTATCATTATGGGGGATAACCTGAGCCCTCTATAATTATAGGGGCCGTCGCTTTCGAAGACCATATGTTCTAGAGGCGTATATTCCGCTACCCTGCGGTGTTTTGACTGGATCTTCAAGGCCGGGTTTATACTTATATAGTAGCCAGACGATGTAATTTCGTCTATTAGGTTCAAAGGCCCCGTATACCAGTGGAACATGGCTTTCTCAACGCCCAATTCGACCATTAACGTCAAAGCTTCTCTCCACGCGTACGGGCTGTGTATAGTTACGTAGGCATCTAGCTCTTTAGCGACTTGGAGAAACCTGGTAAATACGGCTTGTTGTGTGGGCCACGTGTTGGGATCGACGAATTTTTTGTCGAGACCAACCTCGCCTATACAGTGTATGTCGTACTTATAGGCATGGCGGATAACCTCTTCTACCTCGCGGAGGCTTCGTTTTCCGATATTCCAGGGATGGAAGCCTGCACATGGAATTATTTTTTCTGGAAAGATGTCGTGGAGTTCTAGTGTTTCATAGAGGCTCTCGAGATCGTCCGAGACAGCTACTATTTTAAGGTTCGGGGCTTTCTCGAGGATCTCCATGATTTTATTTGAGTCGAATTCATATGCGTGGCAATGCATATCATATATCTTCGTTAACTGTGTTAGATGCACAGTCTTTCACCTCTCTAACAAGGGCCTGTTCAATATAGTTGCGGACAGACTTTATAGCGACCAGTATTACTGCCCCAGGTAATATGCTGAAAAGGAGAAAGACTACCCTCCATAACACAAGGCTATAGCTGTTCATTATGTCCGAGAGCCCATACTCGAAGAACACGCTTCCTCCTGGAGTAGGGCTCATCGTGAGGACGTAGGAGGCTTCTAATAGTATGAATGCTTTTATCAAGGAGACTGGATCGACTAGGGAGAAGTGTCCTGTTAGGACAATATAGAGAGCATATGCTTCTATAACATGGGAGATAAGGGTCACCGCTATAGTGGGGATGAGTATCCTTGTACTCGTACTGCTCTTTATAGCGCTCAGAAACAGTTTTCTCTGGCCTGAAACATAGCAGACGAGTTCCTCAGGAGCATTTACACGTTTAAGAAAGCTCTCTATCCTATCAGTACTCGCATAGCCTATCCCGCCTATCCACATGCCGAGAATAAACAGTGCAACTAGAACAGAGAGCCATGAATCGGGGAGAAGCGGGATCAATAGCAGTAGCGAGAAGAAAACCGGTATAAAGCTATCAAGAATGCTCTCATAGACGCTTAGCCCGAAGCTATTACCCGGAGGGAGACCTGTATACGCAGATATAATGATTGCACGTGTAGGAGTTGCCCCGGCATATGCAGGGGTCAGTACGCCAACGAATCTTCCAGATATTCTGGCCAATAAACTGTCTTTGACAGGGATCCTGAATCCCAGGAGTCTGCCTATAAGGGTAAGTCTCCACGATTTAACAATCTCGGCGATAAACAGAACGCTGAACGATGCCAATAATACGTCTAACCTAATACTTAGCAGTATATCGAGAAGGTTTCCTGGACCGCCCACAATATGCATTAGTGATCCTGCAGATAACACCGAGAGTAACAGTAGACCGATAAGCAGTTTTTTCCAGGCTCTCCTGGCTCGGTCCCTATCGATAGATAGATTCATACTCTATCACCGTGATGCTCATTCGTAGTTCAAGCGTTTCCACTGGCTTCCTATGCTTCCCCCTATATACTGCTTTAATCGTCAATCTCATTGATTTTCTTCACGTATTTCGCGGCACTAGCTAGTGGGTAGCCAAAGCTATAATGTAGGCTTTTGTAGTAATTATTATCTATAACATGTAAAATGTTATAGCCCCAGAACACGTTATCCCTTTACAGACTAGAATATCGTGAAGGGATGTCCTTACCAACAGGAAAAACCAGGAATCGCCCGTGAAAACGTATTAGGATAGAGGCCGCAGGGTTACTCTTCTTCCTTCTTTACCTCGCGGTGCTGTGCTTCCAATACGTTGAATACTACCTGTGCTAGGTGCTCGGGCTTCGTATAGTACTTGTCGTACATGTATTTCTTACCGGCGAACGAGATCTCGATATTGTCACCGGTGTCTCTAATAGTCATGTATATCTGTCCGCCTTTGATTAAGCTGAAGCTGCTTTTTCCTCTTGGCAGTATCTTTAGACCATACTTTGCGGCCTCGGGTTTGACCATGCTCTTGACTTGATCTAGGTACTCGGACACACTATTTCACCGCATTAACGGGGGTTTACTCGACTGTTTTAAAGCTATCTATACAACATGTATTATTACTAAGAAGACAGCGCAGGGATATTATTCCCTAAATACGCCAAATATAATTGACGATAGACAATCCCTCCTATGCATCAAAGGGGAAAGCCAGACAGAGGGGTGTTGGTAGAAATGGCAGGACTCGAGAACATAAAAACAATAACCGTTGTCGGAGCAGGCACGATGGGCCATGGAATAGCCGAAGTAGCAGCAATAGCAGGCTACAATGTATACCTAGTAGACATAAAACAGGAATTCCTTGATAACGCAGTTGAAAAAATCAAGTGGAGCCTCAAGAAGCTATACGAGAAAGGCGTAGTGAGGGAGCCTGTAGAAACAGTTCTCTCAAGAATAAAGACAGTCGTAAACCTAAATCCAGACGGTTCGTATACGGAGGAGTTTGCGAAGATATTGAAGGAAACAGACTTCATGATAGAGGCCATTATCGAGAGACTAGACATAAAGCAGAAACTCTTCGCGTTCGCAGACGAGCACACGCCTGAGCATGCCATACTGGCAACGAACACGAGCAGTCTCCCCATAACCGAGATAGCTGCGGCCACCAAGAGACCAGAGAAAGTCGTAGGAATGCACTTCTTCAATCCACCGCCACTAATGCCACTCGTAGAAGTAATAAAGGGCGAGAAGACAAGCGACGAAACAGTAGAAATAACAGTCGCACTATCGAAGAAATTCGGTAAACAACCAGTAGTAGTAAAGAAGGATGTACCCGGATTCATAGTAAACAGGATCCTGGGAAGATTCATCAACACAGCATGCAACCTAGTAGCCAAGGGTAAAGCAACCATCGAGGAAGTAGACGCCACAGTAAAATACGTGCTAGGACTACCAATGGGCATCTTCGAGCTATCCGACTACAGTGGAATAGACGTCTTCTACTATGTATTCCAGGCAATGGCCGAGAGAGGATTCAAGACAACACCATGTCCTCTCCTAAAGGAGAAATTCGAGAAGAAAGAGTTCGGAATGAAGACGGGCAAAGGATTCTACACTTATCCAGCACCAGGGAAATACGCTAGGCCAAACATACCAAAAGACCTCGCAGGCAAAGTAGACCCAGTACTCTTACTAGCACCTGCAGTAAACGAGGCAGCATGGCTTCTAGAGAACGACGTAGCTACAAAAGAGGACATCGACAAGGCAGTAAAACTAGGACTAGGATGGCCTAAGGGTGTACTAGAATTCGCTGACGAGTACGGAATCGACAAAATAGTAGAGGCACTCAAAAAGCTAAAAGAAGAGCTAGGCCTAGAAGAGATGCACCCACAGCCACTACTTCTCAAGATGGTAGAAGAAGGAAAACTAGGACGCAAGACTGGTAAAGGATTCTACGAGTACGGAGAAGTAGAAGAGATAAAGAAGAAGAACCTAGTTATAAGAATCGAGAAGCCAATAGCATGGATAGTCCTCAACAGGCCAAAGAGACTAAACGCGCTAAGCCCAGAGCTACTTAAAGAGCTAGGAGAGGCTCTCGACGAGCTAGAAGACAACAATGACGTAAGAGTAGTAATACTCAAGGGAGAAGGAAGAGCATTCAGTGCCGGGGCAGACGTAACAGCGTTTGCAGGGGTAACTCCAATAGACATAGCAAAGTTCTCCAGGAGATTCCAGGAGCTAACTCTAAAGATACAGTTCTACACTAAGCCGATCATAGCCGCACTACATGGCTACGTACTAGGAGGCGGTCTTGAGATAGCAATGAGCACAGATATAAGGATAGCCGCCGAAGGAACAATGTTCGGACAACCAGAGATAAACCTAGGATTCATACCAGGCGCGGGAGGAACACAGAGACTACCCAGACTAGTAGGACGCGGACAGGCAAAGCTACTAATATTCTCAGGAGACATGATACCAGCAGACGAAGCACTAAGAATAGGACTCGTAGAGAAAGTAGTACCTCCAGAGAGACTAGAACAAGAAGCAAGAGCACTAGCACTCAAACTCGCAGAGAAGCCACCACTAGCACTAATGGCCGCGAAATACGCCGTAGAATACGGACTAGAATCCAACATCTGGGCAGGACTAAGCCTAGAAGCACACCTATTTGGACTACTATTTAGCACAGAAGACGTCATCGAGGGAGTAACAGCATTCCTAGAAAAGCGGAAGCCAAAGTTCAAAGGAAGGTAAAGAGCCAATTATCTTCTTTTTCCCATATAAAATCACTCTCCAATTAGAATTCTACCCTAATCCCGGCATAATTATAGCGTAGAGTATGTACAGAATAATAGTAATAAAAATCACCGCTAAGATAATTCTATAGAACAAGGAAAATATACAAGTAGCAGGAGTGGACATCATGCTATACGATGAAGAACTTGTCGAGGTATCACCGCCCTGGAGCGGCATCGTTCTAACACTCCTAGCAAGAGGAACAGAAATACTCCAAGACAGATCACTAGTATTCGACAAAGAATGGAAGCCAAAGATACAGACAAGACCCATACTAGGAACGAGCTACGTCGCTGAAATATATATCGATACAGGAAGCAGAAGTGCCCGTAGCACGAGCGGAGTAGAGGAAGGATTCATACTCAAAACCAGCATCCTACTAAGATATTGGAACGGAGAGGTTCTCGAGGAAAGGATACTCTACCCCTACAGCAGGGGTAGTCCTCCCTTCCTACTGGTGAGAGGAGACGACCGGAAACGGCAGGCTAGTCTATACGTAGCAGAGCTCGCAATGATACTATCAATGCTACAAGAAACTCCACCTCTGGAAGCAGAAGTAAAGGGGAGAAGACTGATAGTAAGGCACGGGAGCCTCTTACAAATACTAGGAACATACTTTAACCCGATATTCGATCTTGAACGAGAAAGCGCAGAAGCCGTACTCCTATACACGGGACTTGATCCAAGGACAACGATAGAACTCATACGTTCCGCTACCGTAAAACGAGGAGCAACAGAAAAAGTAAACCCAGGACTCCTCGCAGCGGAAATCTTAGGTCAAATAAAGAAGGAGGCCTGGAAAAGAAACCACACAGTCATCGGTTTGACAGAGGATGTTTCAAGGGGGAGACACTTATTGGCAAAGGTTCTCGCAGAATCCATTAAGGCCAGCGTAGTAACTATAGGAGTAGCAAATAGTCAACGGAGACAATTCAACCCAGGCATACTAATGGAAGAGGCTGTGAAAAGTGTAAGGCACTGCCTAGAGGACCTAGGTATATCATCCCTACCACATTTCATGGGGGACGCCCACACGTATCTCCGCCAAGTAATAGATAGATCAATAGAGTACAGAGAAGACACTGACTTCGAAGACATAATCACAGATCTAGAGATAGAAGATCTCTTGGAACGAATATACGAGCGACAAATTCTAAACCACTTTAACCTAGCAAGCGACAGCCACTTCATACTGTTATACAATTATCTCTATGGAGGTACAGGAAAAGGTGAACTAGAAGCGTCCAGTACCGTAGAACTGGACAAGAGCTGGTTATACAGTAGAAGATTCCTGAAATCATACAATAACAGGCTAAAGGACGCCGAGCCCTCCATAACAATTAATGAACTACTGGACAATACATCGGGCGTCAAGCTAAGATACCTCCTAACACAGGCAATACCAGACTGCAACGAGATACGGGAAAACGCTGAACGCTTGGGCATAGACAGAAGGCTCCTAGCTGAGCTCATAAGGGTGATTCCACCGATCAGAGTAGAATATTTCTCGGAGACAACAGACATCTCTGAGGTCCTAGACCACATAATTAGCCAGGCAATGGTAACAAGCTATGGCGTCCCTCCACAGCTACTTGTAGTTGACTCAAGGAGTAGAATAAACGAGTGGGAATACGGGGCGCTAGCCGGCCTCTTAGAGAGCTTGAGTAGACGGGCAACTCCTTACTCTACATTTATAAGAGATTTTTCTGTTAGACGCTACCATCTATTATAGAGGTGTTCTAGGACTTGAACAATGAGACTCCAATAACAGGTTTCACGACAAGTATACGCGAGTATACACGCGTTGAGGGGATAATCCTAAGACCAGCAGAGGCAATAGTAAAATATGGCACGATAGTCGAGATAGAGGACAATAGTCAAGGAAAAAGATATCTCGCCATGATCGTGAACGTAGAAGAAGAAACCCCGCATCCAGCGCTAGATGTCGAAAGGCTAAGAAAACTTTACCAGAGCCTCAGCGAGACAAGTCTCCAAGACGCCAACCGCGTACTGCTTGAGCTACTAAGCCCGACACATCAGCTGATAAAGTGGAGCAGTATAATGAAAGTAGAGCTAAGAGTACTCGGAGAAATAACACGCCACAACGGACTCGAACGTTTATCACCATATGAAAGACCGCCAAGACCCTTCTCAAGTATCGTCGAGCCCGACCCCGTAAGTCTCGAAAAGATAATCCACTATAGCCTCGGCAGAGACTACAAACGACGTGGACTCTACCTAGGTAAACTAAGCCTCGCAGAAAAAGTAGGAGTCTATATGAATCCCGATAAGCTAACAACTCATCTAAGTATTCTAGCACAGACAGGAGGAGGAAAGACAGAAACCGTCAAGAGACTAGTATATGAGGTATCGAGACGTAGAAATCACATTGACAAGAAAAAAGGAGGAATAATAGTTTTTGACATAGCCGGCGAATACACCGGTTACCCATACCTCCGAGACGATACAGTGCCGTTATTGGATGCCGTACTACAGCCAGAAAATTACAGTACGGGGGATCTACCTGAGCAGACGAGACCAAAGCAGATAACGATTATAGTACCATACGAGGCTGCAAGGATAGGATGGAGAGAACAACAAGAACTAATATGGAGAGGCCTCGTAGACCTAGCATGTAAACTGTCCAGCAGACTCAGAATTGATATGGATGTCTTAGCATTTTATGGTAAAGAAAGACACCACGCCATAGTACGGCCAAATTGTGGGCCTGGACAGATACCTGTACTCGACAGGCGGACAAAGGTAAAGTACAATGAGGCATATAAGGCAATCACTCAAAGCCGGTTCCTAATAATAGGGCTACCACTGCCGAGCTTCATGGATTTAGACACAATGATAGAGATGAGCGGTACAAAAAGCGAGTACTTCCCACTAATAATAGCTGATATCGCGGGATCACTCAACCTCTACCACGGCTCAGACATATACGGCATTTCTCTTCTGTCAGCAATAGCATCCTCATGGGACAAGCTAAAGCCTTCATTTGGAGAAGAGGAAAAGCGTGCACGAAGCATACTCGAAGTCTTCAAGAAGAAATGCGAGACACGTCAATGGGACGTGAGAGACCTACCACGATATATGAGCAAGGATCTCTACTACTCGCTCATGAGATACCTAGCATGGCAGGCATATAGAGGAGACGAGCGTACAAAGATCGCTGATCCCCTAGAAGACAGTGAAACCGAGGCACTATGCAAGCTCCTACAAAGAGAGGACACCTACAACAAAGTACTCTCCTACCTAAAAGATCTCTTATCCTATATACAGTCCTCTAACTATGATAAAGGAACACTAGCAAGCCTTAAACGTGCCCTGAGAAAAATCGAGACCTTCACAAGCGACATAGTAGATACAGTAGTATTTGACAAAATAATGGACAGGATAAGCCATGGCTTCACGATCATACACCTAGCACCACCAAGCTCCGGAAACGTTGATCCCCTACTCGCAAGCATAATAAGACGACTCTTCTACCATCACGTAGGCCACTATGACTCGGAGAGACTAACAGTCCTAGTAGTAGAAGAGGCCCACAACCTTGCTCCCGCAGGAGAATCGAAATCCAGCAAAGACGCCCTACTACGCGTAGCACGGGAAGGAAGAAAATGGGGCCTGAGCATGTGGCTAGTAACACAGAGGCCGAGCTTCGTAGACTCAAGCATACTAAGCCAGACAGCGACTAGCATACTGTTGAGGACAACTAACCCCGAGGATCTCGCAAGCATAAAGAGGGGAGTGGAGAGTGCCGCTGCAGAGATAATAGATAGGCTCCCCGAACTCGAGCCAAGCAGAGGTGAAGCCCTATTAACAGGTCTAGCCGCTCCAGAAAGGAGGATTCCGTTACTGATAATGGTGGAAAGACTTAGGCCTGTCAGAGAAGAACAGTAAGGAGCAGGCAAGATAATATGGTTAGGATGTTAGAGGAAGTCCATCAGGGTCTTTTTCTTGCGCCGTTCCTTGATAATGCTCCGACCAGTAGACTGCGCTTCGAGATCAGCTATTATTACTTCGATGAAGTCTGACCAGCTTCTCTCACCCATGATCCATTCTATTGCTTCTCCTGCATGGCGTGAGAGGCTCTTAAGGAGATTTTGCCACCTCAGGTTCATCTTGTGTAGATCATCCTTCCAATGGTCCCAGAGGTATTTCGCAAGCCTATTCCCAGCAAATATTACATACTTTGCTCTGCCTCCCTGAGCCTCGAGAAGGGCTCTTAAGGCTACCCTTATCTCTACTGGCTCCTCTGGAACCTTTAGAATCGTGCTCAAACAGTTCTCCCACTATATTAAAGGTTAGTGGAACAAAATAAACTATTATTATAGAATATTCAAGCCTATATCCAATACAAGCAATAATCACACGGTAATACTGATCTATACGATACACAGCCAGTATACTCAAAGAATCAGGGAAAATCAGCTTACTCCGCTCTCTCTAAGACGATCTATTATATTTCTTAGCTTACTCCGCTCTCTTCTACTTCTATACGATAAGGGATCAAGCCTCGAAGGCCCGGCAGAGATTATCTTATCGGTGCTTATTTTTTCTCTGGCTTTATCGAGAACCTCCCGATAAGCCTTCACGTTGACATAATATACTATATACTTATAACGTGAAACTAGATCTCTCAAGTCACTATATAC
>CAYROE010000027.1:0-14743 GCA_964425855.1 uncultured Desulfurococcales archaeon | reverse complement strand
TGCCGTTTATTTTTATCTAGCTGGGTCTAGAATAATAGATATGGGTGTCAGTGGTTGTCAGGAATCCTAGAAAACGAGATCGAAGGTGTAGAAGCAAGACTACAATATCCCGATGCTAGAAGTTTCAAGGAACTAGTAGAAGTTCTAGGCAAGATCATTGACGAGGCTAGATTTACGATCAACAAGGAACATGTCAAAGTTGTAGGAATGGATGCTTCCAAGACAGCCCTAATAGAAGTAGTTATGCCATATGAATCATTTATCGAGTATGAGATCTCGGAAGACAGAGAAGAAGTATATATGGGCGTCCACCTAGGTAGCCTCGCGAATATGCTCAAAAAGGGCAAAAAAGGAGAAACACTAACGTTCCTAGTATCAGATGATAAAGTCCTAGTCCGTATAGACAGTACAGTCGTCAAGAAATTCCTCGTTCCCAACATAGAAGTGTTAATAGATGTGCCGGAAGAAATAAAACTCGACTTCGATGTAGAAGCCTCGGTTATTAGCGATGCACTGAAAAAGGCGCTTCGAGACGTAGAGGTCGTAGGAGATATCGTCGAATTCGAAGCCTCAGAGGAGGCACTCATAATAAGAGCAAAAGGAGAGGGCCGTAGCAGGGCCGAGACCATATTCTCAAGAGAATCTGTTGCCCTCACCTATCTCGACGTAAAGCAACCCTCTAAGAGCGCCTACGACGTCATATACCTGAAGAACGTGTTAAACCTAACAAAAATAGCTGAGTCGGTGGACATCCGTTTCTCGACGGACAAACCACTAGAACTAGTATTCAAGAGCCCAGAGGGAAGTAGGGTTAGATATCTTGTCGCACCTACAGTAGTATAGCATTACTATATAATTATACTATGCGCCGAATCAATTACTAAAAAGAGAATAAAAGATACTTAGGGAGTTTTCTCTACCTCTTTATTTACATGCAAGTCTTAGCCGGGCAATAACAAAATCTTTCTTGAGAAGCGATAGTAGTGGTGCTGCTCTAGGCCCACTATTTCTTCCTGTGAAGAGCAGGTAGAACTCTCGATAGAATCTTTTCCTCTCCCCGCTATTGATGCTGCTTGTGACGGATATCATTGTATCCTTAATTTTTTCCTCTGTCCATTCACTCAGTTTATCGAGTTCTTCTCCGAGCTGGCATAGAAGCTCTCTGTACTCTAGTGAATTTAAGAGTTCTCCTGGTACATTCGCTAGTATTTGGACACGGTATCTTTCTCCTCCGTATTTTTCTACCCAGTTATACGATCGTATGAGTAGGCTCTGGAGCCAGCCTCTGCTATAGTTGTCTAGGTCTTCCTTGATGTGTCCTGTTTTCTTGAGCCGTTCTACAGCCTCTTCTATGTTTGTAGGGCCTACTAGTTGAGCTAGTATTGATGCATGAGTATAGGGCACTTGTAAGGGTAGCTTTTCTGGAGGTTCTCTTGGATGGCTTAGCTCGTATGTTCTCTTTAAGTATTCTTCTTGTTCTTTGTCGTTGAGTGATTCTATACCGAAATAGATTCTCTCAGCCCTATAATATGACTCATAGTATTGGGGTATCTGATCGAGGTCGACTATTAGTTTCTTATGGGGATGAGTAAAGAAGTAGAGGAACCGGAGAATCTGTGGATGTGCTATTTCAAGCCACTCCTTAGGCGTTATACCTACGAAGCCGCTACTCGTCATATCCCTGCTTTGTCCCTTTTCCCTGATAGAGACCCACTCATACCATTCTCCCTCAGGTGGTTGGAAGCCGATGACATTAACTGCTAGGTCTACGCAGCTGTCCCTGCTGCCTCCAGGAGTAGCGTGATCCTTGCCGTAGGGCTCGAAGTCTACGCCTAAGATATACCATATGCCGGCCCATTCTATTCTCCAATTAAGCTTACTGTTGGAGACGTCGGTTACTCCTTCATGTCCGCAATACTTGCATCTGTAGCGTACTCTACCATTCTCTTCTACGGAGATTGCCACCGTCTTATCAATACGACCACATTTTTCACATATCGGTTCTACAGGTATCCAATCCTCCGGATATGGTTTTCTGCCACGATACTTGTTTATTACATTCCTAAACTCGTCCTTCTTTGGAAGAACAACATTCATTATGAAATCCCTAAATTTAGACCGGTAGAGATCAGTGGTTGTGACAACTTCTATTTTTCCATCAGTGAATTCGCTCAGGTAAGGGCCGAAATCCGACCAATAATGTTCAACCCAGTTCTCATGACAGCCATAAGGGTCAGGCACACTTACCAGAGGACGCCCCGTATATTCCTTAGCCTTATCGGGATCTTTGAAAGCCGATCTCTGTGAGGCCTTTCCCTTCCAGGGATCCTGAGTATAAAGAGTTAGCAGTTGCTTGATCTTGAGCCCTCTTTTCTCTAATATCCGTCTCAGAGTCTCTGGTAGTAGAATCTCTCCTCGTAACCTACCAATATGTTGTACCCCTGACACACTCAGCCCGCCATTAAAGACGTACACCTGCTTATTTCGCTTACGAAGTCTCTGTTCGAGCTCATCTGCTAACTTATCTACCCAGTGTACATGCTTACTCATGATTTCTCATCCAGGGACTCAATGTGTATCATACATAGGTTTTTAATATAACCTGTATCCTACACATAACTCTTTATTATAAAGTGGAGAATGTTAGGATCGATAATAGGGGAGGAAATAATTAATGAAACGCATCTATGCTTGCCTGCGGCTGATGCGGATAGTTAATAGTGTGATGGTAGGTTTTGCTGTACTTGTAGCTCTTGCCATAGCTACTGGAAGAGATTTTTTCACGTTCGAGACATTAGACTATATTGCTGGTTTTCTCGTCGGGTTCACAATCTCTGCATCAGCAATGGTTCTGAACGATATCGCCGATATAGAGATTGACAAGATAAACGCTCCAAACAGACCTCTCCCATCCGGAATTATATCTATCAAACAGGCTTTCATCTGCTATCTAGTCCTCGTATTTATAGGGATTGTGGCGAGCCTGCGAGCAGGCCTTGATAGCCTGACAGTGGTTGTAGCAGCAGTAATTGTCAGTGCATTATACGATCATAGACTCAAAGCGAGCGGGTTTATGGGAAATGTCGCAGTTGCTTTCTCTACCAGCCTTCCGTTTCTGTACGCCTTTACATTTACGAATAATCCCAATTACACAGTCCTCGTGTTCTGGGCAATGGTGTTCCTCAGTGTACTTGCAAGAGAAATAGTGAAGGATATAGCAGATGTAGAAGGAGACAAGGTCAAGGGGGTCAAGAGCCTTCCAATACTAGTAGGAGAACGAAAAGCCGCATTTATCGCAGGCATGTTTAACCTTTTAGCAGTCTTGCTGAGCCCTATACCTGTTATCTATGGACTCGTCAACGAGGCCGTATATAGTGTTTTCGTGATAATTGTGGATTTTGCGCTTCTCTACTCGTCATATAAAGTAATTATTAATCCACACAGAGAAGAAGCGTTACGTCAGAAACAAATAATGCTCTTTGCCATGATGATTGGATTGGTGGGATTCGTGCTTAGCGTATTGGTATAATAATATGGTGTATAGAGATGTCTAAAAAGCTAGAGATATTCCCTGAGCTAGAGCCTGCGAGAAGCAAGGAAATTATTCTTGAAAGACTTAGCCGTCTAGCTAAACTATACAAGAGGATAGACGTACCCGATGTACCGCTCGGAAAACCGTCTGTAAGCTCTCCTCTCCTCGCTCTCTATGCTTTATCCGTGCTAGGAGCTTACCCGATAATGCATCTAAGGGTTAGAGACCACAGCATTGTCTCCTTGAAATCCATTATAAAAACCGCGGTCTATCTAGGACTCCGAGATCAACTATATCTCACCGGTGATCCACCTCTACAAGGAGATTACTGTCCGGGAGCGTGGGTTCCAGAAGATGCGGTCTCCTACGGGAACAGTTATGGAGTAAATACTGGCCTCTTACTGAGCTCTAGAAGAAGCCTCGAAGACATCAGAAAACGGATCAATACAGGAGCCAAATACTATTATATAACTCGTTTAAACCCGGAGAACCTAGCTATAGTGGAAGAGATAATGAGGCTCATCAACAGGAGAGAATCAAAAGCCGTACTTGGAGTATATATCGTGCTCGCCGACGACCGAAATAAGAAATATCTAAAAGAGCACGATATACCATATATTCCAATAGAGGATATTGTTTCTTTCCTCGAAAAAATAGAGGCTCAAGGCATTATTGAACGCGTGATCCTATCAAGTCCCGGGAACTCTGATCTTTTAACGGGATTATCACATATTCTGAAGGAAGCCGGATACCTAAAGTAGCCTCTATCCTACATTAATAAACTAGGAGTAAAAGACATGGATCTAGTCGACATGATTAGGAGACGAATAAGAGAAGAAGTCTACAATAAACTAGAAAAGAACAATGCAACGAGACCACCATACCCTATAAGAGGAAGAATTCCAAACTTCAAAGGGGCCGAGCAAGCAGCAGAACTCCTAGCAAGAACTCCTGAGTGGAGAAACTCAAAAATAATCAAGGTGAACCCGGATTCACCCCAACGACCTGTTAGACTAAAAGCATTAAAGGAAGGAAAGACGCTAATCATGCCTACTCCAAGAATACGACAGGGATTCCTTCTACTTCCAGGAGGAGATATACCCGAAGAATACAAGAGGTATGCTTCAACTATCCGAGGAGCATTTAGGTTCGGTATACTACTTGACACTATTCCAAAAATTAAAACAACGATAAAAGGAATAGACCTAATAGTAGAGGGAAGCGTCGCTATAGACAAAAATTGTAATCGTCTAGGAAAAGGCGAAGGATACGGAGACATAGAATACGGAATACTCACCGAGCTAGGAATAGTAGATGAAAAAACACCAATAGCTACTACAATACATGATCTCCAACTAGTAGACAATATTCCAAGAAAACCACACGATGTCCCCGTCGATCTAATCGTAACAAACACAAGGATAATTAGATGCGGGAAAAGAGGACATCGACCTAAAGGCATAGACTATGAATCACTGCCAAAAGAAAAACTCGATGCAATACCATTACTAAAAGAACTATTAGAGAGACGTGGAATAGGCTAATCTTGAATTACCAGAAAACTCATTAACTATGATATGGTGACAAAGAGTGAAGAAGTGTTTTAAGCTATCAAATGGTGCAAGGCTAATCGTAATGGAAGCCGACATCACACAGATTAGTGTAGACGCGATAGTAAACGCTGCAAACAGTCTCATGATAATGGGAGGAGGTGTTGCGGGCGCCATAAAGAGGAGAGGAGGCCAGGTAATAGAAGATGAAGCGAGGAAAAAGGCCCCGGTTCCTGTCGGTAAAGCAATTTCAACTACTGCCGGAGATCTTTCCGCAAAATACGTTATACATGCCCCTACAATGGAGAGACCAGCTATGCGGATACCTCTTGAGAACGCGGTTAAGGCCACGATAGCTGCTCTCACGGAAGCAGAGAACCTATGTGTCGAGTCAATAGCGTTCCCAGCCATGGGTGCTGGAGTTGGAGGTCTCAGAGTCGAGGAGGTTGCTCGTGAAATGGCGAAGATAGTAGATTCACATGACGCAAAGTGTCTCGAAGAGATAGTGTTCGTCGCATGGGGAGAGAAAGCATATCATGAAATGCTACGTGGAGTGACGGAAGCACTAGGTGGCGAAGGATACGATTGTTGATCTCTGGGCTGATAGAATGCAGAAAAGAGTACTTCTCGCAATAACAGGAGCTAGTGGAGTTAGAGTAGGGTTTAGATTAGCCGAATATCTGTCACGTCGTCGAGACACGATTATTTTCGATATTGTTATATCAGAAGGTGCATTAAAAGTAGCTTATCTAGAGGAAGGAATGGAAAGAGAATCAGTACTAGAGACCTTATCTAGGTATGCAAGAGTTTATCTAGAACATGATTTCAGTAGCCCATATGCTAGTTCGAGTAATGCACCAGACGTTATGATCATAGCTCCTGCCAGTATGAAAACGGTTGCACTGATAGCCTCTGGTATCGCTGAGAACCTAATAGTTAGAGCGGCTCTCTCGGTCTTGAGACTAAGGAGGAGGCTTGTTGTAGCTCCAAGGGAGACCCCGCTAGGTATAGTAGAGCTGGAGAACATGTTAAAGCTAGCTAGGGCAGGAGCAATAATAACACCATTAATGGTGGCATTCTATCATAAGCCGGAAAACATAGGTGATATCGTAGACTTCCTCGTAGGAAAGCTACTCGACGCGGCCGGAATAGAAAATAAACTCTACAGGAGATGGGGAGAGACAGCCTAGTAGAAATCGTCTCTAAACTTGAACTTCCTCTCTTCCCGTTCCAACTCCCTGAGCTCGTCTTCAAAATCCCGGGTCTTCTGTTGCCTTACTGCGAAAGAGCATCTACCGTCAGGCAACATTGCTCGTTTCTCACAATAAGCAAATCTACAGGCAGCTCCAATACATTTGTCCCCTATCCAGGAACAGAAAGGTACACGGATTACCCTGCCCTTGTATTGCTCGGTAGTGATGCGGAGAGCATTCTTTGAGCATCTAAAGAAGGGACACAGAGGATTACACTTGTCTCCTAGGGGCCTAGGCCTAGGCTGTCTACTTCTTGGACCCGGTCCTCTTTGTGGTCTTGATCTATGAGGCCAGTTGCTCAACCCAAATCACACCTCTCATCTCTGTACCCAGATCGTCCAGTTACATTCCTTGTCATTTTCCTATGGTTGACTGATAACTAGTTCCACAAGTAATTAAGCTAGGGTTTGAACCATTTAAACATTAAGTAGATGACATCGCTTTCACTGCCTGTTATAGAAAGAATGAAAGTTTTCCTAACAGTATGACTTAGTCTCCCAGCCTTAACAATCTCTACGGGATCAATAGTATACTTGCCGGGATAGGAATGAACTATATAAGGCGAGTGATCAATTCCTGGACCATACCTATAAACAGTGAAGTCCGATCCATATTTTAGACCGGATCTCACGACAAACCCACGGTTTCTAAGATCCTTGTATACAGGATACAACATATCAAATCTAGGGATTCGTTCACGGGCCCATTTAACTAGTTCATCATAGTTTACAGGATCTCCACTACTCTTATAGACCTCAAGTTTTCCTAGTTCTAAGAGATAAACTGCTTCAAGCGGATCAAGTATAAGAGGTCCCCGTGCTTCTCCTGGTTTTGGCTTATCGTATCCTGCCGGTTTTCCATAGAATTCTCTGAAAAGCTCATCTGATTCGTCGAGATCAGGGACGATAATTGTAGTCGAGTACATTAGTGCTTTAATCTTGTTCATACTACTAACCTCCTATAGAGTGTCCCTTACCAGGATTACTGGCGGAACGTTCTTCGTTTCTAGGGATAGATTTCTTTCCGGAAAATTATAGGAGAAAGACTAGTATGCCGAAGTTAAAGCTAGTATTTTTAGGTCTATAGCAATGCGTTCTGCTTCGTCTAGTGCATCCTCTAGTTTATCTAGTATCTCTCTGTATACTGTGTATGCTATATAGTTGTCTGGGAAGAAGTCTAATAGTTTCTCCATTAGATCCCTGTAGGTTTCGTCAGCGTCCTGTTCTATTTCTTTTATCCTGTCAACTTTAGACTCCATGGTTTTTAGGATCTCAGTATTGCCACGTGATATAGTCGAGAATGCCCTAACGATGCTTGAGGTTTCGAATATTGCTTCTTCAAGCATTCGTATCATTTCCCTAAGTTTATTTGATAGCTCAGGGATCTCGAGATCTGAGCCGAGCTTTTTCTTCGCGAGGAGAAGTCTGTGGATTACTGCTTCAACATAGTCTGTTATTCTTCTAAGACCCATCGCTATACTTATATAGAATTCCTTTGAATCTATGAGACCCATTCTTCCAGACGCAATGAACTCGAGTAGCCTGGATACTGCTTGATCGATCTTGTCCTTAGTGATTGCTACGTCTTGCCTATATAGTTTATCCAGGACCTCTTGGCTCGGAAGACCACCCTCCTCGGGCATATATCTGAGGAGCTGGCTTACTAAGCCGTCGAGTTCTCGGGATATGTATATCAGCTGCTCTATTATAGTTGTTTTACTCAGGTTTCCTGTGCCCGCATACATTTAGCCCACCTATATCCGGTAAAGCCATTAGGTTTGGTATACATGGTACGGCTTTGTATTCCTGCTTAAGGGGGTGTCGCACCGGGTAATATAAGGATTCCCTTACTTTCCCAGCTATAGAATTTTGTCAAGGGTCTTGTAGAGGCTCATGGAAAGAGTATAGAGTCTATTTATCGAGTCGAGGCTCCGGCTTACATCTATTATGCCAGAGACCCTTGTAATACTGTTTTTATCGGTTTTGTAGCCTTCCATCGCGTAGTAGCCAGCTATAGTATATAAGTCGGCGAGAAGCTCATAGTCTAGCTCATTACTGTTTTCTATTATATTTTGGGCTAGTTCCATTACCTCGATTATCTTTTCTCTTAATCCTATCGCGTTTAGGAGTAGTTCGTTGATGCTTTCAATTGTGGCGGGATCTGCTGTGTCTAGGATTATTTTTGATAGGGTCTCTGATACTCCTAGTAGTTCTTCTAGGTTGTTTGCAGTTATAGATATTGCGTAGCGTAGCATTTCTTCCTGTTTCATAGTGTATCAGCCTTTTGTTGCCTTTTTTAGAAAGTTATTTTTATACGGATATATTTTTATAGAGAATTATAAATTATATTTAATAAAAATTCTTTTTGTTATAAAGAAGAAATCTTTACAAGAGAAGACGATGCTAGACGGAAAGCCGCACGCCAAGCTTCTCGGAGCCCTTATATGGTCGAACAGTGGCTATGCTGTTATCACTTATTCCATGTTCTTCCATGAGATCGGGGTTTACATGGACTCTGTTTTCTTCAACTTCCTCATCTATTATGGCTTTGAACGCGAACCTATGTCTGCCTGCAACTGTTATCTCGAGCAGTTCAGTTATGCCAAGTTCCCTTGCTAGTGAGGGGCTTATCTTTGCCTCCTCCGGCTCCAGACTATAGTCATACTTTAGCCTTATTCTTTTCTCAGTCACTTTTTTGGGCCTAGCCTTTATGGCCGAAGCTGGTGGAATGACTGCAAGCATGCGAGGTAGGTTAGGCTTCTCGAGCTTTGGGACCTCTTCCTGTTCTCCAGGCTGTTTTTTCTTTTCCATATCATGACACCCTATTCGGCTAGGAAGCCTATGCATTTATCGGTGTGCCGAGTTTATCTATTTCCTCGCCAGAGTATATGAACTTTCTAAGTATATCGATGATAGAGGCTATTGGTATTCTTACCTGGTGCCATGAGTCTCTGTCTCTAAGGGTCACTGTATTGTCTTCGAGGGTTTGATAATCTACTGTTATTGCGGCAGGAACACCGATTTCATCGTATCTTGCATATCGTCTTCCAATACTACCACTATCATCATATAGTACATAGTATCCTGCTCTTCTCAGACTATCATATATTTCTAGGGCGGTTTTTCTTAAATCGTCGTCTTTCTCGATAAGTGGTAAGACTACGGCTTGGACAGGAGCTATGTCTCTTGGTAGTGATAATATTATTCTCCCTTCTTTTTCTCGGTATGCATGTTCGAATACTACATATGTTACTCTTTCTACTCCGAAGGAGGGTTCAATCACGTGAGGAATATACTTCTTGCCAGTGATCTTTTCGCGTGTCTTGTACTCCAGGATTGCATTGGGCGGTATTTCGTATTCTCCTACCTTCAGAGGCTTCTTTTGTAGATAAGCATTCTTTAGCTCTTCTTCAGGAATATTGGCTAGTAGCTCGAATACCTTCTTAGCCTCTGACCTGAAGGTTCTCCCGATATAAGATTTATCTGCTATGTACCGAGTTTTCTCGACGATCTTTGGCTCGTCGAACGGCTTGAAGACCGTTAGATCCTGTCCGCTGTGTTGCATGTGTCTGCTAAGATCGTAATCCCCTCTGTAGCTGTGTCCGGAGACTTCGACCCAGCCCCATCGTGAGACTCTTACTAATTGGTCGAAGGTTTGGCTAGAGTAGTGTGCTCTCTCATGAGGGCCTTTTTCTTCAAAGTATATCTCGTTTCTCGGGATCCCCAGTGAAGTAATAAACTCGTTGCTAACAGCCATCCAGTAGCCGAGGCATGGATGTAGTATGAGTTTTTCTTCTACTGCTTCTCTTACAGTTACTTCCTCGGGGTCGCGTTCTTCTACCTTATACTTGTACGGGAGTATCCTTATCTTAGTACTAGCTTGTCTCTCGAAGAACGGGCAGCTTTTCTCGTTGTCCTCTGGATCAATAAAGTACTCCATCTCCATTATGGTGAACTCTCGTAAACGCATCATGGCCTGGCGCGGGCTTATCTCGTTTCTTCCTACTCTGCCAACCTGCGCGATGCCCAGAGGCATACGTGATCTCATAACTTCGTAGACGCGTTTGAACGCGACAAACATGCCCTGTGCGAGTTCGGGTCTAAAGTAGCCTATGTTTCCCTCATAAGGACCAATGTGGGTCTTGAACAGTAGGTTGAATGTTTTCACTTCTCCGAGTTCTCCACCGCATACGGGGCATTTGATATTATTTTCTTTAATTATTCTAGTCATCTCCCTTGGTGAGAGGCCTTCGACGTCTATTCCGAGCTTATCCTTGATAAGGTGATCTGCCCTGAATTTCCTGCCGCACTTTGTGCATTCGACTATTGGATCAGTGAAGTTTTCGACGTGGCCACTTGCCTCGTATACTTTCGAGGGCCCAATTATTGGGCTCTCGATCTCAATCACATAGTTGCTGTGATCTCGTACAAAGTATTGTCTCCACTTCTCTATTATCCTATTCTTGAGGAGTATTCCGTAAGGACCCATATCGTAGAATCCTGCTACGCCACCGTATATTTCATAGCTAGGCCAGAAGAAGCCTCTTCTTTTAGCAAGCTCAAGTACTTTTTGGTACTTGTCTTCAGCCATCTCTATGCATCCTCTCAGACCTGCTAATTGATATGGAATCCGCAGCACCCTTATCAATATTATATACTCTAATGAGGATCAAGACAACTAAGTTAAACTCGAAGACCCTTTCCTAAGATTGGGGGAGACTTAGTGTCTTTAAGGGAGTTCTACACGATTCAAAACCCACTGGCTTTCAGCGGGACTCAAAGGCCATATAGTGAAGCAGAAGTCGTTATTGTAGGAGTTCCATTTGATTCAACAAGCTCTTTTAAGCCCGGATCTAGGTTCGGGCCTAGAAGTGTCAGGGAGACATCGAACAATATAGAGTCCAACGGGATTCTCGCAAATAGATCATATATCGAGCAGGTCAAAATACATGATATGGGCGACCTCTTAGTCGTCCATGGAGATACGCTCGAAACATTGAATAGGCTAAGCAAGGTCTCTGAAGAAGTTATCCAGGATGGAAAACTACTCGTCGCTATAGGGGGAGAACACACTATTACCTACGGAACAGTCAAAGCTATGAAAAATCTAGGAATAAAACCTTGTATAATTGTCATAGACGCTCACTTTGATCTTAGAAAGGACTATCTCGGTTACCTGTATAGTCATGCATCAGTAATGCGCAGGATAATCGAGTCAAGTCTTGCAGACAAGATCGTCTATATCGGGGTAAGAGCATATGAGGAAGAGGAAATATTATATGCTGAAGCCCATAAGGACAGGATCCTCTATAAGACACCTATCGACGTTGAGCGAGAAGGATACAAGAATATAACTGTAGCAGCGAAGAGATTCTTATCACAATGTCGCTATATCTATGTAAGTATTGACATAGACGGAATAGATCCTTCATACGCGCCCGGAACCGGGACACCGGAGCCCTTCGGATTATCCCCGCTGACAGTTGTAAAGATCCTAGGAGGTATCCTAGACAATAGACTAGTAGGAATCGACTTAGTCGAAGTGAATCCCCTCGTAGACTGTAATGATATTACTAGTGTTCTTGGTGCTAAGATATTACAGGAAGCTATTCTTCTCTACAAATTTAGTAGTAGAGTAAAGAAGTAGTCCCAGAGACAAAGACAGCTATATAGCATAGACTCTACGTGGAGCTATGACAGGACTCCTGATTTTTACAAGAATACGTCCTCCGCACCTAGTGCATAGAATATTGTCTTGTTGATCGAGCTCGCTTTTCTTCATTATGTGACCACAATATAGACACATGTAGTATACTTCTCTAGGCTTGATCCCGTACGGTAGAACCTCTTCTTCGATACTCTCACTTTCTAGCATCTCATCAAACTCGTCCCAACTACTCATATACCGGGCACCTTTCTAAGAGATGATCCTTTAAGGGTTAATTATCCTTTAGATCCATGTTTAACCGGATAGAATGAAAACGAGGATTCAGAATGGGTACAGAAAACCTCCGGACAATCGCGGTTATTGGTGCTGGGTATTCAGGGCTACTTACTTCAATGGTACTTGCACGACTTGGATTTAGTGTCGATATATATGAGGAGCATGATAAGGTAGGGTTTCCAAAACATTGTACAGGCTTGGTCTCCCAGGAAGTAGTAGATTTTCTCGAGCCCATATCTCGGGACATTATAGAGAGCCAGTTTCATAAGATAAAGTTCATAGATGAAAAAACTAATAGATATTTGGAGATAAGGCTGGCATCACCTGTATATCGTATTGATAGAGTCAAAACCGAAATGCTCCTTCTTAATGAAGCAGTACGATATGGAGCGTCAATAAGGTACGGCCATAAGATTAAAGGGATCCGTGTTAAAGAAAACAAAGTATCGTTAGTGGCTAGCAACGGTGAACAAGCTGATTATGATATAGCCATAATTGCTGAGGGATTGGGAGGAGGACTTAGGAAAAGTCTTGGAATACTCCATACTCCTGTATGGTCATATGGAATTAACCTCGACTACGATATAAACAGTGAGGCGCCCGAAAAGAATATCATAGAGATACACTTGGATAGTAGCATTCCTGGAACCCTTTACGGATGGCGCTTCACCGTTGCAGAGAAATACATTGTCGTTGGTGGACTATCCTTTGATCCGTTAGGATTACGACGTTTAATACGTAATCTGTCTCCAGTGGAAAAGAAGCATCGAGAAATATATGGAGGGAGGGTTATTCACGGTCCCCCGCTACCATGCAGGAGACAGGGAGGAAGCATCTTTATCATAGGCGATGCGGCATCAATGAATAAACCATTGACCGGAGGCGGCCTCTATCCTATAACGGTTATGGCAAGGATCTTACAAGATAGGATTAATCGGGGAGACGGCCTGCGAGAGTCATTACTACAATCGTACTGTGCAGTAGAGAATATGCTGAACAAGCAGTATAGGTTTGTGAGAGAACTGCTTGATTCGAAGATACTGTCGCTGCTACTATCATATGGTTCTAGGCTTGGACTATCTAATATAGTGTTGGAATACGATAGACATGAGTCTTTGCCAAGCCGAGTTTTAAAGCAGAAGCCTCTACAATCGCTATTATTTGGGATACTAATATTGGTAACTAGGCCTAGACTGGCCTATCACCTGGTACGAGGAATGATGCATTGAGAAAAGCGGACATGGTTACCCTAATAGGCGGATCCCTAACAGGATTAGCCCTAATAACGGGACTGATAGACGAAATATGTCTAGCCGTGAAACTATTACTATTGGCATACCTTATGGATGTTGTAGATGGATGGGTTGCTCGCAAGTATGATGAACCAGACGAACGCGGACAAATGCTTGATAGGGTTTTGGATAGAGTATCCCAGGTAGTGGTTCCATTAACCCTTTTCATAGCAACCTATGAGAAATACTTGGGAGGATACAGTCTAGGCATAATGTACATATATGCATCAATAATGATCCCGGCAATATTCTATAGACTCGTATACAGGGCTAGGAGGAGTTTAGATTATTTCCCGGGAACTCCTTTGTTCGTTCACGCCCTAATACTGCTAGGGGCGGTTATCTACGGCTCATATCATAGTTTTTACTCATTCATTCTCCTGGTGGCCGCACTAGGAACAGCTCTAGATATTCCATATTTCAGGAGGAGAACTGGTAGCGGACCTAGCCCAGCCGTTGCTGGCAGGGCTATAGTTATCTTACTATTAGTAGCTATACCCTGTGCTTCAACAATATGGCAGGGCATTGGCATAGTCCTACTATCTGTCGGGGTTCTATATGCAGCCGTTGGATGGATAATTTATCTTGTTCTAAGCTACAGTGAGAATAATACAAGATAAGTACTACAAGTTGCCGAAGAAACAGGATTTAAGCATTTAGAAGAGTAAAAATGCTTTGAATCCTTACTCTATTATCGTTATGTTTTCTTCGGGGAAGCCCATTTCAACCAGTAATTTCTTGACGCGGTGACGGTGATCTCCTTGGAGCTCTATTCTGCCATTTTTTGCAGTTCCACCAGTAGCTAGTTTGCTTTTCAGCTTGCTGGCTAGTTTTTTGAGGTCGAACTCTTTTTCGTTGATTCCTTCAATAATTGTTACTTCTCGTCCGAACTTTCTCTTCTCGACTCTTATCTTTATGATTTGCTCTTCTATAGAAAGTTGCTCGCAGATTTCGGGAGGGAGTCCTCCGCACATTGAGAGATCCGTCATGGCTTTGCTGACCACCTATAACGCGGCTTACTCTAGCGTATTATTCATTATTTCGCCCGGGGTATTAAACATTTACGTGTCCTAAAAGTTGAAAGCCATGACGTCATCATGAGTAGTGATATTTAATTTCGGGTGATCCGTCTAGAGATCATTGGAAGCGTGATCAGGGTGATGCATGAGTGGC
>CAYROE010000026.1:0-14879 GCA_964425855.1 uncultured Desulfurococcales archaeon | reverse complement strand
CTGCTACGAGGAAGGGCACCCTCCTCTCCTTCAACAGTTCAAGCGCCTCATATGTCTGGGGCTGGAATCCCTCCATTATATCTACAACAAGAATCGCGAAATCTGCTACGCTCCCACCACGCCTCCTTAAATTAGAGAAGAGTTCGTGGCCTGGAGTATCAATGAACAAGAGGCCGGGAATTATCAATTTAATCGGGATTATCTGCTTTAGAGGCTCCGCTATCTTCTCGATCACATCGGCAGGAACAAGACTAGCACCTATATGCTGTGTAATTCCACCAGCCTCCTTCGCTGTTACCGCAGTCTTTCTTATCTTGTCTAAAAGAGTCGTCTTCCCGTGATCCACGTGACCCAGTACAACTACTATTGGTTGTCTAAGCCTCTTTTCTTTCTGCACAGCATCTGTCTTATTACTCATATTCCACTCACCCAACTTGCTACAGTGTAAGATAAACATTAATTAGGCGTTTGGACGACTTGAATCACCTTGACTGTACACGATCTGGTCGGGGATAGGGAAGCCCCGACCGGGATAAGAGGTGGAAAGAAATGTCATATGAGGAGAGACCCCCACTTAGAATAGTCATCTCGGATCCAAAGGCGAGAGACAAAGTAGTAAAGGTAAAGGTAGTAGGAGTAGAAGACATAGAGCTAAAAGACACAATGGTAAAAAGCAAAGATAAAGAAAGAACAGAGCTACCCATAGCAAGAGTAAATGAAAAACTAGCTGACGAACTAGGCCTCAAAGAAGTAGGAGTCCTTACACTACGGTTCAAGGGAGAAGAAGGAAAACGCACTAATGTAAGCTTCAAGGTAGAGATAAACAACGATGTCCCAGAGAATACAGTACAAGTAAGCATGGAGCTCCTCGGAGAAGTAGCAGGCGACCTAGAAGCAGAGGCTGAAGCCTTCCGCGCAAAAGCCTGGCAGATCGCTGTACCCGAGGATGTCGCAATAAAACTCGCAGGGCTACAAATAGGAGAAACCTTCGACGGTAGCTTGATTGGAATGGAAGGTCTACGCTTCAAGATAAGAGGTGGCTCCGACGCTTCAGGATTCCCAATGCATCCAGGAGTACCGGGGAGCGGAAAGAAGAAAGTACTGCTATCTGGTCCCCCAGGATACAGGCCGAGGAGAAAAGGAGAGAGAAAGAGAAAAACAGTGAGAGGAAGAGTTATACCAGATCCACGAGGAGAAAGAAGAAAGACCGCTCTTGCACAGTTAAACGTAGTGATATACTACGAGAAATAATCCTAGTTTCTCCCATCAAACCCGGAAACCATGATTTTGACAAGCATAACTCCTTTGGAAACCCAAATGTTTATCTCCAGAAAACCCTATGATTTAAACTCCTAATACTACCATTTCTCTGGATGGGGTGTAGTAATTGACGACAGGAGAAAAAAGGCAGCCAGAAGTTAACATCGGCGTTGTAGGCCACGTAGACCATGGAAAAACAACGCTTGTCCAAGCACTCACAGGAGTATGGACTATGAGGCACAGCGAAGAGATACGCCGTGGAATGACTATAAAGCTAGGATATGCCGATGGAGAAGTATGGGAATGTGAAGGGTGCGGATTTCCAGAACGATTCTCGCCTGAACCAGTATGCGAATGTAACCCCGACGCCTCTCCTATACTCAGAAGAAGAATCTCCTATGTTGATGCTCCCGGACACGAAATTCTCATGGCCACAATGCTTTCAGGAGCAGCACTAATGGATGGAGCTATACTCGTAATAGCGGCGAACGAGCCTTGTCCACAACCACAGACCAGAGAGCACCTTGTTGCTCTCGAGATTATAGGCGTGGATAAAATAATAATAGTACAAAACAAAGTTGACGTTGTCTCACCTGAAAGAGCACGTGAGAGCTATAATGAAATAAGAGAATTCGTGAAAGGAACAATAGCAGAAAATGCTCCTATTATACCTGTCAGTGCCCTCAAACGTGCCAACATTGACGCAGTACTTGCCGCAATAGAAGAACTTGTACCTACACCGGAAAGGGACCTCGAGAGTCCACCCCTAATGTTTATTGCACGCAGCTTCGATGTAAACAGGCCTGGAACGCCCCCGGAACGACTAGTCGGAGGAGTTATTGGAGGAGGCATAATACATGGAGTCTTCCACGTAGGACAAGAAATCGAGATTAGACCCGGATTAATGACAAGGAAACCAGGAGGAAGAATCGAATACGAACCAATATACACTGAAATAAGCAGTCTGCGATTCGGCAACATAGAAGTAGAAGAAGCAAAACCAGGAGGACTCGTCGCGATAGGAACCAAACTAGATCCCGCATTAACAAAATCAGACAACCTAGTAGGCAACGCCGTGGGTCTACCCGGAAAACTTCCTCCTACACTCGACCAAGTAAGAGTAGAATTTAAACTACTCGAGAGAGTAGTTGGACTCAAAGAAGCCGTAAAAGTAGAACCGATCAAGAAAGGAGAAATGCTTATGCTAACAGTAGGAACTTCTATATCGTTAGGAATAACCACCAACGTAGGAAGCGACTATTTTGAGGCCAAACTGAGAAGACCTATAGTCGCATGGGACGGGGCCCGCATAGCGATCAGCAGGAGGGTACATGGTAGATGGAGACTAGTAGGATGGGGACATGTCAGACTATAGAAGAACCTAGAAACCTGCCATCCAATAAACTACTCGTACTCCTCGACACAAATTTCCTAATATACATGGCCCAAGGCCTTATCGCGCCTTCACAAATATTAGAAACGCTAGACTACGCATATTGCCTTCTAACTATAGCTCCTGTGAAAAAGGAGCTCGAGGCACTATCCAAATCAAACAAGCCTAAACTGGCACGACTTGCGTCAAGAACTCTAGAACTCCTCAGACAGCTAAAAATAACGTTTCTAGATCTTCAGCTAAGCCCTGAGATCAAGGCTGACGATGCTATCATACTGGCCGCACAACATCTTAAAAAACTCGGTTTTAGCACGCTAATAGCAACCTGCGACAAGAGTATGCGTCGCAGAGCTAGAGCATTGGGAATCCCTACACTATATTATAGAGAGTCGGAAGGAATCCTCGAGACTGACTGGGTTCCAATATAGTGTGTAAGTAAGTAGATAATACATAATTCGATCTATAGACTACTTTATCGGAGAAGGGTAATGCAGATGCAACAGGATCCAAAGCCGAGGTTAATAATACATCCTCTATGTCCTACTAGTAAATCGCTCTTGCTTGACCTGTATTCTAATAGCTATCTAAATAGAGTAGAGTACGTGTTTCTAGATGATCCGAGATACCTGGACAAAGTGGAAGCTTTCCCATGGGCTGTCCCAATGCTTATAATCGATGCTAAAGGGCCTGTCGCAATGGATCCCCTAGATTATGATGAACTCTATGATATTATAGAAGACTCCTATGATAGAGAAATAAACGATGAGGATCAATTCAAAATATCTATACTTTATAGCTCCTATGCTAGTAGCATAAGTCTCCTTTATGGTGGCGTAGAACCTCTTATCTCGAAGAGTTTTCTATATCCAGCTCTACGTATAAAGATAAGAGACATAGATTATGACGAGATTGTAAGAAATCTAAAATCCAAGGCAACAAGCATCTATAATAGTTTCAAAGAAAAAATTGCCCGAGCCCTTGCCATAACAATCGTAAGACACTTCTACTACAGCGGAATAACTGATCCTGACGAACTGGAAAATTATTCAAAAACAACGATTATTAGCTCAATGCTATTCTCACTGGCTAGTATAGGCCGTGTAAACTTACCGACGCCACCCTATAAACCTGACATGGCTGAATACATCAGCGAGTTTATAGCAAGAAACCCGAAGGGACTATTAAGGAAAATAGAACGCGAGTACTATTCTATAACCGAAGATAAAGATTACATGAGACTTGTTGAAAAACTTAAGACAAAACAAAAATAAGGAGTAAAAACGATACGCTTAATTTCACCTAGAACTCCCTGGTTTGAAAGGGTGGAGCGGTTGTACAAATTAGTAGAGATAGAAGAATGGATAGGAATACTGCCAGGAGCATACGAAGAAAACATTACAAACATTGTATTAGAGGAGCTAAGAAATAGGTTGGAGGGTCTAATCGATCCCGAGCTAGGTGTAATACTTGCCGTTACAGAGGCCTCCATAGTAAGCGACGGCATTATACTTCCTGTTCCAGGAGACCCACGCATATTCTATAGAGTTAGATACAAGGTGTTATCGTTCAAACCTATACTACTTGAAGTAGTAAAGGGGATTGTGAGAGAAGCCCGGCAACCAGGTATATTCATAAGCCTCGGACCCATAGATGGATTCATCCATAAGAGCCAGATAATGGATGAGCCAGTAGAATACCTGCCTGAGAGAAGAGGCTTTAGAGGTGTTCACTCCGGACGCGTCGTCGAGATAGGAGACCATGTTAGAGCAAGAATAGTACAGATAAGTAAACCTACTAGAAGAACCTCCGGGCTCAGAGTCGCTCTAACAATGCGCCAGCCATATCTAGGAAAAGAACAATGGGTTCTATCACAGCTCAAAACATGAGAGCCTTAAGAGGTGAGAGATATGGCGCCTGTAAGAAGAGCTCCGACGAGAAGACCTCCTCTGAAAGCATGTAGGAGATGTGGAGGACTCGTTGACAGAGAGACAAGAGTATGCCCATACTGTGGGTCAACCGATTTCACTGATAACTGGGAGGGTATGATCGTCATCCTAGACCCCGAGAACTCGCTAATAGCTAAGGAAACAGGGATCGACAAGAAAGGATACTTCGCAATAAAGGTTGCTGGGAGAGTTGTCAAACGATAAAATACCTGTTTTTCAGCTACCCCTCGAGCACAGATCTGATTTCGCTAGGCCAAGAGGACTACTAGTCACAGGAGATTTTACCAAGTACCTCGATCTAAAAGCTCCTTCAATTGTCTGTGTCGGAGACGTTGTCTCCTCCTATTGTATAAGAATCTCTAAGAAATACAACGGAAAGCTTATACTATTAGTTGATGGAAAAACCAGGAGAACCAGACAACTAGGAATACTTGAAGCAAAAGGAATTGAACGGCTTAAGGTAGAGAACCCACAGTCAACGATAGCAGTAAACGTATACGATCTATTATGCGGTCTCCTTAGCTCTCATCAAGATGAGAAAGTAATAATAGAAGTCCAAGGAGAGGAAGATATGCTCGCCCTACCAGCAATCGCATGTAGTCAAATTGGGGGAATAGTTGTTTATGGCGTTCCAGGAAAAGGCGCCACAATCATACGAGTAAATAAATGGACGTCATATGAAGCGAGATCCAGGTTTCTTTCACTCGTACCCAAACTGGTTTCTTAGGAATACTTCTCTCCACGATACTTTAATACTAATAACTCTTTTAACCATGCAACACAGTCTGGGATATAGGAGGAGGTATGACGGGAATGAGCACACAAGCAAACATCAAGAGAATCGACTTCGAAGACGGAGTATGGGCGGAAGTAGTCAGAGACTTCTATAACCCTATAATTAAACGACGTGAACTAACACTCATAATCCACCACGTCCTCAAATCGACCCCTATGAGAATCAACCTAAGACTCGGCATCTCCGAAAAACTAGGAGTAGACCTACAAAGAGTCTATGTTAGAAGAATAGACTCAGAGTACGGAATCGGACGCTCTAAAGCAATAATCCACATATACGATAGTGTTGACAGAGTCAAAAAATTCGAGCCCGAATATATAATTGACAGAAACGGTGGAATAAACCCGTTCGAGGAAGAAGAGTAGCTAGGAGGTGAACACGTATGGGTAAAAAGAAGGTAAAAGCTGCTGTCAGACTCCTCTATGAGATTAACGTAGACAACTGGACAATAAAGAGAAAGAACAAGATATGCCCCAAGTGCGGCAGCTTTATGGCACACCACCTGAAGCCCGTCGAGAGGTGGCATTGTGGAAAATGCGGCTACACAGAATTCGTCAAGAAATGATAACGACATAATAATATTAGGGATAGAGAGTACTGCACATACGTTCGGTGTCGGAATAGTATCTTCCTCTAAACCATTTATTCTTGCCGATGTAAGGAAACAATATACACCAGAAAAAGGTGGAATCCTTCCCCGAGAAGTCGCCCAATACTTCTCTACTGTAGCTTCAAATGCTATACACGAGGCTTTCACAATATCTGGTTTGACTCCTAAAGACCTAAACGCCGTAGCCATCGCCCTAGGACCAGGTATGGGGCCTGCTCTCAGGGTTGGAGCTACAGTTGCACGCGCCTTATCCTCTCACCTTAAAATACCCCTTATAGCAGTAAATCATGCCATCGCACACATTGAAATAGCACGTTTTCTCACAGGACTCAAAGACCCAATAGTACTATATGTATCGGGAGGGAACACTACTGTAACGGCATACAATCATGGAGCATATCGAGTTTTCGGAGAAACACTAGATATCGCGTTAGGAAACCTCCAAGATACTTTTGCCCGCGAAGTAGGTCTCGCGCCTCCATATATAAGAGATGGAAAACACGTGATTGATCACTGTGCAGAAAATGGATCCTTCCTAGAAGATCTACCATACGTTGTAAAAGGCCAGGATGTCTCTTTCTCAGGTTTACTTACGGCAGCTGTAAGGAAATTCGAGAACTCCCCGAGTCTCCTGCCCGATATATGTTATACTCTCCGGGAAATAGCGTATTCTAGTGTGGTCGAGGTAACTGAAAGAGGACTTGCACATTTAGGGAAAAAACAAGTGATAGTAACTGGCGGAGTCGCTGCAAGCGATTTTCTAAACGAAAAAGTTGAGATAATGGCGGAGTCGCATAATGCTAGTTTTATACGGATCCCTAAAAAATATGCGGGTGATAATGGTGTTATGATAGCCCTCACAGGCCTATTAATGTATAGGCATGGCATTGGTTTCACGGAACCCTCAAAAGCATTTATTAAACAAAGGTGGAGACTCGATAAGGTGCCAGTGCCGTGGTATCCCGACACCCTTGGCTAGCCGAAAGAATTCTTGATCATATAAGAAGATACGAGCTCCTATCTAGAGGCGCAGAGTCGGAATTATATCTAGGATTATTTCTTGGCCAGAGGGCAGTATTCAAGCTTCGTAGAAGGAAAAAATACATGGATCACATGCTTGATAGAAAAATACGTAGGACCAGAACCTTCAAAGAAGCTCGTATAATTCTCCAGGCATACAAAGGAGGGGTCGCCACGCCACGATTATTTGGTTTTTATCCGAGTCTCTATCTTTTAGTCCTCGAATATATTCCAGGGAAACGTATGAAGGATTTAATAGAAGAATCTGAGGATCCCAAACTAATAAGACTTCTCTCAAGAAATGCAGGCTACCAACTAGGACTACTTCATAGTTCTGGTATAGTACACGGTGATACGACTACGTCCAATTTCATTCTTTATAGAGATCAATTATACGTAATAGATTTTGGTTTATCAGATTTCTCGAAAAGTGTTGAAAATAGAGCAGTTGATCTTCACTTGTTCAGGAGATCTATTGACAGTACACACGCTAAATATTCAGGCATTATGTACTCGAGTTTCCTCGAAGGCTATAGGGAGAGCATGGGTTCAATAGCAGAAGCAATAATAGAAAAAGCGGAAGAAATCAGGCTCAGAGGAAGATACATAGAAGAACGCCGTACCGTGTGGAGGGATATATAGTTGGAATGCTTGTATCTGGTCACTGGTAATGAAAACAAATACAAGGAAGCATCAGAAATTCTCTCCAAGTATGGTATAAAGCTCTGCATGGCCAATATAGACAAGTTAGAGATACAGAGTTCTAGACTCGAAGACATAGCACTCTTTGCGGCACGAATTGCGTTTTCTCAGCTGAAGAAACCATTAATCGTAGATGACTCGGGTCTCTTCATTGATGCACTTAAAGGATTTCCCGGACCTTATAGTAGCTATGTTTACAAGACAATAGGATATGAAGGCATTCTAAAACTAATATCCGATAAAAATAATAGACGTGCATGCTTTAGGACAGTAGCAGTACTTGTCTATCCGCCAATCGAAAAAATATTCGTCGGAGAGACCTGTGGATTCATAACTACCTATCCTAGAGGAAGCGGAGGATTCGGTTTCGACCCTATATTTGTACCTGAAGGAACCGATGAAACCTATGCAGAGATGGGCTTAGAAGAGAAAAACACTATATCTCATCGGGGAAAAGCCTTTAGAAAGCTAGGTCACTGGCTTGCCAAGAACCTTTCCGGCTTTAAAGGAAATAACCCCGAGAACGACATAACAATATAATGCATATCTCGTGCGGGGGTGCCCGAGCCAGGGCGAAGGGGGCGGGCTCAAGACCCGTTGGCGTAGGCCGGCGTGGGTTCAAATCCCACCCCCCGCACCAACACTATATTGAATTCTTATCTATCACAATCTATGAATTAAGACAGTATCAACTAATGCAGAATGATTCTAGTTAATGAGGTAAAAGAGGAATATTGGTGGACCGGCCGGGATTTGAACCCGGGGCCTCCCGGATGCCAACCGGGCGCTCTTCCAGGCTGAGCTACCGGCCCGATCGCGTTAGTTAGCCATAATCATATGTCAACCTTCTTAGAGATATTAAGTTTTTCCAGGTTAGAGCATGTCTAATCCCTTATTACATCTCTTCATCACCACAGTTTCTTCTGGATCAGGTGAAGTCGACTTGGACTCCCTAGACGAAATATTTGACTCTGTAACAGATTCACCGATATTCAAGGACAGAGAAAAACTATTACCAGACTACATACCTGAGAGGCTTGTCCATAGAGAACAGGAGCTTACAAGGCTTGCCCAGACCCTAGCTGTAGCGCTCCGAGGAGAAAGACCCAATAATGTATTCATATACGGATTAACAGGTACTGGAAAGACTGCCGCTGTAAAACTAGTCATGAGAAAACTCTCTGATAGGGCCTCTACCAGGGGTGTCAGACTCTATCCTGTCTATATCAATGTAAGACAACGAGATACTCCTTATAGGGTAATGAGTGACATCGCGGAAACTATCGGTCTGAGAATCCCCTTTACAGGACTGGCAACGAGCGAGGTTTTCAGAAGATTCATGGTTAAGGCTAAGAGACTCAGCGGAATAATGATAATTGTACTTGACGAGATAGATTTCCTCGTCAAGAAACACGGAGACGATATACTGTATAAGCTTCTAAGGGCAAATGAAGAGCTAGAAAACTTCAAGATCTCTATAGTAGGGATAACAAACAGTATATCGTTCGTTGAAAACCTTGATCCTCGAGTAAAGAGCAGTCTTGGAGAAGAAGAAATAGTATTCTCGCCATATAATGCTCAACAACTAAACGATATCCTCTCAGAGAGAGCCTCTCTCGCATTCAAAGACAACGTACTCGACGACGATGTAATACCTCTATGTGCAGCCCTAGCAGCAAGAGAACATGGTGATGCGAGAAGAGCCCTCGACTTACTCAGAGTGGCAGGAGAGATTGCTGAGAGACAAGGAGAGAGGAAGGTGACCTCGCGGCACGTAATGGCTGCTAGAATAGAAATTGAACGTGATAGGGTAGTAGAAATAGTTAGAACCTTGCCTATGCACGGTAAATTGGTATTAGCTGCTGTGACTGCCATGACGAGAGGAGGAAAAAACAAGACGACCACCGGCGAGGTTTACGACTACTATAGAAAATTAGTTGCTAGGCTAGGAATCGAAGAAGTAACGTTTAGAAGAGTAAGCGGAATAATTGGAGAGCTAGATATGCTTGGGATAATTAGGACCCGTACTATTAGTAGAGGACGGTATGGTAAAACGCGATATATAGAACTGGCCTCGAGCTACAAGCCGATTATTGATGTACTCGCTGAAGACTCCTCGTTAGAATATATAGCTAGGAGCCTTGAGGAGGTCGTAAATGTCTCAGAGAATAGTCGTAGCCTGTGACGATGGTATTGTGAATAAGCTTGAAGAAGGCACAACCATAGTAGCATGCACATTATACAGCAAAAACCTGGGTCCCATACGTGTAGGCTTCCTTCCCGTCAAAATAGACGGGCTCGACGCAACCGGACAAATCCTCTATTTAATCAGAACACTGAGTGGCCTTTATCCCGATAACAAGGTTGAAGCCGTATTTTTTGATAGCCTCACAATAGCAGGTTTCAACATAATATCTCCTGCCAGTATAAGGAAGCACCTTGGTTTACCTGTTATTGTATTATACAAGAGAAAACCAAACATTGATAAGATCACTGATGCTGTTGTTAAATACATAAGATATCCTGAAATTAGGCTTAGAGTACTACGTCTCCTCAAGAACACTGTTGTACTTGATACAAAACAAGGAAAACTCTACTCGATCCTCTACGGGATAGACTCTAAAAAAGCATTGTCTATTATAGAATATTACCAGCTACATTCGAGGATTCCTGAGCCACTGAGATTTATAGACTATTTTGCTTCCTCTGTTTCTCGTTTATTACTCGCCATGTAGTTATGCGTATATATTGTTGTTCTCTTCATATACAATTGAAGAAGAACAGAGCGTGATAGAATGATAACCATTATAGGAGCCGGAAAAGTCGGTACCTCGGCGGCGGCCTTCATGATGATAAAGGAGCTCGATGACATCCTTCTAATAGATATAATTGAAAACAAGCCTCAGGGTGAAGCGCTCGATCTAAGCCACGCGGCTTCTATTCTCGGCCTAAGTATATCAATAACCGGTTCAAACGACTTCAAGGACATGGCAGGAAGCGACGTCGTTGTGGTAACAGCAGGCTTCCCAAGGAAACCAGGCATGACAAGAGAAGAACTCCTAACAAAGAACGCAGGTATTATCGCCGATATTGCAGAAAAAATAAAAGAATACGCGCCTAACTCAATTGTATTGCTCACAACCAACCCGCTAGACGCCATGACATATGTAATGTACAAGAAACTAGGATTCCCGAGAGAAAGAGTAATAGGATTCAGCGGCGTACTAGACGCCGGTAGACTAGCATACTATGCATCAAAGAAACTCGGAGTGAGCCCCGCATCCATAACACCAATAGTCCTTGGCATGCACGGTCAAGCAATGTTCCCGGTTCCAAGACTCTCAACAGTTATGGGAGCACCACTAACAACGCTCCTATCAGAAGAGGAACTAAAGGAAATCGCAGAAGAAACAGTCAAAGCAGGCGCAACAGTAACAAAGCTAAGAGGATACAGTAGCAACTATGGACCTGGCAGTGGTCTCGCAGTAATGGTTGAGGCAATAAAGAAAGACCAGCACAAGGCCTTCATCGCCAGCGTATATCTACAGGGAGAATACGGCTACAATGACCTAGTACTCGAGGTCCCAATAATACTAGGAAGAAAGGGACTTGAGAGAATAATCGAACTACCACTAACAGAGGAAGAAAAGAAGGGACTTGACGAGAGTGCGCAAGCGGTCAAGAACCTAATAGCAAAACTACCACCTGAATACAGGTAATGTTAGACTACCCAGCCTCTTTCCCCTCATATTATCTCCTGTTAAATCATTCATCTTTTGGTTCTGCTCCAAGATATTTACGGGCTAAATAATCGACGTCTTCTCCTTCTGCTTCCTTAATTCTAGGATGAAGCATATTGACTAGTTCGAATAGTCTGTCTATTTCTTTTCTTGGCAGAGGGATAATATACCCATCAAAGTCCTCAAGAAATATCTTGTAAATCTTTCTTCTATAGTCAACGACGAGCCTAAAACATGGATACTCCGAGCATTGACTAACCTGCCCCACTCCGCCTTTCGACATAACTGCTCCACACCCTGCTAATTTCATCTATAGGCGGCTCTACAAATCTCTTTACAGTATCATCCTCAAGCACAAGATCCACGCCACACTCTTCTGGATTCGAGCATCTACTCATAGCTTTTCCTATTATAGACACCTGGAATCCATGTTTCTCAAGAACTTCTATTGCTTTGCTTACTTTATCTGGTGGAATTCCGGCTAAAAGAGTCCCACTACTTATTAGTTTTAATGGATCGAGTCCTAGGCAACTGCTGAGTTTTCTTACTGCTGGATTAACTATTATTTTATTCTTGTATACTGTTATGTTTATTTTGGCGGCTTTCGCCATTTCCACTAATGCCCCTATTATCCCGCCTTCCGTAGCATCATGCATTGATGATACCAGTTGGTTTTCGGCTAGTAGACATGCCGGTTTAACTATGCTCAAGTCCATGGCATCTATATTCAGATTACTGATTTCATCCTCTCGTAACTCGCATTCTTTTACGAGATCGGGGAAGTCCGTTATTATTATCGATGCTCCTTCCCGTGCGGCTTCTCCTATCTGTATAATATAGTGGTTCTCGCGAAGATTGCTGGTAGGTATACTACACCCCGGACACGTTATTCCTATCATTGTTACTATGAATGTTGGTTTTGATATTCCTGGGCTAGTCTCGGTATGGCCTCCGACAATATCTATATCTAGCATCCTCGATGTTTCTTGTATTTCTAGTATTAGATGTTTGAGGGACTCTATTTCGTAGCCCTCGGGTAATAATAGTGTTAATACAGCGTGTCTGGGGCATACTCCAGAGGCAGCTATATCATTTGATGCTACTATAATTGAGAGTTTGCCGGCGCCTGCGACGGCTTCTGTTATAGGATCCGAGTGGATTGAGAGATCGCAGCATGGGAGCCTTATGATGGCTGTATCTTCTCCTATCCCGGGACCTATAATGGTGTCTGGGGAAACTGCTCCTCTTATTTTTCTCAGTACTAGGTTTGAAAGAGTGTTTAATGGTAGTTTGCCTATTGGGAGTTTACCATTTTTCTCTAGCAATTTTGGCGGCCTCTACCATATTCTTGAGTTTCTGTCTGGCTATATCTCTAGGTAGTCTTTTTAGCCCGCAGTCTGGATCTATGTATATCTTTTCGGGCGATAGTATTCCGAGCTGCATTATTTTTTCTATATCTTCTACTATCTCGTCCACGGATTCTATCTGTGTTGTATGTACGTCTATTACGCCGTATCCGAGTTCTTTATCGTATCCGTATTCCTTGAGGTATGGTAATAGTCTGAAATTACTGTTCTTGAACTCTAGGTCGAATTGGTCTACTGGGAATTCTAATATATATGGTAGAATATACTCGATTTTTCCGAAGCATATGTGTACTATTTTCTTTACATCTAAGCCGTCTAGCATTATTTTCAGTGCTTCCTTCACTATGTCTGCTTCTTCTTTCCACGGACGTGTAGAGAGAGCAGGCTCGTCTATTTGTATGTATTTGGCGCCTGCGTTCACAAGTGCTTCTATCTCTTTTCGTAGTTCTTTGGCTAAATCTATTATTGCTTCTCTCCTATCTCCATAGTATAGGTCGAAGCTCCATTCTAGCATTGTGTATGGGCCTGTCAGTATTCCTTTTACCGGACGGCCTTCTGCGAAAGACGAGGCAATTTTCCAGTCTTCTACTGTTAATGGTTCCGGCCATTCGACCTTTCCATAGATTATAGGCTTTCTAAAGTAGACGTTGTCGAATATCCGTGTCCATTCACCCGGCATATAACCATTCATTCTCTCTGCAAAGTATACTACCATGTCTTCTCTGGTCTGTTCACCGTCACTTATTATATCGACTCCCGCCCATAGATGGTCTTCTACTACACCTCTAATCGCTTCGACAAAGAGATCTCTTAGCTCATCTAGCGTTGCTTGTTTTTTACGTATTTTCCTGAGAGCCTGTTTTGCCGGTTCAAGTTTGGGATAACTACCCACGACTGTCGTTGGGAACTTCCTCGGTACCTGATACTCCACCTTTCCTTCACCTCCAGAGAATCCTTTTCTCCAGGCCTAGTTTCTCTGAAACTATGTCTACAAACTTTGAGAGTATCTTAGTCTTCTTGAGAGCATACGTGTATGGTATAAGGTCTAGCCATGTGGTAGTTGTCAACACGATTTCCTGATACTCTTTTGAGAGTTTTTTGATCATAGTTAATAACTCGTCGTCTAGTTTATCTTCGTGGATTCTTCTAGCATCAACTATCCCTAGAACAGGTACATGACCCGGTAAACCTGTTTTCTCTAGTAGTTCAATTGCTCTTCTCTTAGAGTCTATAACATCTACTGATATGTATTTGAACTTAGATTCGAGAACCAGGTCGAATACTTCTTTTTGTGGTACATCGAAGTATATTGCTATTGCAGAGTTTTCACTACTGAGACTTGCTATTTCGTTCCAATAGTCTAGATACTCTTCTACATCATCTTTCGATAGTCTTCTGTCGCCGACAAGAGGTTCGTCTACTTGAATAAACACATTTTCTTCTTTAACTAGCTCTATTTCCGATTTGAGTATTGATGTTATTGCTTCTGCTAGTTCTGTTTTTGAGAGATCCGATATGTTCTGGCTCAAGTTTACGAATGTAAAGGGTCCCGGTAACACTATTTTCAGGCTCGATGGCTCGGCTAGATCCTTGAATTGTCTTATTCTTGGTAACCATACTGGTTCTAAGGGGTCAGGCTCACCCGTGAACACGGGAATTCTATAGAAGAAGTTGTTGTCAAAGTATCGGAGGAGACCGTTAACGCTTACGTTTTTCCACCTCATTATAAATGGCCTGAATATGTCGTGCCAATCCACCATACCGTCGACAACTATTGGTAATCCATTCGCTTTTTGAACTCCGATTATTTCCGAGTGAACAATCAATAACCTAGATGTATATTGTGAAAAGTCTAGGGTTCCTCTTTCCCTATCTCTTAGAGCGTATCTCGCGAGTCTGGATCTTGGATAAGCCCCCAGCACCATACCCCATACGGTCACTTCTTTACACCCTTACTGAAATGTACAAGTATAACCTCCTCCATAAGTTTATGATGGTATCTTTCTTCGCAGATTATCTCATCTACGATTCTATCAACAATTCTC
>CAYROE010000025.1:4200-14967 GCA_964425855.1 uncultured Desulfurococcales archaeon | reverse complement strand
ATTAATGCTTGCTGAAAGCGCTGATAGTATACTGTGGATTGTTGATACATATTTCATTAGTCGGCTTGGAGATGAGGCCCTCGCCGCGGCAGGCATAGGCGGATATCTGGGATGGCTCACCTTCTCGATAGGTACCCTGTATTATACTGGTGCTCTTGTCCTTGTTAGCCAGGCGGTTGGTGCGTCTAAGAAGAGGACCGCGGAGCAGTCTATAGGAGAAATCATAACAGCGAACATTATGCTCGCAATACCCGTCCTCATCTTATTGTGGAAAATGGCTCCATATCTCGTAGATATCATTGCTGGCCAGAAAGTCGGGTTAACGGCAAAGTCCCTAGCAATAGAATATTACAGGGCAAGACTCTATGGGATGCCATTCGCCTACATGGGACTTGTCTTTGGAGCTGTGTATCGTGGGGTGGGCAGAACAAGGCCAGTCTTATACTCGACAATAATATTTACTATTATTAACGGGGTTCTTGATCCCATTCTCATATTCGGCCTTTACGGCTTCCCACGGCTCGGTATTAGTGGCGCCGGCTATGCGAGTAGTATAGCGAACATGGTGTACGCTATTGGGCTATACCTCTATCTACCAGGCCATGCTGGCATGAAGCCAGTGCCAAGGCTTCCGAGACATCTTGCTTGGACAGCGACCAAGATTGGGTTCCCGACGCTTATAGAACGGCTCGTATTCGTCGGAGGAAACCTCGCATATATAGGAGCTGTTGCTAGATGTGGAGAAGACTCATTAGCCGCACACACAATAGGCGTGCGTATAGAGAGTTTGGCTTTTCTGCCATTGTTTAGCATAGCCGAGAGCGGAGCCGCGCTAGTTGGCCAAGCGATTGGTGCAGGAGATCCTAAGAAGGCAAAACATACGGGTGTTGAAGTAGCTAAGCTGAATCTTGTCGCGGGAGCTATTAGCATGGTACTGATACTCCTGCTTAGTAACAGGCTCCCATATGTTTTTACAGAGTCTAGTGACGTTGCGAAACTCGCCATGTACTACCTAATAATAGCGGGAGTAACAGAGCCTCTTCTAGGAGTTGTGATGAGTATTGCAATGAGTATAAGGGGCGCGGGCAACACTACAATCCCTACAATAATTAATCTATCCGCGTTATACCTATTGAGGATAATCCCGGCCGGTATACTGCCAAGGTTTATGCCGGAGGGACTATGTGCTGTTGGTGCCTGGCTGGCTATGGGTATAGATGTTACTGGGAGATCACTAATACTATTATGGGTATACAAGAGATACTTTGATAAACTCGCGCGGAAACTCGTCTAAGACCGAGCACATCTACTATCTAGTACTATTATGTCTCCTTTCATTATGTTCGCTGGTTTTCTGAGCTCGATGAAGAAGTCGGTTGGTTCTAGATTATTGATTCTATAGAGGTTTCCAGGCATCATCTCTATATCATCATGTACAGTGCAGTTCCTTACTAGGACCAATAATATAGGATAGTCTATTCCTTTCATCGTGAAGGTTACCGTACTGGGAGTAGAATTCCATAGGAATACAATAGCTTCATAATCTGTATAGCAGTAGTATCCGCACTCCCGTTCTTCCAGTGTATCAGCAATATACGCATTAAAAGTATAATTGCCTATTATAAGAATCGTACTATTAGACTCTAAACCTTGCACTTCTCCTATAGATTTATCCACCGAGAATATACCGCTGGTTATCCCAAGTATCGTCATCATAGTCGCTAATCCTAAAAGGACGACTATCAGGCTGAGCACCTTGGTTGCCAAGATTCATTTACCTCAGTAGGCGACGTTCTTCCATGTTTTAACGGTATAGGGGTTGTTGATAAATAGTGGTTGGTGCGGCCGCCGGGATTTGAACCCGGGATCGCCGGCGTCTCCCCCGCGCAGTTCCAACTGTCCTTTATGCGGGGCTTGGAAGGCCGGCGTCCTAGTCCAGGCTAGACGACGGCCGCTCCCGCTACGTGTGTTGCTGGGCCATTCATTATAGTGAACATGTAGGGGTATATTAGGATTCTCTGGCATCCTCTTTAGTCTCTATGTGTTCTAGAATCCTTTTAGTTAGGCTCTCGGCAAAATCCTCGTGCTTCACGTATACTGTTACTGCTGTATGGGTTGAGCTCGGTAGACCTATGAGAACGTTGTCACACGCTATCATCATGTCTAGGAAAGCTATTGGGCTCGAGTATAGTCTTATATTCTTTGAGAATAGCTTCTCGACGTATTCTCTGGGGGGATGCTTGTCGCTTGATACCACTATTAGGGTGTCTTCGGGTAATACTTCTATCAGGAGGTCTATGTAGTCGCCTACATCTTCTAGCTTTTCGATAGCTTTATTCACAGTAAACATCACGTTAGTGTTAGAGCTAGCGATAGGCTCTCGACGAGGCCGTGTATTATTCTTACTTGGTCTCCAGAATGTTGCTTAGACCCATACATGTTTTCGAGGTTTTCTGCGAGCTCCATTATCTCCATGTGTCTCGTATTGGCTTTTAGAAGAACCTGGTATGCTATTTGTGAGAATGATTCTTTGGGTCTAACCGCCTTGTAGGCTTCCCCTGACCTGTATACTAGACCCTTCAGCTCTAGGCTTTTTAGTACGTCATAGATTCTTCCTCGTGGTACTCCTGATACTGTTGATATCTTTAGAGGAGAGGCACTGCCCAGCCTGAGTATTGCTAGGTATGCTTTTGCTTCATAGGTATTTAGGCCTACTAGGGCCTTCATCTTGTCTATCATATGATTTTCTCGTATCAAGGCATGATGTACCCCTTAGTCTAGTTTCGCGTGATATGATTGGTTAGAGCCATAGCGTTACTGTTACTATGTAATGGATTATTAGTGATAGGAGTATATAGGGTATACTGTATTTGAGGAACGTTTTCCCCGTAACCTTGTATCCTTCTTTCTCTAGGAGTACGACGGCTACGTAGAGAGCGGGAGCTGCCGCGGTTGTCATGTTACTTGCCAGGGTAGCGCTCCATGCCATTCCCCAGTAGAGGTGTCCTGGGTCGAAGCCTGCCGATGCAGCTGCTTCCCTTACTAGGAATAGGAATGTCATCAGGAGCGCGTCGTGTTCTACGAATGTAGATAGTGCGGCTACCATCCAGTAGGATACTGTATACGCTTCTAGGGGGCTTCCGGCTAGGTATGATATTAGGGACTCTGCTATTCTTTCTAGTACTCCGCTTACTTCGAGGGCTCCTACTAGTGTGAAGAGGCTCGCGTAGAATAGTAGTGCTCTCCATTCTACGTCTGCTACTATTTCTTCGAAGCCTGGTAGGTCCCTGACTTTTGTTCTAAGTACTTCTATGGTTAGTGCTAGTGAGCTTGCTCCAGCAATCGTGATGAATCCTAGTGGGACTCCTAGCATTGGTCTCAGGGCCATGCCTATGACCGTGACTATGAAGAATAATGTGCTGGTAACTAATAGCAGTATGTTGGTTTTATTTGCGCCATGTTCTTCGTGGACTTTGACGTTTGGCTCTTTTGCAAGGAATATCCTGTAATACAGGTATGTGACTATTAAGAATGTGATTGTGAGTAGTGGGAAGCTACTTAGTTTTCCTTGCCATATTATGAAGTCTATGAATTCTGCTCCTGCTATCTTGTGTAGTAGCTGTGGCGGTAGGTCTCCCATTAGTAGGGCTGTCCCCATGAAGTTCGCGCTGAACCCGACTAATAAGACTGCCAGTATTGGGTTTGCTTTGGCTTTTCTTGCTATTTCTAGGGTTATGCTTCCGAAGAGCAGGATTACGAGTACGTTGTCAACTAGTATGCTGAGGAATCCGGCCGTTATTGCTAGTAGGACGATCAGTTTACGGTAGTCGTCTGTTATCTTTATTAGGCGAGTGACTACTGCGTCGGCTAGTCCTCCCTTTATCATGTAGCCGGTTATCATCCACATGCCAAGAAGTATTCCAAGTATATCCCAATCAATGTAGGAGAATGCTTCCTCGACCGTATAGGAAGTGAGCAATACTACTAGTAGTACTGTGCCAAATATGGAAGCAGATACTTCGTCTATTTTCCTCGATATTATTACTGCTATGACCGTTAGAAACACTGCTGACGCTATAAGTGTCTCTGAGACCATTATTTCGGCTCCCAGGGCGATACTAGGATCTCGGACTAGAATTTAAGCATGGATTATAATAAATATCATATATTTGTTCACTTTAATCACTCAATTTAAACTACTATTCAACTAGGGCAATCACTCCTCGTTCATTTCCTCCACATACTCTATGAAAACTAGCAAATCCCGAACGAAACGATCAGGTGAATCCAAGTACATCGCATGACCTGCTCCCTCATATACTACTATGCTGGCTCCGATTCTGCTCGCAAGCTTCTCGATAATCTTCCTTGACACTATATCCTTCTCGCCTAGTATGATTTTTGAGATTGCAGTAATCGAAGATGCTATATTAAGTGCGGTTTTATCCTTCTCAATATAGGGGCTCAAGAGGAGCAATCCTCTTACCAACTCGTTCTTGGCCGAATAATATATAGCAAGTCTACCACCTAGACTAGCTCCTACAACCACAAGCGGTCTTCGGCCAACATATGATGATACAAGAGAATTTAGAAGACCAAGATTAATATCCAGGCTACGAGTATGTTTAGTACACCTTGTTCTACGTCCATAAGGCATATCGGGTGCAATAAACGAGTATCCTCTACTAGTTAACGCATCAAATACTCCGGTCTTGGACCAAGTATCTCCTGTAAAATTATATCCATGCAAGAGTAATACAACTGGCTTGGAATGATCCGCCTCTATATGAGTGATCGCCTGGCACTCGATCCCCTCAAAACCATGTAGTATTTCATCGACCAATCGCCTTCACCGAACAGTATAGATAGGCTTCAAGCCCTATGTCTCTTTGTTCGAGTTCTTATTCTGTCTAAAATTAGGAGAATAATTATTGAAGACATGCTTATAATTCTGTACAGCCAACAACCATGATACGCGGATGAAGTATACATGAAAAACAACGCTAAGCTATACCCACTACTTATACTGGCTGTAATAAACATAAGCACAGCAAGCATACTTGTCCGCCTAGCCGGGGTACACGGCTACGTAGCCGCAACGTGGAGACTGGTAATAGCCTCCTTCCTAACCCTTATACTACTCCTCATCGCAGGAGACCATAAAAGATTCCGGCTGCATAAAATAAACGACTTCCTCATAATGTCCTTGAGCGGAATATTCCTCAGCCTCCACTTCGGCCTATGGATGATGAGTCTTAGCCACCTGAGCGTGGCAGTAAGCGTTACAATAGTTGACAGCTATCCAGCATTTATGGCCATCATAGGAATGGCACTTTTCAAGGAGACATACAGGAAAACACAGCTTCTCGGAGCAGGAATCGCGATAGCAGGCATCGCGCTCCTCTCATTCCACACAGCTCATGGCGGGATCGTTCCCCCAGGAGGAGACCCTGTCCTCGGCATCATTCTCTCAGCCCTAGGAATGATATGCGTAGCACTATACTTCACCATAGGAAAAGGCATGAGACAACGATATACCACACTCCAATATACACTCATCGTCTACTCAGTCGCCAGCATATTCTCAATCATCATAGTCAAAACCATGAACCTAAAACTACTAGGATACAGCCCTCTGACATACACGTATCTAGCATTACTAGCACTACTCCCCATGCTAGGAGGACACACCATAATAAACTACGTACTAGAAAAAATGAGCCTACTAGTCGCAACTATACCAATACTAGGCGAGCCGGTAGGAGCCGCAATTCTTGCCTGGCTACTACTAGACGAGAAAATCGATCCACTATCGATACTGCTCATGGCCATTGTTATAACCGGCATAGGACTCGTCGTCATAGAGGAAAAATAACATCAAGTACATAGTCACCTTATACTAGCAGACTTTGCTACCCGGCTTAACAGGTTCAGCCACAGTCAGTAAAGCGGGCTTCGACTCGTCAGTACACGGGGTTGCTAGTATCATTCCCTCGCTCATCAGGCCTGCCATTTTCTTTGGCTTTAGGTTAGCGACGACGATAACGTATCTTCCTAGGAAGTCCTCTGGCTTATACCATTTCGCTAGTCCTGCAAGTATCTGTCTTTTTTCATCTCCGAGATCAACGATTAGTCTTATAAGCTTCTTACTGTTTGGGACTGGTTCTGCCTCGATTACTTTTCCGACTCGGAGATCGACTTTCGCGAAATCCTTATAGTCTATTTTCTCTCCGCCCACGTACAGACACCTCCCTGTCGTCTTACCGGGGTCATGTTAATTGACCTGTTTATATGGTGGAGTGTGTAGAGGATAATCTATGTATCTAGCTATACCATATAGTTATACGTAGGGGGATGACGAGCCCAGGCAATCTGATGAAGGGTGAAGAGTTCAGCCTTGGCAGACCCCTTTTCCTCCCATAGAATATATGGTCTTCTATATTGGAGACGACACACAATATTCTATAATTGGAAGGTGGCATAGATAATGCCAAGGATTAGAGTAAGGTATCTTGCAACCCTATATGACGCAGTGGTAAGATTCGAAGAAGAAATCGAATGTAGCAATCCATGCACTGTACGAGAAGCCCTCAATATCCTGACAAGCATGCATCCGGTCCTCAAAGAACATCTAGGCGAAAACTATGAATTCATCGGCGAGGACGTACAAGTACTCGTAAACGGTAGAAACATAGAGTTTCTGAACAACCTCTCAACCAAGATGAAAGATGGAGATGTTCTAGTACTCATACCTCCTGCCGCGGGAGGACTCCAATAATTACTTATATAGATAAGCTGCTGGATATCCTAGAGCCACACGAGTAATATCATCTTAAATCCCACACTCCATATATACTACTAACGGGGCAACGAGCTTGAATCAAGACCTTCTAAAAGTATTCGAGACCTGTCTTCTATGCCCAGGAATCTGCAATAATAAATGCCCGGTCTATAGAAAAACACATCTTAGAACAGCGGCACCAAGTGTTCTCGGAAGACTTGGTACCCGTATTATCAGAGAGAACAGAATAGATCTAGCCCAAGGATTAAGACTTTGCGTAGAATGTGGACTATGCCTTGATGCGTGTCCCGTGAAAAACCCTCTACCCTCCGCGATCCAGGAACTCAAACACATCATTTACAAGATACCAGGAAATATACCGGAGCCCATCACATTGCTGGAGGGAGACGAGAAGATCCTCCTTGTATCCTCGACTATGCCCGCACAATGGATAATTGATGAATTGAGAGAGCAAGGGATCGGGGTACTATACCTGGACTCATATGAGGCAAGGGAACAGAGATCCCTCTATGGCTCATTAGGCTTGCCAAAGGATCTAAAGGAAAAGTACAAGGTCTACTGCGAGGACTACCGTCTGTGTCCCGAGTTCCCTAGCGGGCTCAGGCTCTTACTCGACTATGATCTTAGACCTCCTAAGAAGCCGCCCGCATATTCACTCCTCCTACCATGCGGCGAAGATGGAAAAGCCTCATATGAGGAAGCAGTAAACGTATACGGTACTCCCTCCGCTACAATAGACGTCTGTGGGATCCCGGATCTCTATCTTGCGGGATACGAGGTTTATACTAGGAGACTTGTAAAGAAGCTAAAGGAAATGCGTAAGGGATTATTCTATCTTTCTCCCGACTCCTTTACGGCTAAAGTACTTGGATCGCTCCTCGATGCCCCCATAGTTTCACCTTTATCCTACAGGTGAAGAACTATGACTGTACCAAGAGATTTCCTGGAAGAGGTTAAAACTCTACTGGGCGAGGACAGGATAGTTACTGATCCCTGGCTCCTAATCGGATACGAGCGTGACTACTGGCCGCTCGCTGTAGCCATGGAGTACGCTGGGAAATGGGATCCTGAACCGCCTAAGGCTGCTGTTCTTCCAGCGGACGAAGGAGAGGTGGTTCAAATACTGAATCTAGCCAGAAGACATGGGATCCCGATGGTTCCATATGCCGGGGGTACTGGCGTGCTCGGAGGAGCTCTACCTCTGAAAAATAGCGTTGTTCTAGACGTTTCTCCACTCGACAAATACGGATGGTATAATAAGGAATCCATGATAATATACGCTGAGGCAGGCGTACCACTGATAGACCTTGAAGAATGGCTGAACTCTCAAGGGTATACACTGAGGCATTTTCCGCAATCTTTTCCAACGGCCTTGATAGGAGGACTAATAGCGACTAAGAGCATAGGCCAGTACAGTACAGGCTATGGTGGCATTGAGGACATTGTCCTGGGCTTGCACGTGGCAACATACAATTATGGACTAGTCAGGATCCCACCTGTACCTAGGAGAAGTGTGTTATGGTCTCTAAAACACCTCTACATCGGTAGCGAGGGACACATTGGAATTATCACAAAAGCATATCTCCAGGCTAGAAGACTACCGGAGTGCAGTCTTCCCTTCTCGCTAAGATACAACTCTTTCAAAGAAGCCCTCTATGGCACAATGAAGCTAGTCCAGCAAGGAACTCCTCCTGAACTCTTAAGAGTCTATGACGAGCTGGAATCTCAGTCCATGCTAGGCGAGTCGGGGAGTCTCATCATAGGCGTCATAGAGGGACCATGTAATGAAGTCGATGCACGTATAAGTACTATAGAGAATTTACTAGGCAGAGGCCTAGACGATAGTGAACCGGCACTCCGCTGGTTACAGGAAAGATTCAATGTTATACCTAAGATACGTGATCTTGCAATGATAGGTCTCGCCTTTGACACGGTAGAGGTAGCATTACCCTGGAGCATGGCCTATTCCGCGTATAAGGAGACCATCGAAAAACTAAGGGAGCAAGAAGGAATAGTCTATGCGAGTGCTCACGCCAGTCATTTCTATCTTTCGGGGGCAGCGGTCTACTACACTATCGTATTTGAGCTAGAGAAGCTAGCATTCGTGTATAATAAGGCGTGGCAGATAATTGAAGAAACCACGTCCCGACACGGAGGAACAATAAGCCATCACCATGGCATAGGAGTACATAGGCTAAAATGGCTACGGCTAGAATACGACGATAATACTCTAAGACTTCTAAAAGATCTGAAAAAACTACTAGATCCCGACAGAATATATCGTGATGAGACCATCAAGTAGCTATACACGTCAACACTCGCCCAATATAGTCGGAGAGGGGGATCTTAGATTGTCAAAGAAGACGGCTATCATCGGAGCAGGCATAGTAGGGCTCCTAACAGCATATACACTGGCTAAAAACGATTACACAGTCACATTATACGAGGCTAAAAACAGAGCTGGAATGGGAGCCAGCACCCATAATGCAGGAGTAATCCATGTTCTACAGCCACCTCCATGGAAGTGGAAAAGCAGGATCACCAAGAACGCATACAGGCTATACGATGAGCTATCACGGGAACTAGATTTCCCTATACTCGAGACAAGAACCCATCTAGTATATAGTGGCTCCCGGGAAAAGATAACTGCAGTATCCATAGCGGCTGCTCTTAAAATGCTAGGATACAAGGTAAGCCTAACAAATAGATCTCGGCTAAAAGAAGACTGTCCAGTTATAAGTATGAAAATAAAAGGAGCCGTTACAGTCTGGAACTACAGGACAGTTGATCCCTCAAAAATCATAGCCAGTCTAGTGGATAAACTAGAGGATCTTGGAGTCGAGATACATTACGATTCTCCTGTTAGAAAGGTCGAGGAGAAAACAAGCCATATAACAGTGTATCCAGGATCGTCGGGAGGAATAGATTATAGATATGCCGTTGTAGCAGCTGGACCAGGCTCAGGTTCCTTAGCCCAGGATCTTGGGCTGAGGAAAGTAAAGACCGGATACTTCAAGGGTGTTATGGTTTGGACGGATCTATCATGTGAGGCGATTATTGCTGGACTCCGACAGCCCAGTAGAACTGGGAAGACTAAAGGTGGAGCAATTATACCTTGGCCTGATGGCCGTGTCCTCATGGGGCCTAGTTTCCAAGAGACAGATAATCCATATGACATAAGCTTCACCGATAAGGATCTCGAGATTACGGCTAGTAATTATAAGTGGATATTGGGAGAGGATCCTGTAATCAAGGATGGATTCGCGGGAACAAGAGTCAAGAACCTGGAAAAAGACGACTTCGACATTCAGTATACTCGGAGAGCCATCGTGTTCCAGGGTATTGATAGTCCTGGCTTCAGCACAGCTCCCCTCCTAGCAAGACTAGTATACGAGTGGGCGGTGAGAAATGACTAGGATAAGATATGAGCCCTGTCCACGGCTCTGCAACGTAGTAGAGAAGATTCTATCCACTGGATTATTCCCGCATATTAGGAGAGAGGGAATCCACTGTATTAAGAGCCAGGGCTCCAGGAGCAATGCTATTGCCAGGATCTATGGTTTGCCCAGGCCATGGATCCTAGTTCTGGGTAGAAATCCAGGATACATAATAGAAGTACTCGAGGAAAAATATACGAGACTCTCACCCGAAAAGCGTCTAGAAGTAATAATACACGAGCTACTCCACATACCCTATACCGCGAGCGGGGCTCTAAGACCCCATGGAAAACTAGTTAATAATAGGAAAGTCCGAAAACTTGTTAGACAATTAACCAAGAAAAAACCAGTATATAACGAGATTATAAGGCTATTAGAAGAACCCTGCTAGACATCCGTGACTACGCGTCCTCTCTCAGAGCCTATTGATCCTATAATGTTACCTGGATTCTCTTCGACTATAATTGATTGGACACGTCCATCTTGTAATTTTATCACCGCTAGAGAATCATGCCAATCGATCTTTAT
>CAYROE010000025.1:0-4190 GCA_964425855.1 uncultured Desulfurococcales archaeon | reverse complement strand
TAGGTTTACCGAGAGCCTTGCTTAGAAGGTAGCCAGCTTTCGCCACCATTACAACGGCGTCGGCAAGTTCCTTGTCCCAAGGTGCTCCACTAGAGGGAGCTACACGATAACCGTACCTGTCTACTTCAACTACCTTGAATGATACCTGGCTCAAGCCATGCACCCGGAAATAGTATATTGCTGGGATACTGATAGATGAGGTATGGGAAAGTATCATCACAGTAATACACCTTGGTTCTATGCTTAATGTTAAAAGAATGAATACAGGAAAAATTATTAGATGATGTTTCTAAGAGTCTTATACCTCTGCTTCGGCCTTTTGCTTTATCTGTACCGGGTTTGAAGCAATGATATAGTGTACGTATCTACCGTCTCTTTTCTTCTCGAGTATTCCTTCTTCTACAAGTTCTTTCAGGGTCTCATATACCTTGTTCTTGGCTATACCTGTTGCCTCTATTAGGGCTGAGGGCGTCGTAATTCCCTTCTCGATATAGGATAGGATTATGTCTGTGATGTCTTCTGCATCGTTTTCGGCGGCTTGGTGAATGGATTTATACTTTAGGTTCTCGATTTCTTGTTTAATCTCTCCAATTGTGTTCCTTATTTCGTGTAGTGCGTCTTTGTATTTTGCATCATAGGATTGTATAGCTTTGTCTAGCTCGTCTATTTTTGCCTCTAGAAGGATTATTTTGTCGGTTATCTTGATTATGCTGGTCTCCGTGGATTTCTTGTGCTCGAATATTTCTTCTTTTAACGAAGAAATCCTGGATTCATACTCGTCTAGTTTCTTTTCGAGATATTCTATGTCTGCCTTGTCAAATCCAAATATAATCTTGGCTAAGCCCAATATCTATCCCCAAATAATATTTCGCCGTAGAAAGATGATACAGGAGGAGACAGAGTAAAACCTGGGTATATAGATGGCTAATACTCGGATAACACTGTGTCTAGGATTGTAGGCGGCTTGCTAGTTCGAGAAGTCTTGGAGTCGGCGTACCAGGTGGTATATTTTTGAGATCCATTAATGCTCTTTCCACGTTAAAGTATACTCTTTCAGGGTGCTTCCAGGACTTGTAGGGGCCTGGGTTCATGGATTCTCCTATCTTTATTGGGTCATCGATGCCATCTTCATATGCTTTCTTTGTTTCTTCATAGATAATTACTAGGTATTCTATCATTTCTTCTACTAGTTCTTGTCCGGCTACCTCTCCGTGTCCTGGCACATATTGCTGTGCCTTGGGTAACTGTTCTAGGCGATTGATCCATCCCTGAACTGTTCCATCTATGGCTAGGGGTGTTATTTTATTGAACAGTATGTCTCCCGTGAAGACTACGTCGTCTACTTCTACTATTAGATCGCCTGGCGTGTGTGCCGGGCCAAAAGGCTTTATTAACAAGTCTCTTGTTTCTCCTCTGATAATCATTTCCTCGTTAACGAGTAATGTTGGAGGAGTGTACCTGCTCTTGGAGAAGTCTAGGTGTGGGAATACTTGTTTGTAGAGTTCTCGTATTCCAGCATCTTCCAGTCTTCTCGCTATCTGGTCCGCTAGAGGGTGCATGAGTATGTGTTCTGGCGAGAATACGCCGGCTCCCCATACATGGTCGCCGTGGTGATGAGTATGAATAATAATTACCTTGCTTGGCAGGTTTAGCTTCTGTATTAGGTGTTTCAGGTCGGCGGCTCTCTCCTCTTTATATTGTGTATCTATTACTATCGTCTTGTCTCCTAGATCTATTAGGCCGCTATTAGATAAGAACCACCCACCATCATTGTCTATAACCGCGTATATTCCATCGTCTATCTTACTCAGCTTGTACCAGCTCAAGGGAATCATCCCTCCCTTAGTGTTTTAAGCGACCATTCTGCTTCTTTTCTAGCTATTTCTTCTAGTAGCGGTGGCTCATAGATATCGAAGTGTCCGACATCGTATTCGATTATATCTACTTTTGCTTTCTTGACCTTTTTGAGAGCCTCTATTGCAACATCGGGTGGAGTAGTCTTGTCTTTCTTTGCGATGATCGCTAACAGTGGCTTGGAGACGAGCCCCGCATAGTATCCTGGATTATAGGCGAGTATTCGGTCTATGCTGTCTAGGGTTATCCTGTTTTCGAATCCTGGGTATTTAGAGGCCTTCTCTAGATAGTAGTTTATAGCTTCTTCTGTAGCCAATATTCCTAGCCCTTCCCTGGACACGATTGGAATATACATCGGTTCTCCCTTACAGCACTCTCTCCTGCCTTGCTCTGCTAGCATTAATACGGGGTCAAGGTTTCCGAAGAACTTCATGGCTGCATAGTAGCTGTAGACATTTGGTACCTGGGCGATCCCGCACTTTACTCCTGGGCTTGGAAATGCTAGCAGAGTTATTACATGTCCGCCGCTGAAGCTTGTACCCCATACACATATCTTGTCTGGGTCAGCATAAGGCTGGCTCCTCATGTAGGCTATTGCACATCTATAATCTGAAACTTGATCCTCTGGATAAAGGGCTTGGCGAGGCTCTCCTTGGCTTTTCCCAAATCTCCTATAATCGAATGCTAATACGGCGAACCCCTTCTCCGCGAATATTGGTCCATAATCGTCGCTGTGAATTTCTTTGATCATACCAAAGCCCATGGCCATGACGATGACTGGTAGCTTATCCTTTCCATCTTTTGGACGGTAGATTACTCCATGACAATAGACTCCGCTACAAGGAAATAATACCTCCTCTTTCACGATTCCCAAAGTCATTCCCACCCTTAGCACTCATCAATACTTGTAATAGGATAGATGGAAACTATTATATGAAAGATCACCTTTGTAAGCCTCCTATATCCATATTGTCTTCAAGAAATACCCCTAGAACGTGTATCTTTTCCTATAGGCATGGCAGTTATCCACCCTCCCGGGAGGATACTATGGGTAATCTCGTATTGTCCCAAATTAGTGTTTACGATCATCCTACATTTTGGAAAGTTACATGACCTAGCATTCGTTAATATTATTCTAAGAACATCCCGGTATGGATGATATATAATAGGCGAGGTACCCAGGCGTTTCCCCCACTCCGTAAGGCATTCGATGCTTCTCCTCCTAGCCAGTATGTTTCTTCCAACTATGAGTCCTGCCAATAATACAACGAATACTATTATAAGTACGGACCAGGGTTCTGGCTCGATCACATACCTTTTATTCCATGAGAAGAACATTGAGAAAACAGTTATTATCCCTATTAGGTTTCCCAGTATCCGAATATGGGTAGTGTCTACTGCACAACAGAGTATCAGCGAGGCTAGCTTGCCTGGATCATCTTCACGAAATGGAAAGCTACCAAGGTTAATCCGATAGTGCAGTCTACCCCTAATATCTCTCCAGGTCTCAACAGGGTATAAGCCCTTAAACTCATTAATCCTCACTATTGGAGCCTTGACCGACAGGGAAAAGCCGGGGGAAAATTGTCTAAGACATTTTCTTCCCGACATTCTATGACCCTGCTTGTGCTAGCGTGCTTTAATCTCCAGGTAGAGGGCTAGGACTGCTATTATGATTATGAGTGATAATAGTGGAATGTGTTGGACTGCGAGCTCACCTATTTCTCCTCTAGGAGATATTATGCTTCTACTAACTCGTCCAGCGTTGAATCCGGCTATGAGGATAGTATAAGCTTGTGCCCAGTCGAGCTGTCTGTATATGGCGATTAGAGCTATGGTATAGAGTACTACGTAGAATATGTTCTCGCCTATTAGGAATCTTGGAAGATCCGCTGTAAAGTTTATTCCTAGATAACCGACAATCAGTAATGCGATTAATAACATCTCTACTCTTACAAGCATCATATAATTTCACCACCAGTATTCCATACTGTTACTGCTTCTTTTGTTTTTGTTTGCATTTTTTCTTCTTCTGACAAATAACGCTGGCTAAGAGATAGGCGATTGCAGCGCTTACATCGTCTAATGTTACTACTCCCATGTATCTGCCGTCGGCGTCTACGACTATTACGTAGTCAGTTGCGTGTTCTACCATTTTCTCGAGAGCATCCTCTATTGTAGCATCCATGCTTATTATCGGTGGTACTCGAAGCTTGACCGCTTTTACAGGAACCGAGAGGTCTCCTCCTAGATCCTCTATTATGTCTTCCAGATCCTCAGGGTCGAGTACTCCTTCTACTCTACCCATATCGTCTACTATAGGTATGATCTTGCCT
>CAYROE010000024.1:3260-15228 GCA_964425855.1 uncultured Desulfurococcales archaeon | reverse complement strand
AGACAGCGAGTATACTAATAGGCAAGCTCTACGATGATACTATGGGATTGTTTAGAGAGACCTGGGGAAATGTTGAGGGGAGGTGCTGGTATTGGAATACGGAGCAGGGGGAGGCCCTTTTAGCGCTCACGGAAACCGGTTATCTGAATAGTAGTCTCCGGGACAGGTCTCTAGCTAGCTATTTGGATCAGTTCGTTTACTTTGAGGGGAGTAATGTATGGCTTTTCACGAGGTATACTAGCTGTGAGAGGATTAGGATTCTTTCATTGGATAAGACAGATTTCAGCATTGGAAATTATATCGTCAATATAGGGGGTGACCTTGAAGGTGGTCGGAGAGAGGGATCATCTTATTATCGAGTTATAGCTCTTGGCATGGATACTTACTCGAGTACTCGTGTGGTGAATGGTGAGCATGTGGCTTGGCCTTTGGACATGTACGTGGCAAATATTAGGAGTCCAGAGGTGTACTACAACTCTGATAATGACTCCTCCTACTATAAGGGGATATGGGATACTAGAGACGGTAGTCTAGGTACAGGAAAGATAGTATATTCTGAGATCGATGCCAATGATACTATGGCGGTAATAAGGAGGACTATGTCTGATGGAATCCTGGAATATAGTCAGATATTCTTAATCGCAGGTGGAAAACCATATGTAGACGTGCTTCTGGAAGCCAGAAATATTTATACCAGTACCCTACAGAGTGTAAGGATTTCGTTTGCATTCGATAACTTGGACTGGTGGAGATACGATAAGCTTTTCATCCCTGGACACGGATACTTTGACTCTAACAATTATGGGACAGCCACTAATAATGACAATAGAGAATATATCTTTACAAGATGGGGACAAAGCGACTGGAGCCAATACAATGGATGGCTTCCAAGCATCCTTTACTCGTCTAAACCGATGGGGTTGAATAGGGCAGTAATTGTCTTAATAGAGTCCTCTCAAAAGGAAAATGTAAGTGTATGGGGATATGGATCGTTGAATCAAGAATATGATAAGTGGTATTATAGATGGATAAAGTACGACTTCCTACTAGGAGATCTAGAACCCGGAGAAAACATTACTATAAGGATGAGGATTATCCCTCTCTCATCATATCCAACAGGACTCGAAGACATGGCTATAAGACTCGCCGTTGACGCAGATAATTATACTGGTGTGGACCTGAGCTATGCATTTAACACTGGTACGGGGCCCTTCCACGGATTAGTCGTATCCTCTGCAAACAACACCACCATCAATAGGATAATACTGGGTGTTGGAGGCCTCCTAGCCAGAAACAACTTCAGTGTATCAACTCGTATACTAGCGAATTACCTTGCATCGCTAGCAATACTATATTATAAGACAGGAAATAGGACGATACTAGAACAAGCAATAGATATTGGAAACGAGATCCTCGAGAGACAAATACGCGACGTCTCCTCCCCGCTCAACGGAGGCTTCTTGGACTACCCGCATCCCTATGGTATTGCAAGCTACGTGGATGTAAATGCAGAGGTAGCAAAAGCACTACTGCTACTCTACAATGCTACAGGGGATACAAAGTATCTGGGGGCAGTTGACTACATGGTGAATACCTGGTTTAAGACAATAGGCGGAGGTATCCACGTGATCACCTTGTATAAGCCGAGTATTAGAAGGATACATTTGGAAGAACTAGATTCATATGCCTTAGGATACCTCGTATACGCGCTCGCACCATACTATTGGAACAACAGCATAGTACTCATAGCTCAAAGCCTCCTATGGAGTAGGCTCACAGATGAATACTGGGTTCCTGCAACAATTAACTCGACTGAATCCAACACAGAAACGCTTAGCGCTTTTCTACTAGCACAATACGAGTTCACCAGAAACATGGAGAAATATACCGGGATTACTATAGAATATGCAGCTCCCCCAGCGATTGTTATTATAAATCACACTAGAAACTATCAAGAACAAACCAGAATAATCATATCATCCTACACACAAAGATACGTTTACCTACTAATAAGAACGGTTAATACAAGCATATCAGAGATAATGCACAATAACACCCTGATACCTAGGACTGATAGTTTAACCGAGCTCTGCACATCTCAAAAGCCGATATACTATGACAATAACCAAGTTGTAATATTAAAAGCGACACCTGGAGAGATAATACTAGGTTACAACATTTCTAAAACACTGAATGCAAATGAGCAAAACTCGGTTAGAGGTAATGAAGGTTTATTGTCTCATAATTTGTGGATTAATGTATTCATAATCGTTGTAATAATTTTAACAATTTTTATTTATTTTCATAAAAATAGAACACATTAGTATTATCCTAACTAATGCATCAAGCCACATCACCATTCTCGCCAATAACCAGTTGCTAATTAATAAACAAACCCAAAATTTGTAACCGGATTCATCCTATGGATCTGAATTCTATGAATAAACGGTTACATTTATCGGATACACTACTAACACTCCAGAAATCCAATAAACAAACAATAGAGTCATCGAAACAGTCACTCCGGGATCACTATACCAGTAGAGATATATGTTTCCTGGATACAGTGGATACAGTTTTAGCACAGAGGTAGACCAGCTACCCACCTCATATGTTCCACCCGTTGAATTGTAGTAGACTGTTATCGGATCCGTTACTTGCCCGCCCGAGTCTATCCAAATATCTAGCTCGTATAGTATGCCCGGGGAACCCGAGCTAATGGTTATATTACTTAGTATTAGGGATACGTTAAATGTCGTATCTGTGTCATTGTTTACGAATCCTAGTATATTGTATGTTGATCCATACGACGCGTACCCTACATGGTACGTGTCTCCTCCTATTATCCACGAAAAAGTATTGCTAGTAATATAATTGTAACCCGAATCACGCACTACTATCGTACCGTTTTTAACCATCTTATAATCCCAGAAGTCTATACTTACCTGTGTACCAGTCGACTGGACGGAAGCCAATAGATTATAGTTTTCATCATATATCTCAACGTACCATCCTGGCTCTAGGCCAGTCACGTTGACATAATATGGTGGGCCACCGAGAGTTAACAGGATGAGATCATACCTTACAATCTCGCCATAGAAACTATATAGTCCTAGTCCAACAGTATCAACCTGTACCGTCGTGTCATAAGTGTCTACTTGTAATGTGTCTTCATAGATCTCTGCTAGATAGCCATTTGTATTATTCCTCATGCCAAGTAGATCATACCATGTATCAGTATAGAAGGACCAGCCGGAGAACCTTGCCGAGTCTAGGAGGTTCCAGGCTCCATCCCATAACCACAAATATACTCTATCCGTCCTATAGTTGTTCCCAATCGTATAGAATAGGCCCGAAGTCTTATTCATGTACACTAGGTCAGAATAATGTGGATATGTACTGGCTCCATCCCACATCATGTTGATATCCAGATATATTTCCTGGTCTACTGGTATAGTCCTATTTATAAGGAGGATACATTCTCCCCCGTACTCCACGCTTAAACCAGTGGTTTCACCTACGAGCTCTCCGTTAACACTGTCCCAGCTCCAGGTACATGTATCGTTGTTTAATGGAACCAGTTCTCCTGTTGCTAGAGGATCGTAGTCGTCGAAATTGTTCCAGTACACTGCTCTTCTAGACTCTAGTGATATAGTGTATGTGCTTGGAATGTATACTGATACGTTTGCCGACGTGTTATGTGCTCCAATGCTAGTATAGACCTGGGTGTCTGAGGGCTGCTGCAGGTGTATTGGAGGAGGTGTTGAAGTAGTATAACCCCCTGTTTCGTATTTGACGATAACTCCAGCTATGACTGGATTTATTACTAGCACTAATAGTACTAGTAATAGTGTTAGTGTTTTTAGTGAGTCGTTATTCAACTCGTTTTACCAAAATTATATCTATACCGTTCCCATCTAATATATTATAGCATAGCTTGACTTAGTCTCAACAGTGTTTGACGCCTAGACTATATATAGAGTGGAGGTACGGGAAGATGGTTGATACTGGGCAAGTACAAGATCTAGGGAGCCTGTTCTGGATGCTCTTCGCATTGTTCTTCATGATAATGAGCCTGTCTCCAATGTTCAGCTTCTATAGGCTCAGGGCAGCTAGGCTTAACATGCTAGCTCGGTTAGAAAAGAAGTACGGATACAGGTTCATAACGTTAATACATAGGGCCGAGAGGGTAGGCTTGCTTGGTCTCCCCATCTACAGGTTCATTGATATTGATGATAGTGAAGCCGTACTACGTGCTATCAGGAATACTCCACCTGATAAACCGATTGCACTAATAATACATACTCCGGGAGGACTTGTATTGGCGGCTTCACAGATCGCGAGGGCCCTAAAACGCCATCCCGCCAAGAAGATTGTAATAGTCCCACACTATGCCATGAGTGGAGGAACACTCATAGCCCTAGCAGCGGACGAAATATGGATGGATCCCAATGCAGTTCTAGGACCACTGGATCCACAGATAGCTGTGGATCAAGCGTCACATATGCCCGCACCAAGCATAATCAAAGCAGTCGAAGTCAAGGGTAAGGAGGCCAGCGAAAAATTCCTTGTACTCGCGGATATAGCTAAGAAAAGCCTAGAGGAAGTACAAGAATTCATAGTTGAGCTGACCAAGGATAAAATGGGCGAAGAAAAAGCCAAGAAACTAGCAGAAGAACTCACAGTAGGCAAGTGGACGCATGATTACCCCATAACATATGAAAAAGCCAGAGAACTAGGCCTACCCGTAAAGGACACTATACCGGAAGAAGTATACATGTTGATGGAGCTCTACCCTCAAGCACCAACGCACAAACCTGGAGTAGAATACATTCCTTATCCCGTGCATCATCGCAATCATAATCGCAATCCTTAAAACACCCAAGACAAGACACGAATAGAATAGGATCCAGCACGCCGCCGTAGCTCAGCCGGTAGAGCGTCGCCCTGGTAAGGCGAAGGTCCCGGGTTCGAATCCCGGCGGCGGCTCCACTTTATATAGTAGGAAACTCTCTTAGTCATTGTTAAATCGTCCCTTGTCTCCCCCTCAGACCTCTCTGCAGACTCTTAGTAAAGATGTGGTAAAGACTCAATCTTAGACTTATTCCCCATATTCCACAATGGTTTCCCACAAGGCTTCTACGTTTCCCAATTAAGCCTATATCCTGTATCCAGCCATAAGATTTGAGGGGATGGTAAGGAATGTTTATACAATTGTGATGTATCAGGGAAATAACGATAATCGACTATCAACATTTTTATATCGATATAAATATCTATAAAAATAGTACATAGAACATTCCCACATTAGTGGGTATATCAGTAAGGTGTTTTCCTATAAATGAATGAATGAGGTGCTAATATGGAGTTCAGACTACTCAGGCTTGATCTATCGGAATGGAAGGCACGTGAAGAAAAAGTCCCGGAGGACATCCTAAGAAAATATATTGGAGGCAGAGGGCTGGGAGCATATCTCGCCCTAAAGGAGATTCCTCCACATATCGATCCCTTCAGCCCAGAGAACAAGATCTACATATTGACTGGACCACTAACCGGGACAGGAGCCTTTGAAAGCGGAAGATACCACGTCGTAGGGAAGAGCCCACTGACAGGCATATTAGGAGACAGCAATAGCGGCGGACAATTCGGGCCATGGCTGCGATTCGCCGGATACGATGGTGTCGTAATAGAAGGTAAAAGCGACGAACCCGTCTGGATAAGTATTGTTGACGGCGAAGTACAGTTCCATCCAGCTAAGAAACTATGGGGTAAAGGAGTAATCTACACAGAGAGACTTATCAGGAAAGAAATGAAGACTCCCAGCGAACACATAGGAAGCATTCTAAGCATAGGTCCGGCAGGGGAGAACCTTTCCAAGATAGCGGCAATAATGAACGACAAGTATAGGGCCGCGGGAAGAACCGGCCTTGCAGCAGTGCTCGGCAGCAAGAAGTTTAAGGCCCTCTTCGTCAAGGGATCAAGAAAACTAGAGCCCATAGACAAGGAAAAGTTCAAGAAAGAATCTAAGAGAGTAATAGAGAAGATCTCGAATCACAGTATAAGCGAGGCTCTCGGGAAATTTGGAACCGCCGTACTTGTAAACATTATTAATAGTCACGGAGCGTTCCCTACAAAGAACTGGACATACGGTACCTTCGACAAGGCCTTCGAGATAAGCGGAGAATACCTTGCCGAGAAGTATCTTGTCTCCAACAAGGGATGCTGGGGCTGCGTAATACAGTGTAGCAGAGTCGCAAAAGTAGACAAGGGACCATATAGGACACCGGTATCGGAGGGACCAGAATACGAGTCAATATGGGCTATGGGCGCAAACACACTAATAGGGAACCTAGAGGCCCTAATCAAGCTAAACTACCTCGCCAACGATCTAGGATTCGACACTATAAGCCTAGGAAACACAGTCGCGACCCTAATGGACCTATATGAGAAAGCCAAGAAAGGAGAACTACCAGAGGAAAAAGCCAAGGAACTATTCAGCCTCCTAGAAGACATCGAGCCAGAATGGGGCAATGCAGACGCCTTCATACAACTCGTATGGAGAATGGCATACAGGCACGGCATAGGAGACATAGCGGCAGAAGGAGCAAAACGCCTAGGAGAATACTTCGAAAAACCAGACGTACCGATACACGTAAGAGGACTGGAACTACCAGCATATGATCCAAGAGGAATCAACAGCATGGCCCTAAGCTACGCAACAAGCAACAGGGGCGGATGCCACCTTAGAGCATACGCCGTAAGCTTCGATGTACTCGGAGCACCAGAAAAATACGACCCATTAAAGATAGACCCGAAGAAAGTAGAACTAGTCAAATACCAGCAAGACTACTTCAGCGTGATAGACAGCCTAGTAGTATGTAAATTCAACACCTTCGCAACAGACCACACAGACTACGTCGGCCTACTCCAAGCAATGACAGGATGGGAGGACCTAACAGCAGACGAGCTCCTTCAGATAGGAGAAAGAATCTACAACGTAGAGAGACTATTCGCCGTAAGAGAAGGCCACGGCTACCAGGATACACTACCTAAACGACTCCTAGAAACACCACTACCAGACGGCCCAGCAAAGGGAAGAACAGCAAAGGAATACCTAGACGCATACCTACCAAAGTTCTATGAGATAAGAGGATGGGAGAACGGAATACCGAAGCCAGAAACACTGGAACGCCTAGGTCTAGAGGAATTCATCAACATCGTAAAGTAAATTTCCAGATACAAATCCTCTTTTTCCTCATAATTCACAAATATGGTAGTTTTGTGTCATGACATATGTCGTGATAATACATAATACAGAATATTTCCCCTTGAATAATAATATAAAATAACTCATAGTGCACAGATTCAAGTTCGATGGTAAGGGTGCATGAATAGATGAAAGTAGAAATAATGTTTATACAAGAGTTCTATCAGCTCGCCGCTAAGCCGAGGATAATACTCGATCTCCCAGAGGGATCAACGGTAAAAGATGCCCTTGAAAAAGTACCTGAGGAGGTCAAAGAAAAGATATTTAATAAAGATGGATCGATTAAGCCTCCTACCGACATTATTGTTAATGGGAGAAGTATCGCGTTCTTAGAGGGACTAGATACAAAGCTGAGGGATGGAGACAGAATAGTGGTCTCACCTAGGCCGTTCTTCGTCGTATAGTCCTATGAGCCTCTTTAAGCAGCATGTAACCTCGTCTTTTTCGATTCCATAGAGCTCGAGTTGTTTGTCTAGTCTGACTTCGAACGCATAAATTGTTTGATCATTTATTGGCATTCCCGCTAATGTGTTTACTAGATTGAAGGGCTCGTTTGGTGGCGATGCGTAGAAAGACCCATCTATCGCCATATCGCCAATATATTTGTCTTCGACAATGCTTATCCCTAGCCTGAGAATGAAGTCTCCACTTCTTATTGAGCATTTTTTGGGATATGTCTCTACTCCGTGAAAGCGTGTCCATCTTGGATCCTCGTAGGGCTTTGTTAATCGCTGCAGGTCTGGATTATCTTTTAGTGTTTGCACTTCCAGTTTTTGATCAAAAAGATCTCCTATAATGCATTCTATTGCTTTCTCGGTTTCGAATTGTCCCATTACTTCTAGGACTCCTGTTGCTAGGGGTCTTGGCCCGATCCTGGTGGCTCCCATAATGACAACTTCATTGTTTCCTATGCATTTGATAAAGTTGAATCCTATTTCTACTACTTCTTTAAGGCTCTCACTCGCGAATACCAATCCTAAATATGTGTGGTTGGGAGTGAGGATGGCTTCTCGGCCTCCTGTTATTCTTCTGAGAACCCTGTATCCTTTGAGTGTCTTGTAGGGCTGGTAGTATCCGAGGAGGAGTGAGTGTTCTTTCCATTTTCCTATTATGAGTCCTGATTGTATTTTTCCCTCTAGGTGTTGTCCTATGAGGTATTCGAGTGAGGCTTGTAGTTGTGTGCTTGCCTTGTTTGATCCGTCTAGGATGTGTATTTTTTTGGGTTTGAGCAGTTGTTGTCACCTTTGACGTACTTGGATTATTCCTGGTATATGTACTTGGCGGCTCTATCGTTTTATATGCCGTTATCAGAATCTCGATAACGGGGACATATATTGAATCTACAAACAAAACACATAGCAACAATAACCGTCCTCGTAGTAGCAATAATAGCCTCAACCACACTAGTACTCAACAACAATAACACGATTAACATAAGAGCAACTACGACAACGAGCCTCTACGCGACGGGGCTCCTAGACTACCTAGGAACAGAATATCAAAAACAGCACACAGACACCATCATCAACTTCATAGCAGTAGGAAGCGGAGAAGCACTAAAAAGAGCAGAACGCGGAGACGCATGCATGGTACTAGTCCACGCACCAAGCCTCGAAAAAGAATACCTAGACAAAGGAATCATCACATACCACAAGATATTCGCATACAACTACTTCATAATAGTGGGCCCCCAGGACGACCCGGCAAACATAAGCAACGCGACTAGCCTGGAAGATGCCATGAGAAGAATATATATGGCGGGAGAAGAAGGAAAAGCACTATTCATAAGTAGAGGAGATAACTCCGGGACACACGTAAAAGAACTCCAACTATGGGGACAGGCAGGACTAAGTCCACAGGACAAGGAATGGTACCTTGAATCAGGACAAGGAATGGGAGAAACACTAGTAATAGCTAGTGAGAAACACGCATATACACTGAGCGATATAGGAACCTACCTAAAATACAAGAAAGACGGGAGAATACCCTCCCTCACGATATTGTACAGCAATGACACCGCACTCATAAACATCTACAGCGCATACCTTGTATCTTCATGTCCCGAGCAGGAAAAGGTCAAAGCTCAAGGATTCATAGATTTCCTGGTATCCCCAGAGGGACAACAGCTAGTAGCAAGCTATGGAATAGACAAGTACGGTCAATCACTCTTCTATCCAGCCCAAGATAAATTAGAAGAGCTAGAAGAAATCTGGAACCAAATAGCAGCCAACAGCTAAGAGGATAGCCAGGAATGAACGAGCTAGCAAGCATAGTCATAAGAAGTATAGTTATAAGCGGGACTGCAACAATACTAGCATCAGCCTGGAGCATACTCCTAGCATACCTACTAAGCGGATCGTATCGTCTCCGACACATAGCATACCTACTAGAAGCCCTGGTAGGAATCCCAACAGTACTAGTAGGACTCCTATTATACATGCTACTAAGCAACGACGGTCCCCTGGGCTTCCTACAACTCCTCTACACGCCTCAAGCAATCATAATCGGAGAAGCCCTCCTCATAACACCACTCATAACCGCAGTCTCATACCAGGCACTAAAAGAAACCAGGACCAAGTACACCGAGCTAGCACTAAGCCTAGGAGCAACACAGCGTCAAGCAGCCGGTCTCGTAATAACACAATCACTTCCAAGCCTCTTAGCAGCCATAGTAATGGGTTATTCAAGGGCTATCGGAGAACTTGGAGTAGCATTAATAGTTGGTGGAAACATTAAAGGACTCACACGTACAATTACCACGAGCATAGCACTCTATACTGCTATGGGAGAATACGAGAATGCGATTAAGCTAGGACTAGTTCTAGTTGTCCTTACGATAGGCGTCTCACTCCTAGTCAGATTGGTGAAGAGAACATGGGATCTCGAATAGTCCTAGATACTCTATCCTACAAGTATCCAGGCCAGACCAAGTACGCTATATCAGATATATCCATGGAGTTTATCCCTGGAATAATCTATGGAGTAATAGGCTCGAACGGGGCAGGAAAAACAACACTACTAAAAATAGTGGGTCTACTACTCAAACCACAGGAGGGCAAGATACTTATAAACGGAGAAGATCCATGGACAAATAATATAGAATACTATAGGCAGAAAACAGTATATGTCCACGAAAAACCAATCATGCTACGGACCACCGTTTACAATAATCTACTATATCCACTAAAACTACGTGGGATACCAAGAGGTGAAGCCCATAAAAGAATCCAATCTATAGCCCATACACTCGGACTAAGCCATCTCCTCAAAGAAAGAGCACACAAACTCAGCACCGGCCAAAAACAACTTGTTGGCATTGCCAGAGCTTTGCTCGTCGACCCCGAAATAATCGCTCTCGACGAGCCCTTCTCCAACCTAGACTTCACCAAGAAAAAACTCGTAACAAGTATACTTCAGAAGCTATCTAGTAAAGGAAAAACTATCATAGTGTCTAGTCATGATACACTAACAATAGAGAAGACAAGCGGCCAACTCATAGTATTAGAAAACGGGAAAATAATATGCAGGGGGCCTACCAAGAAAACAATCAAGTTTCTATATGAAAGAAACAGTAGTTGTTCAGATAACTAGTTTCGTGCGAGCCTTACACTCCTCACACAACCATACTCTCTCAACCACCCGGCTAGGAAGCCCCTTCGCCAACAAGGTTTCTTCTATATGCCGTATCATCCTCTTACTACCAATAGGTTTTCCACATTTCATACATCTCACAGTCTCGTCTCTGATCAGTACTTTTTCTCTTATGAGACTCTTCTTCTCCATCCTATAATCTATACCAATTGCATCCACAGGACATACACCTGAACATTCGTGGCAGGCTATACATCTAGAATGATAAAATACAAGCTCGACACTATCACCTGCTTCCCTCACTGTAAGAGCCCCTGTAGGACACGAATTCACACATGCACTACATAACGTGCATTCATCGCTTACACTAATCATCCCAATAATTGGTAAGTCTCTAAAATCTATCGAATCACCAGGTATCCTAGATAGTAGTTGTATTCTTCTGGGTCTCTCTATATTACTACTCTTATCTATCTCGTATTCATAAGCTTTCAAGCTTCGTTCTAGTGAAGCATTATCGTTTGGATGAACTATAATTGCTCCCGCCCGTGCATATAGCTCCTTATATTTCCATGTTATACTCTGCGAAGGTGCCACGATTACAGGGATTATTCCTGACTCCAATGCCACTAATAAATGGAATGGGCTTATGGTTCCTATGTCCTCGACAGGATAAATCCATACATCACCATATTTTCTCGCAGTGTCCAAAAACTCCTCCCTAATACCGGGCAACTTTGAATACTCGATGTGTATCAGTATCTTGTTTACATCTGTTTTCTTTTTCCCATAAAATGATACTAGTATCTCGTACGAGTCAAGATCATCATTCACTGGCTTTAGTAGTTCATAGGGACATGTCCATGTACAGACTCCACATCCCGTGCATTTATCCGGGTTGATTATTGGAGGCTTGCCTTCGACTGCATTGTATGGACATACGTTCATACAGTTATGGCAGTGTTTTCTATCGGTGCATATTTCTGGATTAAAGAGTATTGGTGTATTGTGGTATTCTAGGAGTGATCTGAGGGCTCGAGTGATAAGCGTTCTTCTATCAACTTCTTTACTATGTGACATAGTCGCGTGGGCTTGTCTAGCCTTAGAGAG
>CAYROE010000024.1:0-3250 GCA_964425855.1 uncultured Desulfurococcales archaeon | reverse complement strand
TAGATATTTTGCTATGACGAGATCCTCGGGTCTGAGCCTGGTGTATTTGAATTCAACTGGATCTATTGGCATGTAGAGGTAGGGGTTAGCTCCATTCTTTGATAGGATTCTCCTAGTATTAGGATAGTCGCTCCAAGCCCCATCATATATGGCTACAACGTGACGATCCATACCGGCAATATCCAGTACTGCTTGTCTCACTAGTCCAGGCTCGACGACGAGCACCTCGACCAAAGGGTTATCGATATCAAGTTTGATCTCTGACGATAGAACAAGAACCATTACATCCACCCCACGAGGAAACCATATGCTTAACCTTTTAGGTCAAAAAATGTTGACGCGGGCCAGTGGAGTTTCTTCTAACTTTTCCACAGGACGCTTTTTCCTTGGATATCCAGAAGAATTTTTGCTTCCGAGCCGTGCTGCAAATACTATTGCTGCGAACATCATTCCTCCTATAAGGAGCATTCCGATACCGCTTGGATCAGGACTTATAACTGCTCCCAGTATAAGGCTTGCTAATAGTACGAACTTTAGATTATCTCCCTGGAACCATTCTGGGCTTAGGATACCGAAGGAAACCAATAAGTATACTATAAGTGGTGTTTCGAATGCTAATCCCGTGGCAACACTAATGAGAATTATAGTTGAGAAGAGCTGTTCTACATCTGTAAAAGCCATTAGTTTCGCGTCTCCTACTACTGATACGCTTGTGATAATCATTACTTTGAAGGCTAATGGCATGACTACTTCAAAAGCCATCAATAATCCTAACAGGAATAAGCCAACGGCTACTAGGGTTAATCTTCTTAGCTTCTGCTTTTCGTGCTGATATAATGCTGGCTCGATATAAAGATATACTTCCCGAGCAATTATCGGGCTCGAGCCTAGAATACCAAGTAGCAGTGCCGATTTTAAGAGAAGATTGAACCCCGCAAATGGATTATACTGGGCGATTTGAACAGTGTAGGTTACTCCCCTCCAGGTGACTTGATTAGGCAGAACATGGCTGATTACGAAGCTTGGGAAATAGCTGATTAAAGGTACATATCCGTTTCGATCAACTGGAACAACGGATAATATGACTGCCATGGCGATGACGGCAATGAAAATTCTTCTTAGACGTGTAGCGAGCTCCATTATATGGTCCATAACTGGGCGTTCAACATCATTGGGGGCGTGGCCATTATTATCACTGTGAATGTAGCCCATCTTACGCCCCCTCAACCAATTCTATAGACTCGCCACGCTATCCTACAAGATAGAAACAAGCTATTTTGTAATCGCTCTGTCCGCTGATCATATCGTTTATGGGCGATAATTGTGAGATATTACTGTTTAGAGAGCCGGAGTATTATTTCTTGTTTTATTTGTTCTTTTGTCTTACCCTTGGTCTCGATCCCTAACTTTTCTGCTATCTCAAGAAGATCATCGCCCAGGCCTTGTATAGTGCTGCTCATACTTGTGCTAGTCTTACTGGGAGGTCTAGTGATTTCTTCCTCATATAGTCCTTGAGCGGCTTTTTTAAATTCTCTCATTGCTTGGCCCAAGCCTCGGGCTAGAGCAGGTAGCTTTGTAGGTCCAAGTATTAATAGTAAAACTACTAGTAGGAGGAGTATCTCGTTTGACTGTATTATTCCTCCCATTAAAACACACCATTTTCATATATTTATATATTCAGAAGAATTATTTCTACACCATGAAGATTGTAAATAATTTTCCTCTAAAAATTAAAATACTCCTTCTCCAGACAGCCACAGAATATCCTCTTTAATATGTTTAGAAATCAAGGAAATACCTTTAGACTCATATAACCGTTTCTCCTTCTCTAGCATCTCCAGCGCACACTTTACATCATTATCCTCTAAACACTCCAACATCCTTGGATAATAGCTGTTTTTTACATGGACACGATATCCAGCAAACAATTCACTAGAAACCGGAACTTTGTCTCTTTCCTCAGGAACATTTATATTATAAAAACTCCTGGGATCATCTGTAAACATTCTCCAACCGTAAAAACCACTAATATATGCTGCTCTATAGGCGTCCGACAACCTAGTCTTAGATTGTTTAACATAACAGGCCTTCCTCAGCAATTCTAGTGAACGTGATGAAAGTATTCCAACCATTATAACGGGATATCCCTTGAATAATATAGGCGTCAATGCAGAAAGGCGGGACTTGCCGGAATACTTGTATAGTTTTTCAATTATATCTCTATTTATGAATGGATAGTCGACACCTACAACTAGGTACTTGTTATGTTTATAATTATTATATACTGATAATAGGGCCCGAGGCGGTCCTCCACACGGATAGGTCTCGTCAGGAACTATTTTTGCTCCTTTCACCCTGGCCATCGCGTGTATAGAGGGAGGAGTGTGCTTGGATACTGAAACGTATACTCTATCCGCTACCTGGTCTACGATGTCGTAGATCCTTTCAAAGAACGTTTTACCGTTTATTACCTCTAGTGCTTTCGGCTTTCCGTATCTCTTACTCTTTCCTCCAACTAGTACTATGGCCGCTCGCATATGATCACTCCTTTAGTCCGGCTCGAACAGTCTAAAGCGGATCGACAACATTATTGTATATCCTAAGTGATCCATTACGCATAGACCCTGTCTACTACATGAATATATGTGCCAGCTAGTCATTATAATATATTCAATCGGTTAATAAACAATGACCCGAAACACTCATAATAGTGAGAAAATACACCTAGTTGGCCTACCCGACGGATACATAGAAACCAACAAACCTTACAGACTTCTCCGTCCACATCCAGTCTATATACTTGCCGTATATGACCATTCACGAGAAGCCCCTGGTCTCATGACATTATCATGGATTATGCCCATAGAACCTGGAGAAGGCACAACTATAATGGTTATTGATAACAAGAACTATACATCTTCCTTGCTAGAAAAGAACGAGTACTTCACAATTAACATTACTCCATGCCGTATGCTTGACTACGTTAAATACTATGGTACTAGGTCAGGTAGATACCTCAATAAAGCACTCGTAACCAAGATAGGATACTCGTACGTATCAACGAATCCCCCCATAATTGTTCTAGATGAATCTCCGGCATTCCTAATACTTAGAAAAGAAGAAGTAATGAGGAGAAAAACAACAAAGATAATAATTTCAAGGATAATTGGATCATATATCAAGACGGGCTCCTATGATATAGAGTACGATTCTTTAAGGCTTAGAGATTCGAGCTGTCTCCACCTCTACA
>CAYROE010000023.1:0-16160 GCA_964425855.1 uncultured Desulfurococcales archaeon | reverse complement strand
TACAAAGCCTACTCCCACTCCAGTCACAGCAGCAAACTCCAAGAGAATCCCGGCCTCGTACTTATCAGGAAATCCTACAGCCTAGACCTCAAGAAACAGTTAAACAAGAAGAACCACAAGTATCAGCAAAAAGCATGGAAGAAATGAATCTCGAAAAGCTCGCAAGCCTCCTTAGACTAGTATACGAGCTACAATCGAGAGTGCCCCCAGAATATCTTCATACTCTAGCAGACATACTGATGAAGAGCTCACTTATCGATGAAACCCAAAAAGAAACACTCGAGAAAATCATAGAACTCGGAAAAATAAGCTACAAGTACGAGCTAGGAGTAGATGAGAGCATCGCAATACTAGCAGCCCTCGCTAAAGAACTGGGACTAGATGTTGCAAGTATCACCGAGGAACTAGTAAGATCAATACTGAGGCGACGGGGTGCTGATACATGGGAGAATCAACAGCCGTAGCACACGCCGTGTTCATAGTCGTATCAGTGGTGATGGCCAGTGTACTCTCACTCGTGGTACTGGGGAAACTTAGCTATGTTCAGTCTCTCTTTTCGCAGATGATAACAGAGAAAACGAATGCTCTAGGAGTCAGACTCATGATAGTAAATGCATACCGGGACACCGTTAACAATACAATATTTATATATGTCAAAAACGTTGGAACAATGCCCTTCAGCGAAATACAAGAAATCGACATATACATTGGTAACTATACTCAAAGCCTAGACTACTACAACTACAACTCTACAGCAACACCCGGCACCTTCAACATAACAGAACTTTACAAACAAGACAACGTATGGAGCCCCGGAGAAACCCTCCGGTTTAATGTCAATCCCTCAAAGAATTACGCTTCAGTGGTTAGGATAAAAGTAGTCCTACCCAATGGCGTCGTCTCTGAGGAGGTCGTAGACCTTGGATAAGGGGGAGGGGGTGAGCTGGAATGGGTCTGAGCACAGTAATGGCGTCAACAATAATCTTCTATATGCTAATCACGATGATAGGTTTCCTAGCAGGAATAACCGTGATGATGCTATCAAGCACGGTAAAAGCCCAATTAATAGTTGAAGAGCTTCCACACGACAGCATAAACCTAGAAAGCTACACTTATAACAATACCACTGCACAAATAGAGATTAACATAACCAACACTGGTAGCAACCTCATATACCGGTACGATGACTTCGACATAATAGTCAAATACACAAACAACACTAACACAGCTATATTCTACGCATCCTTCCAAGGAGCATACACTAACACAACATCAACTCCGGGATGGTATATCAAGTCAATATATGATGCAAGCGACTATCCACAACCATACAATACAACAACACCCACTCCCTGGAAACCAAACACAACCCTAGACATCGTAATAATCCTACCCTCAACCCCCGATCCAGCCACCAAAGTGACAGTCACAATCGCCACGCCAGGAGGAGGAAAAGAATATCTAGAATTCACAGGGTGAGAGACAATGGTCCTCAAACTATTACCAACCGGAAACGATGAATTTGATATGAAGCTAGGAGGAGGAATACCCTACCCAGCCCTCATAGTAATCGAAGGAGAACACGGAAGCGGAAAAACAGCTCTAAGCCTACTCTTCCTGAAAGGAGCACTAGACGCAGACTACAGAGCAATAGTATTCACCAGCGAATCAAAGCCATATGACTACATCGTAAAAGCAGAAGCCTCTGGATTCCCCCTCGAGAACCACTATCTGACGCGAAAACTAAGAATATACAGTATGCAATACCCCGGACCACTCACGAAAGAGCTTGCCAACACTATCGTTGAGAGACTATCCTACGCGGTAAAGAAATTATCAGACTACTACGACTTCCTGGTAATAGACTCAATAACATACCTAGCGGCATCAGCAACACCAGCTCTCCTTAACAAGCTATTTGTACAGCTCAAATCACTGGTCGTCTACAATAAAGGAGTAATTATAACATCTCATCCTGGAATCGTGCCTGAGGAAGCAAGAGTAAGACTAGCAGGCTCGGCAGACGGTTATCTCAAAACCTCAGCCGCCGTGATAGGAGGTAGAAGACTCAAAGTCCTATCGGTCGTAAAGCTTAGAGGTGCTCCTCCTGGAATCGATACAACCATTACATTCGATGTTGATCCAGCCTTCGGAATTAAGCTAGTCCCAATCATGGTGAGCCAGGCATAGTCCGGGGGGAGGTGGGGGAGCATGGCTCTAGGAGTACCGAAACTCAAGCTGGGGAGAAAGAGCAGTCCAAAAAAACAGATACTGGAGCAGCTAGGCATCAAAGAGATAGACTTTGGAGAGAGACCAGCATATCTAGAAGAGTATATGAAGAAGATAGCTGAAGAGTCGGGAGAGATACCCGAACTAGTTGACAAACCAAGTAGCGAGCTAAAACGAGCGAGGAAGTTCAACGTAATTTATCCAGTGGGCGGAGGGGTATTCATACACGCATATACTCCAAAGGATCCCCTGGAAGCATTCAATATCTATGGGGTAATAGAACCACCAAGACCAGACGCTAAACTACTAAGACTTATAGACGAAGCACTCGCTATGATCATATCAGAAGAACACACACCCAGAAGCGCCGAAGAAAAGAAAGCACTATTACTCACATTAATAGATGAGGTAATAACTCCAGTAGACGAGGCTCCAGATTATGGAGAACTACTCGAAAAAGGAGTAACTATAACCAAGGTCCCAGTAAAAAGGGATGAAATCGACTACTTAAAATACCACGTTGTCAGAGACAAGGTCGGCGTAGGAGTACTAGAACCCTTCCTTAGAGATCCATACCTTGAGGACATAACCTGCAATGGGGCCGGGCCAATCTATGTAGTTCACAAGATATTCGGCAATATGAAGAGCACAGCAGGCTTCAAGACACACGAAGAACTAGACGACTTCATAGTAAAGCTAGGAGAGAAAATAGGAAAACCAATAAGCCACGCAAGACCAGTAATAGATGCTACTCTCCCCGACGGAAGCAGAATAAACATAGTATACGGAAAAGACGTCAGCCTATTCGGAAGCAACTTCACAATAAGAAGAGTCGCCAAAATACCAATCAGCGTTACTCAACTAATAAACTGGGGAACCTTCGATGAACGAATAGCAGCCTACATGTGGATGATGCTAAGAGAGGGAATGAGCGTCTTCATATGTGGAGAAACGGCGAGCGGAAAAACAACCAGCCTAAACGCAATAGCCGCATTTATAAAACCAACAGCAAAGATCGTAACCATAGAAGACACCGCAGAAGTCGTTCTTCCACATCCTAACTGGACACGAGAACTAACCAGAGACACAGGCAGGCCAGAAACAAGCGTCACAATGTTTGACCTACTAAGAGCAGCTCTTAGACAGAGACCCAATTACATTATAGTAGGAGAAATTAGAGGCGCAGAAGGAAACATAGCCTTCCAAGCAATGCAAACAGGACACCCCGTAATGGCAACATTCCACGCAGCAGACCTAACCAGGCTCATACAAAGACTCACCAATCCACCCATAAACGTGCCGAAAACAAACATGGACAGCTTGAACATCGCCTGGTTCCAAAGCGCGGTATACACGAAAACAGGTCTACTAGCAAGAAGAGTAATAGCCATCAACGAAATAATAGGCTACGATCCTGCGAGCGACGGAATAGCAGCTATACCGGTCTTCACCTGGGATCCAGTGGAAGATAGATTCATTTTTGCTGGAAAAGGAGCAAGCTACCTACTCGAGGAAAAAATAGGAACAATGAGGGGGCTCACAAAGAGAGAAATGAAGATTATTTATGACGAGCTCGAGATGCGAGCAGCATATCTCAGAGAGCTAGTCAACAGGAAAATATTCGAATACCCGAAGGTCTTCAGGGCAATAGTCTATGCGGACAGAGTCGGTATAGAAACAGCATTAAAACGATTACAGCAAGGACAACTAGACTTCTAAGACAGAAGGAGGCTGAACAAGGATGCTTTCAAATATTAATCTACGAATGTTTTTACCAGCTAAAGAGAAGAAGACACTCCTATATATTGTTCTATTGATCACAGGAATAGCAGTATTAATACTAGGTACACGTATAGCCTCGACAATGCTCGAGAGCGTAGGCATAATAGTTATTATTATCTCGCTAATGCTTCTCTTCATAATGCCGTTTGTGAAGAAGTTTCTCTCAGGCCCAAAAGTAGATCTAGACCTGGTATACAGTCTCCTTCACATGAGGCTCGTGGCTTCAGGAAAGAACCCAGCAGGGAAAGTACTAGGATCAGTATCGGATCCTACCCTCTATGGAGTCTATTCTAGGACTTTTGCGAAGGCGGTTGTACTAGCAAGGGAGTGGGGCTATAATCTTTCAGAAGCGTTATCCTACATAGCCAAGAATATAACGGAGAAAGCCTTTAAAGAGGTAGTCCAGAGACTCGCACTTACAATAAAGCTAGGCGCAGACCTAGAAACCTTTCTGGAGACAGAATACAATACTCTGGCACATGAATACGAGTTCCAATACCAGAGATCACTTAACAATATGAGGGTACTCCTTGGAGTATACGTTGCAACGCTTGCAGCTCTAGTCTTCGCCTTGGCGAACTTCATGTTACTTTCATTCTTCTTCTTCGGTTCACACACAATACTTCTCCAAGCCTATATTGCGGGAATAACTATGGTCATAGTGCTTGGAGGGCTCATAGTATTCTTTCTTCCGAAAAAGGTATTTGATATTAAGGGACGCCATGCTCGGGAGAACAAACTGGTTAAATTAATTGACTTAACATCAATCCTCGTAACCACATTGGCAATTATATTACCTATACTCTATCTTAGAGGTAAGTCGATCGATGCACAGACGCTCGGAATAGCGGTAACACTTGCAGGTATACCTATACTCGTACCAGGAATAATAGCACTTATGTATGAATCTCGTGTAAACAACGTCGACACATTCTTCCCTGTATTTATTAGAAGCCTTGGAAGTTTTATATCGACGATACCCAGCCTCAAACATGCTATAAGCCAAGTATTACGTGCTGATCTTGGAGGATTATCCAAGCTTATCTATAGGTTTCACTCGAGACTAGAGAATGAGATCCCACCAGACATAGTATGGAAGCGGTTCGCAATAGAGAGTGGATCAGAGCTGGTCCGTAGGGGTTCAAGAATATTCCAGGACACAATAGAATATGGAGGAGACACTGAGCTCGCAGGAAAAGCAATATCCGATCACAACAATATGCTCCTGGGCCTGAGACGATTAAGGAATCAAATAGCTTCAAACTTTACGTCGACTACGATAGTCATACACTCGACGGTAGTAGCAATTTCAATGTTCGTTCTAGGCCTGATAACCTATTTTAATGAGGTTCTAATACAGCTGACAAGTCAGTTAACCCCAGAAGTTGCAGGATATATCTTTATTCAGCCCGTTAACATCGATTTCTTAAACAAGACGATATACGCCTTCATAGTGATACTAACAATAATTAACTCATATCTTATAGCGAAAGTTAGACCCTTCAGCCAGAGGAGTTTCTGGATATATCTTGGAATAATGCTTATAACAACAGGGGTATCCGCGTATCTGAGTAGCAGGGCCGTAGACTACGTGTTACAGACTATGGCATCCGTAAGCCTACCTGAGCTAGGTGTATGAGGAAACTCTTTGTTGGGTTATTTGCTCTGTTGTATCTTGGAATTATATGGGTCATTTAAAAATAACAAGAAGATTTATAAGTAAACAAAAATATATTTATAGGAACAACCTATTATATAAGATGGAATATGTCTATTCAAGCATGTTACTAATGGTCAAGGGTGCCAGGCCAATGACGATGATAAAAACTGGTATCTTAGGAGATGTATTATGTGAGGCCTGGAGCGAAGGACTCACTATATCAGAAATACCCACGCTTCTAGGAATATCGAGACCCACATTTTACAAAATCCTGAAAGAATTCTATGCCAAGGGTCAAGTAATAAGATTCGTTCCAAACATAAACGCTCTCGGCTACGAGATCCTAGTCGCAAACACACGGAGCAAAGCGGGCCTGAAAACCTATAATTTATTCTATGTTAAGTCACGCGAGTCAAAGTCTGTTAAAGAAATACTAGAAACATTAGGCGTCAAAGTAGAAGGATTATACAGGATTTCATACGTATTATGTAGCGCCAAAAAAATGATGATATGTCTCCCAGAATCAAAAATAATAAGGCCTTCACTTGCCGAGATAACGTTAATCAAAGAATTGAGTATAAGATTTACCCATACAAGAGAACTAGCAGTAAGAACCGGGCTCTCCTGGCAGAGAGTCACATCTCTTATACAAAAAATCAAGGAGAAGGGCCTGGTGGTATCTCCCATAGTTCATCCATCTGACTCACAAATGATGACGGGAGCAATAATCAGACAGACCAGGAAGCCTGATCCAAGCGATCTCGCAATTCTTTCACCTAAATACTCAGTGGTAGTGCTCTCATCAATAATTGATCCCAATGACTATCTAGTTATCGCCATGACTAATACGAGAAAAATACTTGACTACACAGAACACATGTCACCCAACAAACCAGTTATAAAAGAAGTAGTTCTTACAAAGACGTATCCATGGCCACCTATGTCTAGTGAGTGGATAATAGGCGAGGGGGAAGCAAAGAATATCCCAGAACAACTGGTTGCTATCGCCCCAGTTCAAATACCTGTAGGAATAGTATCGACCTCAAGATTCTTTAGATAACCTTGTATTGTTTTGTTAAAATTTTATGGGTATTATTTAACAAAATTACTATTAAGACAATCATAAAGATGTTTTGAAAGATAGCGTGATTAATCATGAACAAATTAAACATAAAATATATCGAGCAGGGCATCGAAATTATGGAAGAATACTATTTTGATAAAAATAGTCGTAGTTCTACAAAACTCATTAAACTAGAAGTAAAACCTATAATCCATACTAAAAGAGGCCTAATATTGTATGTAGATACAAGTCCCTCAATGGACGGAGAAATACTATACAAGGCGAGGAAAGGGCTAGATAAACTGGTAAAAATCAGTCTCCTTGATAAAATAGAGGTATATTCATGGTGTAGTAGTGTAAAAGGACCAACCACGCCAAACCAGTTAAAGATTTGTGAAGGATCAAATCTCGAAAAAACTCTCAAGCACGCACTGTTACGTTCTAGTGAGACAGGATTAGATCCCTTAATAATAACTGATCTAGAAATAACATCAGGGTCAAGAAACAAAAAGAAACTCTGCAAAATAATTTCTGAGATTAAAAATCTAAAACATGAACCACTGCTCCTAGTATACAAAACTGGGAGAACAGATCAAGAAATTTACACTTATCTAAAAGAGAAATGCAGTACTTCGATTTATGAACTAGACTCTGAGCATGTGGATGCACAAGTCCTATTACTAGCTAAAAGAGCAACAAGCATTCCTATAGATATTAAAATAGGTAAAGCAATACCTAATTTTGAAGTTAGTGCTTTTATTGAGATGCCGATCTACCAAGAAAATTACAAGCTAACAAAATACATTTTCCTGCAAGAAAGAAAACCGATAGGAGTAAGAATAGTTTTACTAGCAGAGAATCGCAATACAGATACCGGTATTGCCCGGGTTTACTTGCATAAAATAATTAATTTAAACGAAATAGAAAGCCTTTCATCGATAGCTATATAGTATTTCTTCCAGCAATGCGTATATACGCTTAATCCTTGTAACGGATCCCGGGAAACCCAGGGGGATTTCCCGGATACTTTTCTTCATGGATACGGCTTAACCCTTAAATAACTAGACGCGTCACTCGATAAATAACGAGCACAAAGTATTACCTGTATTAGAAGGGTGTATGTATCATGAAATCGAAGAGACTAGGGATTAAGACAGCGATTTACGCTGTACTCCTAGTAGCACTTATGGTAATGGCTTATACGCCAGCGCTACCAGCAAAGGCAGCAGCCGGAGTGACAGTAGTAACAGAAACAGTAACCGTAAACAACGACATATACTTCTACGTGAACCTAACCTATCTTAGAAACACTCTAGGATGGGTAGGTAGCGGAGTAGACATATACGTATCAGCAGATCCTTATGCAGTAATATCACCAACAGACTACAGGCTCGTAACGGGAGTATATATTGTGGGATACGACTACATAGCAGGAACACTATATATAAACGACACAGTAGTAGAGAGCGTCCTAGGAAGTCTTAGAAGCGATTACCTATACATAAAGGTCACAGACGGATCAAACGTAGTAACCTCAAACAGATTCTATATAGTTACCAATGTATCAGACATCATAACTACAAACACCAAACTATCATACGTGCCAAACAATGAAGCAGGAACTACTAACGTGCTTAACTTCACTATGAACCTCAGTAGTCTAGGTCTAACCGTAGATCTAACAACACTAAACATAACGATTGACATGACCTCACTAGACAACGTACAAACAATGAACCTCTACACTAACAGTAGCACTAGTACATCAGGAACAAGCAATGTAATAAACCTAACTACAGACTCCGTAACTACAGATACAGTCCACCTAGTAGGAACCCTACTAGACTTCCCACTTCAAACATATACTAATACAACTTTAGTATTAGGAAAGCCAGTAAACTATGCAGAGTTCAGCTTTGCACTAGAAGCCTCAGGAGCACCCGTAAATCTAACAGGAAATGTGGTAGTTGTTAACAATAATGAGGTAGTAAGATCGCAAGTCAACTACACATTAGAAAACGTAGTCCTAAACATAGGCTCACTGGACACAACAATAGACATCTATCCAAGCACCGAAGTAGTATCAACAGATCCAACTATAACAGGAGGAGCAACAGAACTCAATCCAGGCGACCAGGTAACCATAAGAGTCCACCAATTCCTAAACAACACGGACACACTATCAGTATGCTTCTTTGAGTCAACAAGTGGTTCAAAGATATTCCAGGTCGATACAACTGTAACCGTGAACAGTACATATGGAAACGCAACATTAACCATTACTCTGCCCGAGAAGCCGTATGGAGGATTAGACTATTTCGTAATGGTGAAACAGGGAACCAGCTTCAGGGGACTACCAGCCTCAGATCCAGGAACTGGAAACATAACCTATCTCACAGTAGTACCATACCTCGACATAGCAGTAGTACAGAACAACGGAACATTCAAAGACTTCAACACAGAAACAAACCTGGTGCCAGGAGACTACATACTGGTTAAAGGACACGGATTCCTACAAGAAAACATAACACTATACATAGAAGGAACAACGGTACCAGCCACAGAACTAATAGTGAGACTAGACAGCGATGGTGACACTAACATAACAGTAAACGAGAGTGGAATGTTCTTTGCCATAGCCCAAATACCATCGACAGTCGACATAACAGATACAGCATATCAGATATATGCCGAGGGAGAGACTTTAACCAACAAGGGATACAGTCCACTGACGTATGTATTCAACCTGTCAGGAGACTACTACAAGGTATTCGTTAACCCAGTACCAAAATGGATAGACCTAACAGTATGGAACGAGAGTAGCGCATTCATCGACCAGGTACCTGTAGTAAACCCCGCATACCCAGCTGAGACACCATGGGTAGACACACTAGGCGGTTACACCAACTTCACTGTAGAGGTAATGGGAGTAAACTTCACGACCGGTAACGTATCACTAGTTAACGGAACCAACATCTTCCCTGCACTATCAACGACATTTACTAACGGATACTTCTTCGGAACAGTAGACGTACCAGTAGCACCTTACGGACCATACTATGCCGGAGCAGAGAACGGAACAGTAGTATTCACAGGATTCGAGGCAAAGATATTCGTGAACTTCACAACAAGAATAATAGACCCAGTAGCCCTGCTATTCTACAACGCAACCAACTACACAACAGTAGCATACCTAGGAACACCAACCAATATAACAGTAGTAGGATACGGATGGCCAGGCAACGTAAACGTAACCTGGACAATAGTCAAAGAAGGCTTATCAACAAGCTATAGTGAAAACTTCACAACCAACGTAAATGGAACATTTACAGTTGAAACCAACATAAGCGACTACCTAAACACCAACGGTGGAGGTAAGTACTACCTAACAGTATACTATAACTCAACAATACAGGCAAGATTCGTGATATACTACAACATAACAGCACCAGTAACAATCGAGATACACACAGGAACACTAAAGGTAACCTATCCAGGAGACACTGTAGACGTATACGTAATAGTGTATCTAGGCGACGAGCTAGCTAACGGCGACGACTTATACAACGCAAGCATAACTGTAACAGTATACTACTATAATGGAACATCACTCGAGAAGCTAGTAGACAGGGCACCAGCCACATATACAGGCGAACTAGGAATATGGCACTACAGGTTCCCAGTAACAGCAGACGTAAAGGGCGACGAGCTATTAATTAAAGTAGAAGCGACAATACAGCCGAAGTTCTACATGGTGCCACAGAGCGACATGAAGTTCGATTCACTAACAGTAGCAGGAGGACTAGAAGACTACCTAACAATGATATACAATGAGATCGAGAACGTAAACGAAAATGTCAACGCAACCAGACAAGCAATACTAGACGAGCTATCAAACCTCAACCTAACGCTAACAGCAATCAATGGACAGCTTGTAGTAGTCTCTGACACGCTAAACAACGACGTAGTACCAGCACTCTACCTACTCCAGGACATGGTAGACAACCTAGGACTACAGATCAACCTAGTCTTAGCAAACCAGGCTGCAATACAAGACCAGATAACCAATGCTGAGAGCAACCTAACAAGTCAGCTTGGTGTATTATACCTAGAACTAGTTGATGTAGCTAATGGTGTATCAGTACTTAACATAAAGGTAGACAATGCGCTAAACCTACTAACAACAATCAACGCAACAGTAGGCGAGATCTACAACAACACAGTAGAGATCTACACCGAGCTAGGAACAGTATACATGAACCTAGCCACACTAATCAATGATCTCAACGCATCGCTCTCAGGACTAATAATAGACGAGAGTGGAGCAATACAGTTTGTGATAGAGACCCAGGCAGGCAACATAATCTCCAGCATCAACGAGACAAGAGACCTACTATGCAACGGAATAAGAACCAACAGAGAACTAATACTAGCAAGTATTGCAAACCTCAGCAGCAACCTCACAAGCTATGCAACATCAATACTAGCTGACCTAGGAATAATCAAGAGCAACCTCACAAAGCTCGACAACATAATGGGCATGATAACCAGCGCACAAGGAGCAATCACTGACGCAATCTCAACAGAGAGCACCAACATACAGAACGCAATAACAGCCAGTGAGGGCAGAGTAAGAGACGACATACAGACCACACAGCAGAAGATAGACAATGCAAAGGTAGAGGTAATGAACCTAATCAACCAGGTAAACACAAGCCTACAGACAAGCATAAACAACGGATTCAATGATCTATCATCACAAGTATCACAGCTAGGTGACACACTTGGCACCAAACTAGACAACCTACAGAACACACTAACCGGACAAATACAGAACCTAGACCAGAACCTAACCACAGCCAACCAAGAGCTCAAGAGCAGAGTAACAACAATAAGCAGCCTGAGCACAGTCGTACTACTAGCAGCAGTAATAGCCGTAGGATGGATCTTTGGCAGAGCACGAACATAACCATCGCGAAACTAGTTTTTACAGGCAAACTCTAACTCAATTTCTTTTTTCTAATCATATCATAACACGACTCCTCAATTTCTCTATACACAAAATACAGGATAGATATCGTATTTATTACTCTGATAACTAATGCTAATGTGGTATACCGGGTATGGTTGTCAGCGTTGATATTACTGGAGTACTAGAAGAAAGACTACGAAGACTCGTAGAGCTAGGGCTATATGCCAGTATAGCAGAGGCGGTTAGAGAAGGAGTTAGGCGATTAATAAGTACAATCGACCTAAAAGAAATAGCACTGAAACTATATATGGAAAAGAACACCACACTTAATTATGTTTGCGAGTTTAGTGGTTCAAGCTGTACAGAGATAATCGATTACTTGTTAGAAAGAGAGGTTTTACCTTTACTTGGGACAACAGAGATAAAAGAGAAACCAATATTGGGGAGACAAAGTAATATTTTGATAGATCCATCTGCAGTCTACGTACTATATAATTCTAGATTGTCCGTTTTTGTAAGTATGCTTAAAGAACTAGGCTACATGATCTTCATACCAAGATCGTTAAAATCATACCTAGAAGTCCTAGAGGCAAGAGCATTATTCAAGAAAAACATGAAGTCGCCAATAGGGATAGAAATAGGCACAGAATGTGGAAAGACAAGTATCCAAGAAAAAGGGATCATAATATCCAGTTTAGAACGAGATACACTATTACATGCTAAGAGCTGCGGTTACATACTGATAACGGAGGATATAAGGCTAAGAGAATTCGCTAAAAAACTGGGTCTTGACACATATTCATGGCTCGATCTAGTCTATCTCTATAAAGGGAACCTTGAGAAAACAGAACTCGAAGAACTTCTGCTCAGCCTCAAAGCAATACCTGTAATCCTACCATATCAACTAGAAACACTTTTACTAACCGGCCAATACTAGGTGAGTAAAATGCCAGCCATCGTATACGCGGTCGACGTCTCTATAAGTATGGCAAAATCATACGGAGACTTCCTCCCACATAAACTAGCAGCATCTTTAAGTGCTCTAGCGATTTCTGCTAAAAGAATATTGTCGAGAAAAGGAAAAATAGGCCTAGTATTATTTGCGGGATACGCTTCGCCTGTTGTACCCTTAACAACAGACTACGATGTCCTCACCCGGGCGCTAGGCATGATTACAAAGACATACGAAGGCTCAGCACCGGGAGATGCTATCGTCGAATCAGTAAAACTACTACGCAGAACGTATACTTCAAAGAAAAAAATAATCATAATTAGCGACGGAGAATTCAATACGGGAATACCCATAGAACATGCATCACTATATGCACGGAATAAGGGGATCGACGTACATTATGTTACTGTAGGAGCACCTCAGCAAGTCAAAATAAAAGGAATTTTGCGTGAGTTAACTGATAGGAAACTGCTCGAATGGAACCATGCCAACTCCAAAAACGCACTAATATCATTGCTATTAAGTATATCAAAAGACTAAAAGGAGGACTCATAAACATGATAACCCTCCTAGTAGACTCCACTAAATCCCTTGAAAGATCCTGGACGATCAATACAATAAAGACAATACTCGACAAATGTAAAGACATCTACAACTTAGTAATATTTGGCAGGCAGGCCTTACCAATAATAGAGCAATCCAATAACCTTAATACAATAATTAAAGTTCTAGAAGAAGCACCATTCATGCCTGGAATACCGGAGCCACTAAAAGCACTAAGGCAAGCAATTGAAATTGACACGGATCTAAACCACATTCCCGGAGAAGCCTACAACATAATAATGCTCTGGAGCATGTCGAAGAAGCCAAGACTTGATCCCTGGCCGGCATTATACTATCTTGTATCTAGAAATTATAATATCAACATAGTGTCTTATAGGACAACTCCCCCAAAATGGATAACACAGTTTACACATGCATACCTCTCAGATAAAGTAAAAATCTACTATAAGAGACCAAAACAAAAATACAAAGATCTAGTCAAAAGCTTAGAATGCTGAATCCCTGGGCCGGGATCTATACCATATCTACTAATAGCGGCCATATGCTCAAACTTTTACGAATGGAGGGAGATGAAGATATGAAACTACGATTCGGTCCTGCAGGGAAACCGATTTCGTTTAAAGGAAAAATGGAGGACGCGCCAGAGTATCTCAGAAGTATTGGATTAGATGCTATGGAGTACGAGGCGGTAAGAGGAGTCCGAATAGGAGAAGAAAAAGCTAGAAGACTAGGAGAAAATGCAGAAAAATACGATGTTATAATGAGTCTCCATGCTCCGTACTATATTAATTTAGCAAGCAAGGAACATGAAAAAGTAGAAGCGAGCATTAAGAGAATAATAGACTCGATGAAAGCCGCTGAATGGATGAAAGCCTACGTAGTTGTAGTACACACCGGATACTATAAAGGGTATAAAGATAAAAGAGAGGCGCTCAGGAAGGCTATTGAAGGCTACAAGAGAGTGCTAGAAAAGTTACCAGACTGGGTAAAAACACCGAGCCTGAGCCCAGAGCTTATGGGCCGAAAAACAGCAATAGGAGACGTCGATGAAATAATAGAGATTTGCCGAGAAATAGGAGAGCGATGTAGACCAACTATTGATTGGGCACATCTATACGCGAGATATGAAGGTAATCATGTAAGGACGGTCAACGACATAATAATGGTTATAGACAAGCTAGAAAAAGAGCTTGGAAACTATGTATTGAAACCGCTCCATACACACTTCTCCAAGATCGAGTATGGTCCGGGAGGAGAAAGAGAGCACCATACGCTTGCAGAAGAATACGGCCCTGCATGGGAGACGGTCTGCAGAGCATATATCGAGACCGGAATACAAGCAGTCATAATAAGTGAAAGCCCTATATTAGAACAAGATGCTCTAGTCATGAAACAGATCTGCGAGAGTTTACTATAAGAATACCATAACTTAATTATAGTAGAGCTTACAACAACCGTTCAATGAAGACAGAAAATAACAAAGAAAGGTGGACAAAATATGGGCAAAATAGTCAAGATCGTGCTAGATACAGCGGAGTTCCATCCACTACACAACGCATGGAAAAAACTGGCACAAAAACTAGCCGAGGAACTTGGAGTAGAACTAGAAATAAAGAAAGAAGACTACATGTATGCTATAAACCATGGTTTGACAGACGACCTAGGAATGGCTGCACTACCACAGCTATTCGCGGAGCTAGAGGATGGAACAGTCAAACTAGTACTAGGCCAATATCCATTCGATCCAAAAACAACAAAACCTGACGAGGAACAAGCGTATCAACAAGCTAAAAAAACAATTGAAGAAATATTGAATGATCCATAATAAAATACTCGGACTAAAACAATGATAGGAATGGACAGAAACAACCAACACCACATATTTACGATAGTTTTTCCAGAAAAACCAACAGTAAAACAGATAAGGCTCAAAGGATACGCGGGCCTATATAAACGAATAGACATTTTGGCAAGAGCCTTTATAATTATAGAACAGTACGCAATGCTTCAAAAAGGAATACAATTAATAGTACATGGTGTTTTCCCCGAGAACGACGAGATAATCACAGTAATCGAATATAGACCAACAAGTACGATTAGACGTGAAAAACAAGCTGTCCTAGAAATATTGAAGGCATTTAGGGGAAAAGAAACTAGTCTAGTCATAAGAGAAGAACCGGTCGATAAATACTTACACGGTCTTTCTAAGTATTATGACCTAGTATACCTTAGTGAGAAGGGTAAACCAATCAAAGGCTATTTTGGAAAAGAGAAAACGGTCTATGTACTAGGAGCTCATAAGGATCCTCCAGCCATGTTCCGCGAGGCGTTAAAACGATACAAGCATAGCGAGGTAAGCATAGGTCCTTATAATTATCTAGCTACGCACGTAATAGCATATATATTATGGAGAAGTCAATCCTCTATACTTCTCGATAAAGGTCAAGAGCTTCTCTAGTTCCTCGCACGTAGAGGATTCTCTAATATAGTAAAATATAGGTGCTAGAAGACTTGTAGCATATCTCTCCATTATCACGGAGAGGGGAGTGCTCTCTTCATTAAGAGGGTGTAGTTCATAGTTTCTTCTTATAATGCTGAGAGTCTCGCTAGTTGATTGATTCATATGCTTTACTAGCTTCTCCAGTACCTTCTTCTTGTCGCAGTCCATTTTATTCAGACTCCTATGCTCACACATAATATAAAAGGGGTTAAATACCGTGAGTCGATACGCGTTTAGACAAGGGAGCACCACATATGATACCCACCGATCTATTAGCTGGCTCGGCCACCGCATTCATATTATCGATCCTACTCACAGGCATGTGGATACGTAGTCTCCAGAAACGACTAAATATAGTTGATGAACAAGAGAAAATAGTGCTTCTCAGATTATTCTTCGGAAGAGATATGAATAAGCCCCGCGAGGTATATGTGCCTC
>CAYROE010000022.1:0-17043 GCA_964425855.1 uncultured Desulfurococcales archaeon | reverse complement strand
AGCTCAGTTATTTGTCTGTGTTTCAAGTCTATTACGTAGAGTATTCCTGTCCTGTCTGTTATCCCCGAGAGATACTCTACTGCTGTCAGTGCCTCAAGAGAAGCTATTACTCCTACCCCGGCTCCTATATTTGGTATAGGTGTCTTTCGCTTGTGTTCGGTCCGTGGCGCTATACAGTCTATACAGTATCCTTTATTTGGATCAAGTAGGATTACTTGGCCATAGAAGCCGTCCACCGCAGCATGTACTAGGGGTATATTGTTTTTACACGTGTATTTTCCTAGGATTTTCCTAGAGATCCAGTTGTCTAAGGCGTCTATTACTAGGTCTGGCTTGCCTATTGTCTTCTCTAGATCCGTGTTTTCTGTGATACGTGTTATGTGGTAGTCTACTTCTGTGTGGGTATTGTATTGGCGTATTCTTCGTGTTGCTATTACTGGTTTTGGAAGGCCTATACTTGCCTCGTCATATAGTAGTTGTCTGTTTAGGTTGCTCCATTCTACCCTGTCTCCGTCTATTAGGGTGAGTTTGCCTATTCCTGCTAGGGCAAGATATGTTGATACTAGGCTTCCTAGTCCTCCGAGCCCGACGACTACGACGTGCGAGGCAAGGAGCCTTCTCTGTCCTTGTGTTCCGATGAGCGGGATCTGCCTAGAGTATCGTTCATGGATCTCCCGGGTCATTTCCAGCTCCACTCGGTCCTATCCTTATAGTCTTTTAGCTGTATGCCAAGTTCTAGTAGTTTTGCACGTATTGTGTCTGCTAAGTCGTACATCTTGTTCCTTCTGAGCTCGGTTCTAACTGATACTATTAGGTCAATTAGTTGTTCTGATACTTCTGGAACTGCTCTCTCAGCGGCTTGGTATACGTCGTCTGCTATAGCATATACCCTGTTCATTTCTTGCCCTATCTTGTAGGCGTAGAGAATGATCGTGGTACTTTCTATGCTTGTTAGTTCTTTATAGTGGAGATTAGTGAACTCCCATACTTCTCTTATTGCACCTGCGAAGTTGAAATCGTTGCTCATCTCTGCGTGCCAACGTCTGTGTATCTTCCTTAACGAGTCTAGTATGTTTAACTCGGAGGGTTTAAGCACGTAGGTTGGTTCTTGTTTCTCTAGTCTTTTGTGGAGTTCTTGTATTACTTCTCTGAACCGGTTGTAGAGGCGCTTTGACTGTTGTAGGCTTTGATCACTATATTCTAGCTGGGTTCGATAGTGGCCGCTTAGAAGCCAGAGTCTTAGGGGTCCTGGGCCCCACTCTTTCACTGCATCCTTTACGCTTATGATGTTTCCTAGGCTCTTACTCATTTTTTCGCCTTCTATGGTTAGGTATCCTGTGTGGAGCCAGTATTTTACCCAGGGCTTGTGTCCTAGGAGGGACTCGCTTTGGGCCCTTTCGTTCTCGTGGTGTGGGAATATTAGGTCTGCGGCTCCGCCGTGGATGTCTAGGTTTGGTCCTGTATACTTTGTACTCATAACGCTACATTCTATGTGCCATCCTGGTCTTCCCTGGCCCCAGGGGCTCTGCCAGCTAGGCTCTCCTGGCTTTGCGGCTTTCCATAGTGCGAAGTCGTAGGGTTTCTTTTTCTCGTGGGCGTATTCTTCTTCTTGTCCCCATAGGTTCTTGTTTGCTCTACCGCTTAGTCTCCCGTAGTCTGGGTATTTGTCTACTTCGAAGTATACGCTTCCGCTTTCTGCTACGTATGCGTAGCCCTTCTCTATTAGTCCTTGGATGAATTCTATTATGTCGTCAATGTGTTCCGTTACTCGTGGATGGATGTCTATATGTATGTTGAGGGTTGAGAGCATGTCCATGTAGTCGTTGATGTATTCCTGGACGAGGTCTCTCCAGTCGATTCCTTTCTCGCGTGACCGATTGATGATTTTATCATCGATATCGGTTATGTTCTGTACATGGAATACACTGTATCCTCTTAAGCTAAGATATCTCTTGATACCGTCGAATGCCACGAAGGTCCTTGCATGGCCTATATGTGTATAATCGTAGGGTGTTGGTCCGCAAACATACATGTTGACGAGTGGGGGTTTTACTGGCTCGAAGACTTCTATTCTTCGCCCTAGAGTATTCCTCAGCCTTATCTCGCCCATTATTTCTCCCTCCCCGTTCTCTAGCCTTACCAATGAAGCTCTCTAGCAAGTCTCCTGTAGAACTCGATTGTCTTGCATAGATGTTCTATGTTAACATATTCGTCAGGTCCATGTATGTTTCCTCCAAGGGGTCCGTAATCTATTGACTCTACGCCCTTCGGGCTAAAGTATCTACTGTCGCTTGCTCCTCCAGCCTCTATGGGTTCTGGGTCTAGGCCTAGGAGCTTGTTTATTTCCGACGCTTTCTTTACGAGTATTGAGCCTTTATCGGTATAGAGGTATCCTTTGCCGCCTGTTACCGTAAGTGTATATTCGTGATCTAGGTTGTTCTCTAGTATTTCTTCCAGGATCTCTTCTATTTTATCCTTGTTTGTTGTCATTGCTCTTATATCTAGGACTAGTTCATGATAGTCTTCCTTGAAAGTATAATAGTTGGGGTTTATCGACACTCCATAATCACTATATTTCTCTGTCGGAATCGGTGCCCGGACGAGAGGCACTATGCTTTTAAGAAGCTGTGTTAGCCCAATATCTACTTCTACTAGTTCGTCTCCGCCTTTCTCCACATATCTTATCGTGGTTTTCCGAGGTATAACATTGCTCTTCACCCATTCCCCCTTGAGGCTTGAGACATGTATGTTATTGTCTCTTATCCAGAGACTAGCCGCGACTAGAGCGTGAGTGTCTACTCCTGGTATGAAATATGCACTGTGCATTGTTTCTCTTAATAGGATCTTTGTTTCGAATGTTTTTTCTCGTACACGGCCTTTTTCTAGTTCTTTCTTGGATTTTACTCTTATCCGGGCCCCGAATCCTCCTCGTCTCCTGATTATAACTTTTGATAGTGCTCCGTCGGCGTTTACCATGTAGTCTGGGAATAAGCCTATTTCTCCTAGCTTCTCCGCAAGGTATCCAGCGCTTTTCCCCCCTATTTCTTCGTCTCCCGTGAACGCGATTATTATTGTTCCTTGTTTTGGCTGGTATGAGGCTAGAGCCTCTACTAAAGCTGTGACGTTACCCTTGTCGTCTGTGGCTCCTCTTCCATACGCTTTTCCGTCTTCTACTGTTAGCTTGAATGGATCCCTGGTCCATCCAGGGCCCGGGGGCACTACATCATAGTGTGCAAGCCATAGGGTTACAGGCCTGTCCTCTCCGCGTATATCGTATAGTATGGGTACTGGCGCGTGCTCGTCTACACTATGGCTGAAGCCATGCTCTTCTAGAATACTACTTATAACTCGTGCCTCTTTGACTCCTACAAGTTTCCCTTCGACCGGACTATTCACTGTGTCCACTGAAACTAGTGACGATAAGAGGCTTAGCGCGCTTTTACACTTGTTCATCTTTGTTCTCCGAGTCTGCTAACTATAAGTCGACATAATATTTGTCAACGGCCCGTCGTTGAAGGACTATTACAGTGCCTCAACAAACATCTTTCTGCAGAAATGCGTCTTAGTCAATGTTATCCACCGAGTAGTGCTTGGATCCCTTCTCTTATTATTGATACCGCGAATCCTGCTAGTATGAGACTCATGAACTTGTCTATGAACAGTGATCCATGCCGGCCTAGGAACCTTAGTATAAGGTTACTCGATGCTAGGATAGGGTAAGCTAGCGCTATGTTGATTACTGTGGCGGCTATTGCTGTTCCTAGCCCATAGATGTATTTGATGTATATGAGTGTGGTGATAGATCCGGGTCCTGCCAGGAGGGGTGTCGCTAGAGGAAATATTGCTACGCTGGTGCCTTGACCCGTTGCACCTAGGTTTATCTCGAATATGCTTGATACCGCGTATATTAAGAGTATTAGTCCTGCCGCTACTTGGAAATCGCCTAGTGTGACTCCTAGTATTCCGAAGAGGTACTCCCCTAGCAGTGCGAATCCTAGGAGCATGGCTAGTGCGGCTAAAACGGCTCTTCGTAATACTTCTTTGCGAGATGATGGTGGTACTTTGCTTATTATTGCTTGGTAGTATGGGATTATTCCGACTGGGTCTAGTACTATGAAGAGCATTATGTATGGTGTAGGGTCTAGTACTATTGTCGGCATTGCTCTCTCCTCTTGATTGCTGGGGTGCTTGAGTGTTTCGTGTGGGGTTGCCTGGGGATTCTTAAATTTCTCCGAGTAGTTGTGCTAGTCGGTGTATTCCTTCTCTTATTCTTTCGGGTGTTTCGCTTACGAAGCTTAGTCTGAGAGCGTATTTGTAGTGTTTGCTGAAGTAGGATCCTGGTACTGTGGCTACTCCTTTTTCTTCTAGTAGTTTTAGGCTTAGTTGTTCTGCGGTTATTGATTTTGGCTTGAGGTATTTTTCTAAGTTTAGGAAGAGGAACATTCCTCCTTTTGGCTTGACGTATTCTGCTTTTGGCAGGGTTTTCTCTATTTCGCTTATCATGGCGTCTCTCTTGCTCTTGTAGATTTGTTTGACTCTCTCGATGTGCTCTCTTCGTCTTTCCCTGTCTAATAGATATATTTCTACTAGTCTTTGGGCTACTGAGGGCGTGCAGTAGACTGTTTCTTGGACGACTAGTTTTATTCGTTGTATTATCCATTCGGGTCCGTAGGCGAATCCTAGTCTCCAGCCGGGTATCCCTGGGTCCTTGCTGAAAGCGTTGAGTGCTATTACCCTGTGGGGGGCGTATTTGTATATGTAGTGGTGTTCTCCTTCGTAGACTAGTGTTCTGTAGGCTTCGTCTACTATTATGTAGAATCCGTGTTTTTCTGCGAGTGATGCGAGTCTTTCTGCTTCTTTTCGTGTTATTATTCGTCCTGTGGGGTTGTCCGGTGTGACGAGTATGACTGCTTTTATCTTCTTTTCGCTGGCTATTTCTTCTAGTTTATCGAGGTCAGGCTTGAATCCTTGCCTTATATCTTCTACTATGTCTATTACGTTTACTCCGACGTAGTCTAGTAGGGGCCAGTATCCGAAGTACATTGGGTCGAAGACGACTACATTGTCGCCCTGCTTGAAGAGTACTGTGATCGTGGCGAATAGTGCTGACTGTCCACCTGCTGTTAGTGTTATTTGTCTTTCTCCTAGGTTTAGCCCGTGTTCTTCAAGTTCTCTTCTTATTGCTTCTAGCACAGATTTTCTTCCTTGGGTTGGTGTATATGCGTAGAGCCACATTGATTCTTCTAGGAGTTCTTCTGCAAGTTTTTCTCTAGCCCATCTGGGTGGGGGGATGCTTGGTTGTCCTGTGGATAGGAGTATGATGTCTTTTCCTTCTAGTTGTAGTTTTTCTTTGATAACATCTATTTTCCTGGTGGGACTTTCCTTAAATAAGTCTACTCTTGTATTATAGTCAGGGTTCGTTTTCAAAGCGGTACACCTATGGTGTGTCTGGTGTTTGTACTCCTCTTATTAAGTGTTGTGAGAACGGTTTATTGCATTTGATCACGTGTATAGATTGACTAGTTCTCCTAGTATCCGTTTATCAGTATAATTACTGGTGCCCTTGATTCTTCTTCCGTATAAATTATTGCGGCGCTTGATTGTATGGTTTCTTGTAGTTCTTGTACTGTTGCCTGGGTGTTCTTTGCGAATATTGTTGTTCCATTGTATAGTATGGTTATAGGATAATGAAAAGGTGTGGTGTTTAGTCTAATTGCATATATTGTATCAGCCCGGATCGTGTCCAGCGGGAATACTGTTGTTATCGGAGTTAAAGATGTTCCTGTAACGTATATGCTCGCTGGTTCTCTTGTTATTGTTAGGGTTGTGGTCTGGTTATCGTCTTCGATTATTATGTTTATGGGTATGCTCCATGGTAGCGGTAGTTTCTGCGGCTTTGTTGTCCCGATTATTTCTACTATATATGTATTTGACGTTGAGCTAGTTGTTGTATCGAGATAATATGATGTATTTAGATAGAGTTGTGGCGGTATTGATAATGCTAGATATATGTCTACAGGCGTGGTCGTGGTCAATGAGATATGTTCGTGTAAAGCTAGGTTCCATGTGCCTCTTAGAGTGTTGTTGGTTTTTGCCTCAAGGTTTATGTTAATATCTTGGAATTCCTCGAGGAGGCCTGTGTAGGCTTTAGTTGGTGGATCCTCTGGTGATGCTTCTATAAAGGCTGCTCTAATAATTGTTTGACCGTTTATTCTTCCTATGTAAGTTGTCCGCGTTAGGGGATCTATTCCTATTATTTTTCTTATTTTTATATTGAGATCTATTTGTCCTCCCAGTGGTTTGTCTTGGCTCGCATATGCTAGTAGGAGTACGTTATCTGATGTGAATGAAACGGAAGCATTATTATATATGTATATGTAGGTGTAGGTGAGTGATCCTGAGACTATTTTTCTCATAAATTTATAGTATATCGAACCATCGATCTGTGACGCGTATGGTATCATTAGCGTGGTGTCTTGTAGTCCTCCGTATGGCCTGAAACTTACTCCAGAGTAGACTGCTTTTAGGTTCATCGAGGCGTTTATCTCCCCTAGGAAATGTGTTATTGTATGGTTCGAGTCTAGTCTGATATAGAGCAATGAGAGGTCCTTGTATGTCATTGCCCCGATATACACTGTTGTCCTGTTTACTTCTAGAACATGTATCTCTTGACCTATGGTTATTCTACCAAGGTATGTGTCTTCTCGATACACATCGAATGTCACTGACGAATTCGTTATAGAGAACCCTGGGGTGACTAGAGATAGATTTATATCAAGTGGTTGGTTTACGAGTATCGTGCTGGTTGATCGTCCTGTATATGTTATGATTCTTGATATTGTTTTTGTTATTGGGTCATAGTATTGAGTACCTGTTGTTAATGAATCTATACAATCCTGATATGTATAGCTTCTTGATATGACTGCTCCGGACTCGTCTATTATCATGATTTTTATCGGTTGACACGTATAGTTGTAGTCTATAGTAATTATGGCCTGCTGGCCGGGTATTATTGATAGGTTTCGTGTCTCGATTATTCTCGTTACTCCACTTGTTTTATCCAATATAATTATGTATTGTGGTGAAAGAGCTATTTGCGAGATCATCGTTATGTTTAATTTTCCTGTATCGGATGGATACGCTTGAACTATTATTGATGCTCCAAGAACTTCTAATTTTCGCTCTTTCAGTTCTATCTGTTCAATAAGCTTTTTGTTGGCTGTATCTATTACATGTATGTATGTTGCTGCAAGTGATAATGCAATTATTGTTATTATCATGGCTCCTAGTAATTCGCTTAGCCCTCTTCTCATTCTATGCCCCGTATGTCTTAGGTATTTTCTGGTTAGGTGGGGGGGAGAGCATGCTGGATATAATTGCTGTATAATTTAGGAAAATGCTATTTTACTAGGTTAATCCTTTCCTAGTTTGTTTTTGGAAAGTTTCCTTTTCTTCAAGATATATGTTAGGGTTATGATTCCGATCAGTCCTAGTAATAGTGATGCGGCTATAATTTGTTCAATGTTGTTTTGTTCGGGTAACCCAGTGGTGTTACTATTTGTGGTAATAGTTTCTGTTGGTGGTTCTTGGGTCAAGATATTGTAGAATGCAATGAAGGGCACGTATCCTTGTAAGCCTCCTACTATTAGGGTGCTCTGATCGGTAGTGAGTGATGTTATGGAGACGTTGTCTTTTCCAGTTACAAGTATAGGGGTTATATTCGTATACGTTGAGATCATCGAGATAGGTTCTAGTAATAGTATTCCGTCGGTTACGTGGGTTGTCTGGTTGTACATGTATCCTGCCACGAGTAACAGATCTTTGTCTATGAACACAGAGTTTAAGAAAACTATACTTGTCCGGTTGATCTCTACTAGTCTTTGACCGCTAGTGTTGTATATTATAAATCCTGGAGTGTTCTTCGCTGTTCTTCCTAGTATAATGACTGTGTCGTTGTTGCCGGTGTCAAGCCCTATAGGCTTGAAACCTATTATGGTTGTTAGTGACCTAGGAGGTCCTTGGAGGCCGTCAATCGAGTATAGTGTAAGGTTATCTCCACTGGTGGCGTTAAGTGATAGTACATATACTGTCTCTGTTGAAGCTTTTGCGTCTAGAATTGCTTCATCTCCCGCTGATCCCCAGACCAGCTCGTTTATTTTATTTCCAGTAGATCCCAGTACTAGTAATAGATTCTGATAGCCATTTATGGGGTCTATCTTAGAGCCATATATCATGTAGTTTCCATTGCTTATTGTACATCCATTTATCACCGAGCCAGAAGGTGCTGGATACCTAAACCCGGGGATCAGCCGGGACTCTGCAAGGTCATATATGTATTCTTCTATAGATGATCCCCTGTAGAAGACGATGTCTAGAAGGGTGTTCGAGATCTTTTCCATGCAGAGGGGGCGGCTTTCATCAAATGCTCGTTTATCGATTATATCGGTAGAAGTCTTGTCAACAATATAAAGGATACTAGTGTAGTTCCCACTATAATATACTATTACGCCTACTTTGTCTCCGATGCTAGCTATCGATACTGGGATTCCACGACAGCATACTTGTTCTTCGAGGAAGACGCGCCCATTATAGACAAGGTTAACAGAGATAGTATTTTCTGCAGCAGAGACATCTATCAGTGGTGTAATTATCATACTTAGCACTAGAGTAACCATAATCGGTAGCATTCTCCTCTGCTCCAATAGTAATCCCTCTCGATAAGATAACAGTCTACATGTATAGTTAAAAACAAGCTAGCCTGCTATCCAGAATATTATATTGTCGGTCAACCAGTATAGTATCAAGGATATATGTTGCAGAGAAACAAAGATGATGGGAAATGGCGATGATCTCGCTGGCAGAGGAAACACTAATAGACAAAATCATGAAGGAAGGAATAAATGATCCCCGAATCGTTCTCAACGTGAATACTGCGAAGGAAGAGGCCCTGAAACTGCTTGAACACCTTAAAGGGTTCGATGCAAACAAAGCAGACTTCGATAACGATTTACCACCTGTCGTCATAGTCCGTGGCTCAAAATTCATCGCCTATATCGTGGTGCTTAGCCCCGGGTATCTACTCACAGGAAGAGAATCTTACAGAATTATTACAGAGCTTATCCCTTATCTAGAGAAGATAAAGGAGTTGGGGAAAAAGCCCCTGCTCATATTCTATTCGAAAAAAGGAAATCTCTCAAAGACAGCCTATCTCTATCTAGGCAATGTTATTGAGAACCATGGAGTTGGAATCCTCTTCGTTAATGGGGCCCCTGACGAAGTAGTCGAGATAATATGGCACTTAGAAAATACGGGAAGCTACTCAGTGGAAGAGGAAGAATCCATAGACTACAATTATCTCAGGTAAAATAACTAAATTATCGCTTGTCATCCCCTGGCCGCTAGTGCACCAGGGTCTTACGGTGGTCGGCTCCTCATACCCTTCATTATTAGTCTGGAGTCGGCTCTCAACTTGCTCAATGTATATCTGTAGGATTATAATTTAATGTTGGCCGAGTAAGTGTTTTCTTGAGTATATTCTTTTATCATTTATTGAAACAATATATTATTATAAATGTGGGATAAAAGAGGCGAGAACCATGCCTACATTGAGAAGCGGGCTCGTTATAGCAGGAGGCTATGCAGATAAGGTTCGGAGGGTCCTTTTCGCACAGCTTAAAGACAAGATAAAGAACGGTGAAATAGACGCGAAAAAAGTTGCACAGGCGGCCGGCGAGTTCAATAGGCTACTTTTCGAGATTCTAGTAACTAGTCTACAAGTGGATAAGGGAGACGTCGTCAGGATAAGTGTAGACTACGAGATAGAAGATGGAGAAATAAAATGGCTGCTGGACACGTTAGCAGTCCAAGTATGGAAGAGAGTGCCAGATGAAGAAGTTGAATCTAAACTTAAGACGGTGTTATCCAGAGCAGAGGAGGTCCTAGAAGAAGAGCCGAGTTACCAACTAGAGAGACTTGGAGAAACCGACACCGGAGACATAATATTCAAGCTTGTCTACCAGGACCAGGACGCAGGAGCAATAATGATAACACCTATAAACGGCCAGGCAATAGTGAGAGCATCAGTACTAGTGCCGGCTCCAAAGGTTATAAAAAAGAAAATCGTCGAAGTGAGCGACGATATAGATTCCTACCTGAAAGATAACCTCTCCCAGCTTCTATCTGACGCCGATGACGTGGAGAAGAGAATTGCCGAGAGAATCTATCGTGAGATATTAGCGCTCGTAAGCCTGGAAGAGGAAGAAGAGGAATCGTAATCCTAATAAGACACTACATATCAATTTTTCAAGAGGACAGTGCGGGGGTGCCCGAGCCTGGTCAAAGGGGTCGGGCTTAGGACCCGATGGCGTAGGCCTGCGTGGGTTCAAATCCCACCCCCCGCACCAAAATACTTCTGCATTATCTTGTAGAGTAATCAAACAGACTGGCGTTCTTGAAAAGCGTAGTGGCTAGAAACAGTTTGATGCCACTGCTAATAAGATGATTATTGGGACAAGAGACATTATTACGCTCCACGCTATTATGGCCTTGAACTCTTCTCTTGAAAGACGTGCCGTGTTTATATAGAGGATTTTGTTTATCGAGGCCGCGCTTATCGTAAGTAGAATTGACGAAATGATTTGACAATGTGAAAGGGACGCCACACTTGTGCCTATGGAGAGAATTACCGCTGTTGCGTTAACGAGTCCACCTATGAAGGATAATAGTAGGGGCATCCCGTACCAGCTTCCTATGCTTGTCTTAGGGAGTATAAGGAACAGGCCAGTCAGTACTCCATATGCCACCGCTCCTTTTAGAGCTGTGCTCCATGATAGTGGGCTCTGGATCTCTACTTGTTGCAGGGTAGAGGTATACGTTGAGGTTTTTGCCGCCGATATATAGCCTATAACCACTGCTACGAGGATTATTAGAAGCCCTGCTAATACAACATCTCCATATATTATGTCAGCAAATAGATAGGTTCCGATTATACCGAGAATAGCGAGCTTTGCTTGTGCGGTAGCTATTACTAGAGGAATCAAGCTCCCCAATAATCGTTTCCTATCCACTAGATTACTTATCCGTGATACAACGAGCGCCGTGCTACTAGCCGTCGCCTCACTATTAACAAGAGATCCGAGAAGCGCGGCATAAAATAATCCCTTTGCTCCCCAGGCTTTAGCCGTCATATAGCTTGCAAAAGATATCATCAATATAATCGTGAAGAACAAGTATATCTTAAATACAATACTTAGGCCACTCTGCTCCGCATAGGACTGTATCAAAGGCCCGAACACTAATGCTAATGCAGCTACTTCTAGCATTGCTAGTAGCTCGTCATAGTTAAGTGTCATTGCTATTTTCTCTGCCGGGTTCTTGAGTGCTAGAACCAGAGTCACAATCACACTCGACCCAGCAGATTCTAGTACAAGACCTATTCCAGAGAGGAACCCTATGACAAAGGTTGTGAACATGACAATGTAAGTTGTTATACCCGATACTCCTCTCTTAACCATTCTGGAGTAAGCATAGAGAATAACGAGCGCCGATAAGGCTAGATAACTTACGGCAACAAGTGATACATCGACTCTCTGGTCTCCTTGCGCCACTGAGAGATAACCAATAAGGCCGCCGAACAAGCTCAGTAATCCAAAGCTCCTTAGTCCAGGGATACTTCCTTTCTCTCTAGCGATAGAGCTTGTCTGAGCTCTTTCCCTCTCTAATCCTATTAGCATTCCTCCTAGAAGCGCAATCAGCATCCGTATCAAGAAATCGGCAGGCGTCATCATCTGTCATCACCTTTTAGGTAATTCTGCGAGTTCTCTCAAGCATTCATCATAGGCTTTGTCTAAGTCGTCTGGGTCTAATTCTAACTGTGTGGGAAGAGGAGGACTAATAATCCTTTTCCAGCAGTATGTTTTCCAGGTTTTAATTGTAGCCTCGTCTTCTTGAACTCTATTTCAATTACTACTATCCTAGAGCAGAGAATCCCGACAAAGTAATGATTTCCGCTGGTGCCCGTGTATTTCTTGAATCCTAGTTCTTTCAGAATATCAATAAACTTTTTCGCTTCAAGGTGATCTGATAACTTACACTTTATGGAAAGTTCTATTCTTGCTGTTCCTAGTTCTTCTATTAGCCTCCTACATATATTACTAGACAAACTTTTCCTAGTTGTGGTAAATACAATCCTCCTGTTTTCTTCATTTAAGCTTAATATGTGTCCTCTACAGTTTTTTATTTCTTGGACTACTAGTGGCAGGCTCATTTCCATAGGCACATATAGTATTATGGTAACGGTGTCCTTGCACTTCATTCCTCATTCACCGTAACTTGGAGGGGTCAGACGGGGATAACGTCCACACAGCGATTCGGTTTACCTCGATATCATCATCCCACAATTATCAACATATTGTAAAGCGGTCAGCTATATTGTTTGGCCCCTCCAGCAATTGGCTACTCTATTAGTAATTAGTAAAGAGAAGTAACAGGAATCTATTCCGGCGCCCTCGGTAACACAGGCCTAATTCATTCCAATTTGTTAGAGAGGTCATTTGCGTGGCGCTCCTCATCGGGGCCATTTTATATACATTTAGACTAACTATAATAATTAGATATCAAGCTACTGGAGCGTGATAGATATGGTATATAAGAAGATTCTTGTAGGAATCGATGGCTCTGAAGCTTCTCTCAAGACTGCTCGAAGGGCAGCCGAAATCGCTAAAAGTATGGGATCGAGCCTCTTGCTTGTATCTATAGTCCCGCCTCCAACTGTTCTTCTAGGAGAGCTTCTAGTACCGGAGGTAGTCGACACGCGTCCCTTAAAGGAGGCTGCGGAGAAGGCTCTATCGAAACTCAAGGAAACGATCGCTTCTGATTATGGTATCGAGGCACAGACAATTGTTGCTATAGGAGATCCAGGTGATCAAATTGTTGAGATCGCTTCTCAGGAAGACGTTGACCTTATTGTTGTCGGTAGAAGGGGATTAAGCCGGCTAGAGAGACTATTTATCGGGAGTGTGACCAAGAAAGTACTTGAGAGAACACATACAGACGTATTAGTGGTTATCTAGCCGGACACCTATCGTGATACCTAAATAACCCTCCTAGGAAACATTATTTGTTGGCTCGGGAGTGCCGGGGTGCCCGAGCGGACCAAGGGGACGGGCTTGAGACCCGTTCCCCCACACGGGGGGCGCGGGTTCGAATCCCGCCCCCGGCGCCATGGGGGACTATTGGTTGTCCTGGCCCTGTCTCCTCCACATCCTCGGATAAATTCCTGGTTCCATTATGACTCTCTTCGGTTTCACGGCTATTCCTTTCTCTGATTGGATAATTGTTTCTGCATCCATCTCTGCAAGGCCTAGTCCTATGAGCTCTCCCTTTCCTGTGAGCATCGCTACTGTGCTGTCTTTCTTTACCGTGTCCTGTACCATGACAATTCCGGGTACCGCTAGGCTTGCTCCGTGCACAATGCTTTCTACTGCACTATCTCTCACTACTACTTTGGGTATATGGCATACCGAGTACTCTCCTGGTAGAATTACTTTCCGTAGTAGGTCCTCTTTACCTTCATGACGGAGTCGTATAAGTGCCATTGCAACATCATGCATTCTGACGAGGTTTTTGTCTTCATGGAAGGGGCCCGTTCTTATTCTACGTAATTCTCTCATATGAGCTCCTACGCCTAGGACTAGTCCTACGTCCCAGCACAATTTACGCATGTAAGTTCCTGCTTCACAATCTATTCTGAGGAGAGCGTATTTCCCGCTATATTCCAGAAGCTCTATTTCGTTGATACGTTTTTTTCGTAGTGCTCTTTTCACACTACTTCTTAATGGCGGTCTCTGATATATGACTCCTGTGAATTCTTCTAGTACCTCTCTCAGCCGCTCTTCGGGAACAGGGCTGTGAAGCTGCATGACACAGATGTATTCTTTGCTGGAGTGTATGATGTTTCCGACTACTCTTGTCATGCGGGCGAGGGCAACGGGTAGTACTCCTGTTACTTTGGGGTGTCCCCGCCCTGATCCTATGCGGACCTAGGGCTCTAGGGTGCCCCCGTGCCCTGCCCGCTTTATGTTGAACATCTTCTTTATCCATGCTACTACTTCGTGGCTTGTTGGTCCTGGAGGCTTGTCGAGGTTGATTACACCATATTCTATGTATTTCTCTAGGGGTCGCTCGTAGGGGAGCCAGCCCCACTCAGGGCTCGTTGGCTCGTCTATTTTGATAAGCCAGTTAGCTTTGTATCCGCAGAACTCGTTTATTGTGTTAATGAAATCCCGGCCTTTCTGGGTTAAGTCTATGTCCATTCTATTCTCTCCTCCTAGTTCTAGTTATAGTCATCTATGAGGATCTATTATATCTTGAGAACTTGGCTGTATACTTCTAAAATGTGAAATTGTAAATGATCTACATAATAATGTTTATTATATAAATAATTATAAAAATTATATAGCTGGCGCTGGCTTGACTCGTTCCCTCATGAAATCTACGAGGCCAGCACTAGTTATCGCGTTGAGAACTTCTTCATCTGAGGCTCCCTTACTGATTTCTATCTTTTTATCGAGAGGCTCTATATGATCGATGTTGGCACGCCTCCTTCTTACACCTGTAAGCTGCTTAGGGCCAGTTATTAAGACAAAGTTCTCATCTATAATATCAACGATAACACATTTTCTACCGGCTTCTCTCCCATATATCTTCACACATAACCTTCCTACTTCTATTGCTGGCATACTGTCTCCCTCCATACACCGGATTCGTCTCTAGAAGGTTATCCCGATATAAATATGATTCTTTCAAAAGAAATCTTACAAGTAGCCTAGCTTCGTAAGCTTTAATCTAACAAAGAACTCGATAACATGATAGACCTCATCCGCGTCCAGCACGCTTGTATCCACTACAATATCGAATAGGGAGTAATCCAATAAGTCAAAGCCATAATATTCTTTAAATCTCTTATATTGGCTCAACTCTCTTGTAAAAGTTTCCCTCATCGTAGTCCACTTATCTTTCTGTTCTCTTGAAACTATTCTCTGTACACGTATTAATGGATGGGTTTTTACAAGTATACTTATATCTGCGATCCCGGCTAATACCCAGGCTGCAAGATGACTATCGATAACTATCCCTCCTCTTCTTGCATATTCAAGAGTGGTCGAGTCTATGAGAAAATCTATCTTTGGATCTTTCTCGGCTATTCTGCTAAATTCCTCTAGAGTGTAGCCTAGCTTCTTTGCGAGCTCTCTGAATATCTGGCCCGTAGTATAGTATTCTAGTCCAAAATCCTTGCTTAGCTTCTTTGCATATGTTGTTTTGCCTGAGCCCGGGGGGCCGGATACTACTATTACTGGCCCCTTATTACGGATATTCTTAATAGTTCTGCTAGACACTTCGGACAGAGTACACCACCATATGGTCTTTCTGGTCTCTTACTAGTCTTGCTTAGACGCCTTAGCTTGTTGGGACGGAGTCTTGGTACCGCATTTAGTGGGCGTCCGCACCTCGCGCATCGCGCTGGGCCGGGTTTTCTTTTCTCGAAGTGAACCGTGGTGCGTCCGCCTGGGAGCCTAATACTGATTCTTCGTAGGCTCCTGCTCCTATAGGCGGGCCTCACCACGTTTGTCCACCCCGTGATGGTCCGCCAATATCGGATGATATTAGTGAGGCGCTATAAGAAGGTATCGCGCATTGCTAGATAGAAGACCATATATGATATAAAATATAATAGGAAGGACGGTATAACAAGGCCAAATTCTGATTCTATCGAGATTAATGGAATATAATATGGAGCGGGAAGAACAGGAACAATATAGAAGAATATTATGCTTCCAGAGACATAGCTCGCCATCAACAAAAGCATTTTTACTATGATGCTTCTTGTCATTATCCTTTTTGCTCTTTTATACTCGGACTCCATTGCTCTAAGCTTCTTCAATATCCTCTTGCTCTTCCTGGACTCGTTTTTTACAACTCGATACTGTGAGATGACCTCGATAGCTTTCTCTATTGCTTCTCGTGGATATATGCTTCTGTATATCATGGCAGTACTATAAACTAGCAGTAACGGGAGAACCACAATGATTAGCGGTGACGGATTCATTTCCTTGTTCCTCCACAAACCCGGTGTATTGTCTTGAAATTATTTAAATTGCTCTTTAGGATCCAATCATAGGCATCGATAAGGAAGCGTTCTAGAAGCCGGAAAAATTATAATTCTATAGGTTAAGCATGAAGCTTAAGAGTTTCTGAGCCGCTTCTTCGGCTTTTCCTTCCTCGTTCTCTATTATTGCTACTGTGCTAGCGTAATATGTCGCGCTCGCGAAAGATGCTGCTCTTGCATATTCCATTAGTTTCGCTACTCCGGACGTTCCTCCTATGTCTTTCCTGTATCTTGCTGTGTCCCTCTCTTGTCTCTTTACTATTACTTCTGGATCCGCCTCGATGACTGCGATCATGTCGGGTTTTAGCTCGTCTATCACGTGTCTAGGCAGGCCCGGCCAGTATCCGGCTACTGTTTTTACAAGTGCGTGTGTATCGATTATCAAGTAATCATTCTCGCCTAGGTCATCGGCGTTATATATTATACTTCTCGCGGCTAGGCTCTGGAGTTCTAATTGTTTCCTTAGAGATAGCTTCCTTAGTTCATCTCTGTCTTTTACTATTCCTTCTTTTATAGCATAGTTTAGCATTGCCGTGCCGAAGTTGACTATTTTGAGCTTGATGCCTTTGTTCTCTGCTAATTCAGCTAGTTTCGAGATTACAGTAGTCTTTCCTACTCCCGGGACACCAGTCACTATAACTACCTTGAACTTGTTCCTCACGGCCTATCCCTCTCCTAGTAGCTTTCTGAGTAGCGGGAACGTCTCTAGGGCTCTCTCGTAGCTTATCATTGTATAGTACTGGTTTATAATACCGACCGCGAGGAGTATTCCTGTCCCTGTACCATAGGCTCCGAATATGTCTGCTACAACAGTGATTAATGCCACGATTATACTGCTTAGCAGTGTTAGTGGATAGATGTATTTGGATAGGATTGAC
>CAYROE010000021.1:0-18046 GCA_964425855.1 uncultured Desulfurococcales archaeon | reverse complement strand
GTCACGCTACTCGTCTTCATCGCAGATAATAAAGATGCCTTGCTCGTGATGGCATTGATTAATGGCGTACCAGGATTCATACTTGGAGCCCGCCGGTATCCCTTCCTTACACTACTAGTAGTCATAGGTATCTGGGGGACATTCCTCAACGCCCTACTACTTGTGAATACAGGCGAGCCTGTCTTCGCTATCGGTCCTTTAATAGTCCGGGAGGGAGCAGTAAACGCCACCATTGTTATAGGCCTAAGATTCGTCACGTTAGGAGGAGTAAGCCTACTCTATGTATCCCAGATCACGCCACGTGAATCCCTCAAGAGTCTAGAGGCGGAGTTAGGTCTTCCAAAAGGGATAGCCTTCAGCATAGCTTTCGCACTCAGACTCCTCAAGCTTGGCGAACAAGACATACGAGAGATACTTCAAATGCGAAAACAGAGAGGCGCTAGAAGAATACCCGTGACACCGGGCGACTATGAATCCCTTATGATGCCCCTTCTAAGCCTGATGCTTGAGAGAGCTCGATGGGTCGGTATAGCTGCGGAGCTACGCGGTTTTGCTCTCCGAGAGAGTAAGAGGAGAACTTTTATTCTAACCCTTGGGTTACTTGTGCTTATTCTAGCGCTCTGTATTCAGATTTACATCATATTATTAGGGTAGGGTTTGTCCGGGAGGTTCCCCCGGATTATGATAAGAGTATTCTTTTCGTATATTCAGTTATACATATTCAAGGATTGTTATTCACTTAATATCTAGTTTGCATGTTTTCGAATCCTGGACACCAAAAACTATGCTGGAGCGTGAATAGAAATGAAGTTCCTGAGATGTAAAGAGGTCCCGGAGAAGAACGGGAAAAAGGTCTCCATAATTGGAGCTGGTCCCGCTGGACTGGGAGCTGCAGGTATACTTGTATGTAAGGGATACGATGTAACCGTATACGATATGAACCCGGAGCCTGGAGGCATGATACTCTTCGGCATACCCGTTACAAGAATCCCGAAGGGGCCCGTTAGAAAGGGTATCAAAGAGCTCATGGATGCCGGAGTAAAATTCGTTCTAAGGACAAAAGTTGATATGACCAAGAGCTACGGATTAATGGACGAAGTAGTAGGGGCACAGCAAAAAATACACTTAGAAGATATCATCAAGGAGAGCGACGCCGTCTTAATAGCCACGGGCACCTGGAAGACGAGGGACATGAGGGTTCCAGGCGAGGACCTCCCATGGGTCTACCCAGCGGTTGAATGGCTAGTGGCACTTCACCACGCAGTATACGGCTACAAGAGCTGGGACCAGGTACCCCCACTAGAGGGCAGGATCCTCGTTATAGGAGGAGGACTCACGGCGGCAGACGCGGTCCTAGTACCCTTAACCTATGAACAACTAAAGGGCAAAGTCAAGGAAGTAGTGCTAAGCTACAGGAGGAGCAAAGAATACGCTCCCATGGGTCCGAGAGAGATCGACCACCTAATAACGGCTGGAGCCCACTACTGGGAGCTGACACAGCCAGTAGAGTTCTACGAGGAGAACGGCAAGAGACTCGTCAAATTCGTGCGCATGAGACTAGTAAGAACAAGCGCTGAAAAGAGGCCTAAGCCTGTTCCAATAGAGGGCAGCGAGTTCGTGGAAGAGTTCGACTACGTATTAAAGGCAGTCGGAGTCCTACCAACACCACCTATCGAAAACGGATGCTGCGGCATAAAGGTGGATGACAGCGGAGTCATACTAACCAACGACGACTTCATGACTACGAGAGAAGGAGTCTTCGCAGCAGGCGACGTAAGGCATGGTCCAAGCCTAATAGGACCTGCTCTAAAGAGCGGTATGGAGGCTGCGAAGAAAATAGACGAGTACTTGCAGAACAAGCAGTAGCAAACAGTATCCTCTTCACTCTTTTCCTCATTCATCTTTTCAACAAGCCTTACGGGCCTGGACGAGCCGACGCCATTCTAAGAGCATACAATAGCACTACTAGAGCCAACGCTATTACTACTAGCTGCGCGTAGTACGTAGTATTAACAGTGTTCTTGGAGGCCTCGTTTTGCGATGACTGCTCCTGATACTGCTGGCTAGACGCCTGTTCGGGCTCTACTATTAGAGGCGTTGAAGTGTTGGAGGACACCATCCTAAGCATGGAGTCGACTAGTACTAGCTCTGAGGCGTATCTTAGACTAGTGGTTCCAGTTGTGTTTACTGCTTGTCCTAGCAGTATAGCTTCTAGCTCTGAGGCTGGCTGTTGCCTATCCGACAAAACGTATAGAAGCTCCGATACCACTTGCTGTGTCTGCATTGGGAACGTCTCCTGTATGACTGCGTTCAGTATTACTATGGAGTATATTGATAGGCCTAGTCTCTCGATTGGATCCTCGGTTGACATTGCTTGATCCAATAGGTACGCTGCTATAGAGACGTTATCGTCGCTCACTCCGACCTCTTGTAGTAGAGTCGTAGTATATGCTAGCATTGTCTTCGCGTTGCTCTCAAGGAGAATAGAGCTTCTCTCCACTAGCGTGGCGTTTATTGGTTCTGATGGCTCACTTGTCATGTTTAGCCAAATACTTGAGAGAGTTGTATACCATTTAGCGTTTTCGAGGAGGATTAGCGGCCGTATGCTAACTCCGGTTAGTATGTTGTGTGGTAGATAGTAGTGGCCTTGTGCCTGCTGGAGCTGTTGAAGTGCACTAGTATAGTAGTAGGCCGCCAGTCCCATGAGCACGTATGCCCGCATTGTCTTGTATAATTGGCTTGTATCGGATATCCCTTGTTGCTCTATTTCTTGGATCTGGTTGTAGACCTTTATTATCGACTGGTTTATCTGTGAGACTGTGTCTGTAATGTCGAGATCGTTGCTTAGTGCCTTGTCTGTATCTTTAGCTGTCCAGCCTGCTATGAGTGCCCGTCCAAGCAGTGCTAATGCCTGATAATAGTCTCCTGAATCATAGTAGTTTTGGGCGTTTTCCTCATATTGGTTTGCGGCTTGGATGAGTTGGATTAGCTGTTGGGTGTTCTGTATTTGGTTTAGTTCTATGTCGAGTTGGTTTTTGAGGCTTTGGTAGAGTTGTTTAAGGTATTGTACTGTATTATCTGAGGGTTTCCATATTGGAGTTTTTTGATTGTATGTTGGGAGGTGACCGTTTAGAGCTATATTGTAGAGGTCGATGATTGTCGCGGCAGAGTATACTGTTACTCCGAGTTGTTCTCCGTACTGGTATAGGTCTATTGTTACGGGTTCTCTAGTGACGTATACGAATGGTCCTACTCTGCGTATTTTCTCTGTATAGTATGTGTATGTTGTTTGGCCTGCTGGTACGACAAATATTTTTGCTCCTGACTCTGCTACTGCTTCTAGTTTTTCTTTGAGTCCTCCAACGGGGCCTATTGATCCATCTGGCTGTATCATTCCTGTTGCTACTATTGTTTCGTTGCATTTATGGCCTGTTAGTAGGAGAAGTGTTGCGAGTGTCATTTCTGCCCCTGCGCTTGGTCCTCCTATTATAACGCTGGGGCTCTCTATGTCGTAGTAGAAGTTGTAGTTCCACATTGGTACTCCTGCGTAGAGGCTTGCTACGAATGCCGCTGTCCTGGCGCTTCCCTGTGTGTCGAGCTCTGCTGCTGGACTGGTTGAGATGTAGACTTTTCCTGTGCCTGGATATTCTATTGTGACTGTGAGGTTTCCTAGTACTCCTTTTCCGCTTGAGGATACAGCTGCTATGTGTACTGTGCAGCTTATTTTCTGTGTTTCTAGTCCAGGTAGTTGTGCGTGTGATATTGGTGCGGCTAGCTGTAGGAGTATTACGAGTATTAGTATGGGGGCAAGCTTCTGGGGTTTCATTTTGGTTTGTCTCCCTCCTTTTTGTTCTATCTTATTCCATGTATATTTTAGGCGTCGGTTATTTAAAATAACTATTATTTATATTTGAGAATAATTTTTCTTTAATGCACTAAATCGAGAAAATCGAGAACAATCATACATAATGCCAATAATAATAACAAGGACTATAAAACAATACTATCAATTGGGGGGCCGATGCCTGCCGGGCTATATGCCGAATGCGCTACCCATGGTGAGGAGGTGTCGCGGCTCGCTCACCCCCAAGTAGGCCCCCATGACAACTAAATCCTAAGGAAAGGGAGGATTGGAAAATGAGCAACTGCAACAGAATCCGCATAGCCCTCGAGGAGGTATCAGACGAACACATACGTGGAGCAAGTTGGAGCATGCTACACACAATAAGAGGAATAATAGAAGAAATCGAGACAGGTACAAATATCTGTTCATGCAACGATCTTCCGAGAAAAATAATAGAAGCAAATCCAACCATGACCCCCCTACACTGGGTAGCCCATGTACTAGAAGAAGCATGCCACGAGGAGACTAAGCCAGCAGACATCAAAGACAAATTACTCTCACTACTAGAATACAAGAGGCATGCAGAAGAATCCCTAAACGAGAACATTAGAAATATCCTCCTAGGAAAGAAAACGATTATGACGTTCAGCTATAGTAGCACAATAGAACAAGCTCTACTATCACTACCACACGATATGCGTCCAAGCATCATAATACCCATAAGCCTACCAGGCGGAGAGGGATTAGAAATGGCAAAAAGATTATCAAAGATGGGCTTCCATACACAGCCAATACCTGACACACTGATCCATGTCAAGCTAGAACAATCAGATCTAGCCCTAATAGGCGCCGACACGATTACCCTCGACGGATGCCTGTTCAACAAGGTTGGGACGCGATTGCTTGCTCTAGCCTGCCGAGATACTAATATCCCACTCTACTCGGCATTCGATGCCACTAAGATCAATCCATTCAGAAACTGCCACGAAATACCAGTCCTAGTGAGATATTCCAATCTCAACGGCTACCGTTTAAGTTATCCTGTATTCGACAACACTCCCATCGAATACCTAGACAAGATAATAACGGAAAGAGGGATACTGGATGCAAACAATGACAGCTTGAGCCTACTCTACAAAGAGCTCCTCGAGGCCCTATCTCCGCCATAGATACCATTAAATTATATCAGAATGGGTGGATAACATCATTGCACTTTTTAATGCTCAGCATTGGAGTCACTCCTCATCAAGATATTATATTAATAATTCTATCGTAGTTTTAAGAATAGATTAACTTCCCTAATATATTACATTTAATATACACATCTATAGAACAGAGACTAGAAACAAGATAAATGTCCTTGGAGAATAAAATATAGGTAAATTATCCAAGCTATTCATCGTGATCCTATTAGTCTTCGCAATTGGCTATTATCTTAATGAAACAGGAGCACTCGAGATCTCGACAGGGCTCCACGATTCTCACGATAATATTGTATGGAACAATCAGAATATAAACCAAGTGATAGAGTCGCCCTCTGGGCACATTTGTGAACGCGTGGAGCTTAGACATACGTATTCAATTAGCCTAATCCTTGAGTCTCCTGATGGAAATATTACTGCATATAATGGATACCTCGGGGAAGCAAACAACACTAGAACTAGACCCTTATAACAGTTCAAAGAGAATAATTATAGTCTTCGAGGACAGTGTACCAAACATTAACGAATGTATACATCTTACAGGCAAAGTACATGGAACAGCGAGCGTCGAGACGTATGATATTACTGTTCTAGACGTATTGTATATTGTATATCAAAGCGTATACATTTAACCAAGCACAGTGTCCATAAAAACTATTCATATTTACTATCGCTTTTATCCACCCCATAATACTAACACTAGTGTTTGGAGACCCTCGTCTAAGACTCTAATTAGTTGGTCTACACGTGCATTCAAGTTCTCTAGCTGCAGCACTCCTGCTATGGGATCCTGTGTTCCAGGAGCCCTGCCAAATAAGGCATTTAATAATCCTCTTACATCTCCACCCATCATATAATATGCCGTTATAATAGCTAACGAGAATAATAGCCCTACGTAGATGTAAGAAGATGGCCGTATAGGCCTATATAGATCCTTTATCGGCGGGGTCGAGAATAGGAATATAATTAGTATCCTTGTTATTAGCCAGGATAACAAGTATCCGGTAAACATGTATGCAACCGTCACACTTGTAGAGGCTTCTCCCGCCAACGACACGAATAGTGCCCTAGTAGCCGGGAATATTATTGGCGAGAACAAAAACGAGTATACGATTATAAGTCCTTCTCGGAGGACTCCTCCCTGCTTACCTTCAAACAAGACTAATTTCTTCTTCCATTCCTCATAATTCTTCTTCAACTCATACTCTGATATAGCCTTGTAGCCGGGCTTTAATGCCAGCAGTAGACTAGTAGCCGAGTCATATGTTTTGAATAAGACGTAGAGTGCTAAGAGGATTATTATGAATGATGCTAGAAGTGTTCCAGATACCGATCTAAGGAATACTCCAATATCTCCCGGAACCGTATTAGCCCAGCTCGCTACCTGTTCTGGAAGCCGTATCATAATAAGATAAGCAGGTAATGCCAATAGAATAGAAAGACCAACTATCGCTCCGAGAGGGTATAGGAGCGTTTTGAAATCCTCTATGCGAGTCGCATACGGTGGATTAAGCCTCCCAACCCTATATACATTGGACAGGGCTATAATCACTAGCAATAAGCCTAGCAGATAGAGGTTGACTCTCTGAGCCGCCACACTGGTTATTATCCACAGGACTACGAGCACAACCGTATATATCGGGTGAATAAGCTGAAGGATCGCGATCCCAAGAATAATGATGCTGAAAAGCCCGGCAAACTCGGCAAGACCATATTTAACAATAAATACCCCTATAAGCTCCTCAGAAACCATCATAGCATAAAACAGTGATACACCGACAAGGATTGGAGCAACTAGACTGTATTTCCTCAAGGACTACTCACCCTTTGCAGCGATCTTTGGAGCCGATAATTTTACTGGATAGATCTTTATAGAGCCTTTAGTCATCTCCATATAGTAGACTCTATGCTTCATCTCAAGTATACTGCTAACAACTCCATGTAGTCTGTTCTTCGACTCATCGTCTACTAGTATTAACACTATCCCCCTGCCAGGGAATGTTGCCTTGAGATGTTTTACTATTTCGAAGAGTCCATACGGCGCCTTGTCTACTGGAGGAGGAGTTATCGCTATGGCGTCCTGTAGCCGGGATATCCCCTCTTTCCCTCTACCCATAGGTATCTTAACCGGAGACTTGCCTGTAAGGGCTATGTAAGTGATACTACTCCCCCTAGCCACTAGTTGTTCGCCGAGAATATACGCAGCACGCAGTAACATCTCAAACGATGTCTTATAGGGCTCCCCTTCATTGCTCTTACTTGATAATGCTACTGCTATCATTAAGGGTATCTCCGCCTCTCTTCTTAGTTCTTTGACGAATAACCTTCCCAGCCTCGCCGTGGCTTTCCAGTCTATGAGTCTTGGCTCGTCTCCCTGAACGAACTCTCTAATTGTGTAGATCTCTATTCCGGGACCTCTAATGAGTCTTGAGCTTGGACTGATGTAGGGATCTACGACGGGCTTCAGCTCTGGCATATCATATGCGATCGCCTTACTAGGATATCCTGCGATGTACCTTGAGCCTGACGGAGTTATCCTCGCCTCGGCGGTCACTAGCCCTAGAGGATCCCATATCGTTATTTTAGCTCCTCCGAACTCTCTAAGGCCTATTCTTGGAACCACATAGTAGAGTATATCTATCTCGGAGCGTGGAGGCAGGACTCCGCCGCCACCACTCGAGCCTTTAACTTTTAGACCCTCAGGCGGCGAGTCGTCTATAGTTGCATAGAATAATCCCAGTCTGCTATTATTCTTAACAGTTAGTTTCACGGGTGTATAATAGCCTTCGACAGGTCTTCCCATTACGGTTCTCTTTACATGGATCTCGTCCCTTAGGAGTACAAGCGTATACTTTATATATAGTGCTAGCACTAGGGGTGAAACTAGGAGCACAGAGCCGATAAAGGCCACTACGCTTGAACCATAGCCAAGGATATAGAATCCAAGGAGTATTGCTCCTAGCAATGATAAATAGTGAGAGAGCCTTGTGGGCTCTATTCGTGTAACCTCAATTCTCTGGCTCAAGGCTCTTACTCCTCATAGGGTGGCGAGGGTGTTGGTATAGACTCTAGGATCGAGTCGATTATTCCCTCCACGGTCGTCTGAGACTCTATATCCAGGCCAGGCTTAAGAATAATCCTGTGTCTTAGAACAGGCTTGGCGGCTTCCTTCACGTCGTCGGGCAACACATAACTTCTACCGCTTAGTAGTGCTAGGCTACTGCTCAGTTTTAGGAGGGCAATAGCTGCTCTAGGGCTAGCTCCTAGCCTCACGTGTGGATGCTTTCGGGTAGCCTGCACGATCCTTACGATGTACTCTATAATTGATTCGGCAACATGAACCTTCTTAACCATCTTAGAAATTCGGAGAATATCCTCTCCGTCCGCGACCGGTTTTACAGGCCATTCCTCGATAATGTTTATTCGTTTAAGGATTTCCTCTTCTTCTTCGAACGATGGATAGTCTATTAGGATCTTTATAAGGAACCTGTCTATCTGTGCCTCGGGTAGAGGATATACTCCTTCGAATTCTATAGGGTTCATGGTTGCTATCACTATGAAAGGCTCTGGAAGCTTGAATGTCTGCCCTTCAATTGTAACCTGCCTCTCCTGCATCGCCTCTAGGAATGCGCTCTGGGTTCTCGGACTCGCCCTGTTTATCTCATCAGCTAGTATAATGTTAGCAAATATTGGTCCTGGCCTGAACCTAAACTCTCCTGACCGCTGATCAAATATGAATGTTCCTAGAACATCAGCTGGCAGGAGGTCGGGGGTGAACTGGATTCTTCTAAAGCTGAGATTTAAGGCGCTTGCCAGTGCCTTAGCCATTGTTGTTTTACTCACTCCTGGTACTCCTTCCAATAATACGTGGCCCTGCGCAATCATGCTTGCCAGAACTACTTTTAGCTCATTCCGCTTACCGACTATTACTTTGCCGACCTCGCTCAATACTCTCTCTGCCACAGTTCTAGCGAATACAGGATCTAATCGGATTTCCTCTACTCTAGTCTTTGAAGCCTGCTCCATTCCAACCCACCTCCATATCACTTCGCTAACTCCGCCGGCCTAACCCTAAGGAGGCTGGATAACAACTCCACTGACTCGCGTATCCTACGTATTCTCCCTCCCCAGACTGGGAGAAGGGCAAGAACAGGATTAACTCCTCTCCTACAGGAGCCTTCTACTTCCGTGTAAAGAGACTCTATGAGTCTTCTAAGATCACTATTGTTTTGGGCTCTCATGAGATCATCTATCCTCATGGCTTTAAGCTCTTTCCTAGCCTCCTCACAGACATATTGGAGCTCATGGTATGATCCGATGAATCCCGGCATCGATGGTAGCCTCCTTTTCTCGTCCTGCTTCTTCCCAGTTATACTCTTCAGCAGTGTATCTTCTTTGTGCTTTAGTCTAGAAGCGTATGATGTTGAGAGCCAGCTCGCTAAGAGGATTAGTAATCCTAGGAGTGTTGCTATGAGTCCTGCTAGGTTTGCTTGTGAGAGTCTGTCTAGCGCATATGTTTCTATTCTATCGTAGACTTGTCCCAGGTATATTAGGAGGAATGAGGGATGTAGCTTGACTGCCAGTGATTGAGGGTTACTGCTGTAGATGTACTCGTCTATTATAACAAGGGTATTGTTGTTATTATTGGGGAGCGTAGCCGTTATTAGGTCATAGGAGACTTCTAGGTAATTGGTATTATTCTCTGCTGCCATGTTTATGGCAATTGTAGAATCAGCGACTAGTACTACTCCGCCTTTATAACCACTACATGAGGCCGCCATGAGATTCCAGTTTGTCCCGCCTTCCGGGCCAGGCCACACTAGGCCGAGTGGATTAACAGGATAAGTTAAGATGCTTAGCTTTGTGAAATCTACTACTCCAGGGGTTGAGACTAGGGGCCTGTCCTTGAAGTCGGGGCTCGATATGAAACTTGTATAGCCTGTTGGAAGCTGTATTCCATTGTAGAAGATTGCTGTCGCGTATTCGTTTATAGGGGTCACTTCATCTGATATAATGAAGTATCTTTCTCCACAGATGTCCTTTTCGAGGTTTTCTGCGAGCAGAACTTCTCCTTTCGCCGGATACTCGTCGAATATCACGAGGTGGACTCTCTTGGATACTGTGAGATCTGTTAGCTTAGGATAGACGTTCTTCATAGCGTATTCTGATGTGAAGTTGACTGGCGAGATAACTAGGTAGATTACATCCTGATAATTGTCTAGGTCTAAATCGTCTATAGCATCGATAGAGGGAACCGTTACTATTTCTAGGCCTTTCCCCTGTAGATATTCTGCTAGTAGACTTGTACCATATGGGCCATCGTTCTCTATAAATGAAGCATTGCCAGGTATTGTGAACTTTAATACTAGTTGTCTAGGTACTGCTTGTAGACTGGCTAGTAGCCCTATTACTAATGTTGCAAGTATTAGCCATCTCTTTTTAAGTGCCACGTGAACAACGCCCTCCTTATCTCTCTTATACAATCTTCTACTACGTACTCGGCGAGGCCCGGATCGGGTATCTCTCCATATTTGATCATCTCGTATTCCCTTGTTAGATCCTCTAAGAGTATCTTGTATTCGTCGGAGAGTAGGCTTTTGACTCGTTCTAGGTATTCTCTTGGAGTCTCCCATTCATACTTTGGGAGGCCCCTTAGCGATAGGACATATATGAACGCGTGGTAGCACCATTTGATGTTATCAGCTAGGTTCTCATATGGGGGCTTTCCCAGGAGTATTCTTGGGAGGAACAATACTTCGTCTAGTTCTCTTCTCTTGTAGAGTAGTGACCCATACATAGCGGCGCTTGCTATTCCTAGGAAGGCTATGATGTATGGTGCCAGGCCCAGAACCTTGTCGGCTATATTGGTTCTTGTCTGACTCGTCGCGTTTTCTCCTGTTGCAGGAATACCCTCTTTTACATTGTTTATTTGTGAGAGGATCTTGTCGAGGTCGATTACTACACTGTCCGCATTATTGTTGTTTGGGACGAGCTCCGCCGGTACTTCGCCGTATAGATCCCTATACATTTCGAGTAGATCCTTATACTGTGTCTCCGTGATCTGGCCCTCCTCTAAGAGCTTCCTGGCTTGCTCGAGAGCGTTCAGCGCGGCGGTCTCGTTTCCTGACTGGATTATTTCGACTATATCTGCGAGGGAGAGCTCTTGTCCTCCGGGTAGATTCGTGTTTTGCGACTGGGCTAGTATCGATAAGAGATAGTTTAGGGGAAGGTTAGAGAGGAGGGTTATGTGGGGAAAGACTAGGTACAGTTCGTTTATTGTTACTAGAGTCGTCTCATTTGTTGTATTAGTCTCGTTCGCTGTGTCCTGTGATTGTGCGGTGGTAGTATATGTTATAGATAGGGTTTCTCCACTGGAAAACATTAGGAGATTCTCTAATAGGGTACCTGAATAGATTGTTTCTGTCTGTTCTCCAGTACAGTAGTTGAGGACGACTGGTGTCGACGTATAGAGGATTGGATACAGTATTAGTGCCTTTGCGTATGCGTTGTTTAGTGTTCCGTACGTTGTTCTACTCGAGATGCTACTGCTCAGATTACACGTAGTTACTAGTCCAGTTATAGATATTCTAGACCGCATCGCAACCGAAAGAGTCTGCTCACTCAGAGAGCCTACAAAGGGCCGGATACTATTCTCTATATAGTTATTTATGTCCTGGGAATTTCCTGCAAGGATTACATCAACGAACTGAGATAGGAGAAGCATGAATCTAGCTAAGTCTGACACAATGTTGTTCCTCGTAATATTTTCTCTAATAGTGAAATTATCGGTAACCTGGTAGTTGGCGGGGATTCCAGGAACCATCTGTAACTCTATGTCCCCCGTTACAACAGGATCTGTATACGAGAAATTGTAGCCTCTCAGGGAGACCCTCACTCCTCCGGACAGGGAGACGCCGTATACTGTGTAGGAGACCTCGTCGAGATAATATTTCGATTCTAGCAGATAAGCTAGTGCAAGTAGCTTGGCGAATATCACAGCACTCTTCTGGTCTAGAACATATACATAGTCTATGTCTAGTTGTGCTTCAAGTAGCTGGGGAGGATGTCTTGGAGTATCCACTTGTGAGTGTGTAGTGGGGGAAGCTAGGCTCATTACTACAAGTACTATTAGTGTTAAGCCCACTATAGGTCTATTATATAGTCTCAGTGTTCTTCTCCCATTCTAATGCAGTATAAAAACACAACATATATCCTTATAGTCAATGCTCACAACTTATTTCCAGGGCTATACTCCTTACTAGTCGTGCAGAGTACCATGATAATACACGTGGCCCTAGGAGTCTTCTGCCGATCTTGACTAGTAGAGGGATATGTATTTTTGCACCTGCCGCTCTTGGATGGCCTCCTCCGCCTAGTTTGAGAGCTATCTGCTGAACGTCTACTTTTTTGCTCCTGAGACTAATACCTCCGTTATCACGTATTATCACTGCGATATCCGCTTGGTACCTTGTGAGGAGACTGGCCCCTATGAAGCTGTTGCTCGGTGGGCCCTGGGGCTTAACGGTTGCGGCTATCCTGCAGGGGGCCTTGGTAACGTAGGTATTCTTATATGTCTGGTTGAAGTTTTCCAGTTCTAGGTTCACGTACTCATGGAGTTTTTCCTCTAGCTCCTCGTCCCAGAGAGTGCCAGAGACGAATTTCTCTACTAGCCGGTTTCGCCATGCCTCTTTGCCTTCTTCGTACCTGGTGTCGGCTATCCTGAATAGTCTGGGGGCGAGATAATGGTCCCAGCGCCATAGGTCTGCTGCACATATTGCCGCCTCTAGTTCCTCCATGTATTTCGAGAACTCAGCATTGTGGAGTTTTGAGCCATGTCTTAGAACTACTCCGGTTGCACAGGTTGATGTGTCGATTATTATGTTGGCACCGCTGGATTCTGCTTTTTCTACTAGTTCTTTAGGCCATACGTGGTGGTCGTACCATTCTATTCTTACTCCTTTATTGTTGAGTTCTTCTAGGATCTTGATTGTTTCGTCGAAGCTTTCCTTGTTAGGTCCTAGGTCTGATATTATTAGGAGGTCTCCCTGTGAGATGTATTCTTTGATTTCGCCTAGTTTCTCGTGTATGTTGTATGGTTCTGCGTATATGATTGTGGCCTCTCTTGGCGATCTTCCTGCTACGAGTAGTGCTCCAGTTGCTGATCCTATTCCGTCTAGGTCGGTATGGGTTACTATGTATAGGTGGTTTATTGCCATTCGTTCTCCCCGCATATTTCTTTGCAGGCCATCTCTACTGCTGGCTTCAGCTTGTCGTATGTCTGGTCTAGCGTCTCGGGGAGTACTTTTACGCCCCCTATGATAAGCGTGTAGTTGGTGTCTCCGCACCATCGCGGAACCACGTGTATATGTATGTGTTCTGCGATTCCTGCTCCCGCGGACTCGCCCATGTTTATACCTATATTGAACCCGTGAGGCTTGTAGACCTCTGTTATTGCTTTAACCACGGCCTTGACCATGAGGCTCATCTCGTATAACTCGTCCTTATCGAGTAGGAGGATGCTTGATACGTGCCTGTAGGGAACAATCATTGTATGAGCAGTATTGTAGGGGTACTTGTTCAGTATAATGTATGCCTTCCTACCCTTGTATAACACCAATGCTTCTTTGGGATCCTCTGCTCTCGGTGCTTCGCAGAACACGCATCCCTTCCTCTTACCATGGGTCTCTATATATTTCATCCTCCATGGAGCCCATAGTATATCGTAGTCTAGACCCACGTGCTTCTCCTTTTCTATGTCCAAATACCAGCACCGATAAACGACGTTATCCCGCTAGAAGAATATAACCGTAGTATTGACTCCAGCATATGGATTTTAGCCCATCACCACTTGGATTAACAGATATAGAAGGTCTCCAAATGCCAGGTATGCGATGAATCCAAGGAACATCATAGTTATTAGGGGAATCCCTGGAGACGCCTTTAATATCTTTCCCGGAGCCATGTAGAGCTCCTCTGCTAAATCCTCCTCGATGTCTATTCCTTTCGGTAGCCACCACATGAACCTTCTGTCTTCGAGTAACCTACGTTTCTCTATCATATGCGAGAATCTAAACACGTTTCTTGGCCCCAACGCGTAGGCAACGGCGACCGCTCGATAGATAGTGGCAAGGATAGATGAATAGAGTATTATTGATAGTACTGGTGGCAGGCCTTCTTCGTGGAGAGGTGTAGGTAGTGTTAATGAGAGAAACCCGACTGCATATATGTCTGCGCCTCCCATTAATCCAAGTAGATAGGATACAGCGAATACTCCGATTATGGCGAGGGCTACAATGATGCCTGCTAGATAGAGCCTGGCATCATATAGTGAGATACTATAATAGAATCCTATTCCTGCCCCGATGATAGTTAGCGGATACCAGGTCTCGGGATCGATCTCCCTATACCTATAGTCTAGGTATCCTAGTATTCCCAGCACCAGACCAGCGTAAATAGTGGCTAGTAGAAGGATAGTTTCCACTAGTCTCACCTTCCTAGTGGTATAGGGATAACGCGTAGCCAGCTATGAGTGCCGCCTCTACCTTGAGGTACTGGTGTGTGACAGTCCGTGTGTACGCGTAATTATAGAGTGTTAGCATTAGCCATAATGCTGCTAGCTCCTTCCATGAGAGCACTAGATTATACATATCGCTTAATATTATAATGGATGTTGCTAACGAGATTGTTAGCCATGATGCTGTTATGGATAGCGTGAGTAGTAGTACTAGTGTTATTATACTGGTTATCGTCCCCCAATAGTGCTGGAATACATGCTGTCCTATTGTCTCCCTGAGTGATAACATTAATAGTAGAGCTGATAGTTTCTCATATCTTCTTCCTCCAGCTAGTAATAGTATGCTTCCAGCCAGTGCTCCTATTGATGTTATCATAGGGTTCTCCGCTCCTTTCTGGCCCAAGTGTTTTCTGGCAGTCGTTTAGATAATGTGGGATCCATGTGTCTCTAGTAGTTTATCTGCCATAATACCGGCTGTGTATGGGCAGTAAAGCCTTGTTTCTGGAGACGCTATTACTTGTTTTTTGGCGAGAACTTGTTTTAGCACGCATGTGAATCCCTTGTATAGGCTGGGGCTTGCCCGTAGTAGTATTTCTTGTTCCTCTAATGCTCTGGATACCTGATTGGTTATGTACGATTTATAGAGTTCTATGGCTGGCCTGGGCATTATGTTTGTGATTCCTAGTATTCCTCCGCTGGCTCCTAGCTGTAGGGATTGTAGGAAAAGGTCGTGGCTACCTACCAGGACATCTAGATTCCTGCTTGCTTCCTCTGCGGCCATGATGAATTGTTGTACTCTCTTTATATCACTGGTTGTGACTTTTACTCCCGCCAAGTTAGAATGTTCCTCTGATAGTCTTGTTAGCATTGTTGGTGCTAGCGGGTTTCCAGTATGGCTCGGTATAGTGTAGAGTATAACTTCACCGTCAATACCCGATAAAACTTCATCAAAGTAATAGTAAAGTGATTCCATGTCAAGAGGGTAATAATATGGCTCAACAACGATTACCGCGTCTACTCCCATATCCAAATAGTGCCTAGCGAGATCCAGCGTCTCGTCTAGTGAGACTGAAGCAGTGCCAGCATATACTTTACTTGTCCTCTTTAATTCTAGAACCCGCGAGGTTATTGCTAGTTTTTCTTCTTTGTCTAGAAGTGGTCCTTCTCCAGTGGTTGAAACCACAAAGAGACCACTTACTCCTTCCTTGACTAGAGGCAAGACCAAGTTTTCTAGTGATTCAAAATCAATCCTCTGTTTTTTAAATGGAGTAATCAATGGTACAATTATACCTGTGTGTTTCAACTTCCATGACACCATTATCATCTACTTGCTTGTCACATTAAAATATCCTGGCTGTTCAGGGAACATGCCCGGGTTTTGATACATAGATTATTGTAAGTAATATGAAGGCCTTGCTTTCGCTTGTTTTAGGAAAACACACGTGTATGTATAGAGTAAAGACTAGGGAAGCTATGGATACACTAAATCACAGGGAGAATTCGTTATATAGTGTTATAGGTCTTCGGCGAGAAGATTCCTCCTCGCAAAGTACCTGGCTAGTTTCTCGGCCATGCTCCGGGACCTAGTCTTGACGAGTGCTAGGTCTCCGTGTTCGATGAGTATTATTCCCGGCTTTCTTAGCATGTTCATTGACATGTTCACGGCTTCTGTCTTGATTGGGATCACATAGTATCCATGGGGGTCCCGCCTGGATAGTATGTCACGAATGCTTACGCCTTGGGGTTCCTCCACGTACATTACTAGGAGCACCTCTGGGATTCTTTTTTCATATAATTATATATTCATTTAGGGTTAAAATTATAACGTACAATTTGTGAATAGGCTAAGTATTTAAGGTATTAAATATGTGGAAAAAGAATTCTCTGAGAAAAACATTATGGGAGTCAGGCAGAGTGATAATATATTACGTATGTGTCTCCATCGTCATATACTTCTTGTGGAGCCACACCATAGGCATACGTCCAGCTCCATCCAGGGTTCTCATCGATATCCGGTCCTCCTACCGCCTTATAGCTTGCCCATACAAGCTCGCTACAATAATAGCTGCTTCCATATACTTGTTTCGAGAGCCAGAAGTAGTCGTATGGCTTACCTAGCTGTGCTAAGGCGAACGATACAGCGTTTAATCTTACAGTATCGGTTGTTGCTACCCGTAGGACAGCGACGGTATCGTATCTGGACAAGAACTCGGTTAGTGTGCTTAGATGTACTCCCTGGGAGTCGCTCTCTACAACGATCCAGTCTCCAATACCAGAGTCATAGTAGGCTATCATTCCAGTGTGTGTCCAGAATCCTGGTATAATCCAGTCAAAGAACCCGCTACTATGACCGATGACGATGTCTCCTGGACGAACCCCGCTTGGATACGGGTGCCAATACGTTTCTCCACTACCAAAGGCCATGGCCGAATACGAGAACACTGGGAAAACAAGTATTGCCGCTAGGATTATTGTTTTCATAAAGTTCTTAGCATGTCCCACGATAGGAACACCTAGCTAACAAATATATGTTTCCAATATAAATCCATGCTTTATAAACAACGCCAATACATAAACAGAGTGCAAAAAACCATACAGCTATCAAATACTACTTGCCACGGAGCCTATAGAGAAGAGCTTCTAATAGGGCACAGCCCAATGCGACCACACTCCTATAAACCTTCACGACTCTATGCCTAGGATCCTGCAACAACCTGTAAAACCACTCGAGCAACAACCTACTAACCCACTCCGGAGCAGGCTTCTCCAAGCCAGCCAGCATCTTAAGAGAACCTCCAATACCTGCAGCCATTACTACTCCGTTCTCTCTCATATCCTCCCATAGAAGGTCTATCAGGATCTCCTGCTTAGGCGGACCCAAAGCTACTAAAACGATATCGGGCCGATAAACTCTCACAGCTTCAAGAACCCTCTGAACCTCGGGATCCTCTTCCTCCGGGAACAGTCTTACCTTCCCCGGATCAAGATATTCTGCCTGGAGCCTGCATCCCCACCTCTTCTCAAGGTCACGTAATCGTTTACTTAGAGCATCGTGTAGTTCTCTAGAGCCACCCACGAACAAGACCTTAATACTATTTCTGCAAGCACGTTCGACTAGTAATGGTGTGAACCTGCTCCCAGCGATTTGATCTGGGGCCCACCCATATTTTAGAGAGAGGAGCCTCCTGACCCACGCACTATCGACGGTGGTAGCACCTCTGTTAAGGACCTCTAGAAATTTCTTGCTACGCCGGGCCCAGTACAAGAACTCCATATTAACCGTGTATATCCTATAACCAGTCGAGTTATCATTGGTCAACGAGTTTAGGATATCCTCAAACTGGCTGGTTCTAGTTATCTTTATTGCTATTCCGCATAGTCTAGTCTCACTCAACTCTACTGGCTCCTCCATGTATTTTCAACTGTTAAGAGTAGTCAGCACTCAAGACCCTCTTCATCCATCTGGATCCCTTCCTATACGGGATC
>CAYROE010000020.1:0-18143 GCA_964425855.1 uncultured Desulfurococcales archaeon | reverse complement strand
CTCCGCATTCCGGGTATCTCGAGGCCGCTTTTTATTAGTCTATCCGCCTGTTCTGAGGGGTTTAGGCCCGCTAGTTCTACCCACATGTATCCGAAGATAATTGACATTATCGTCCAACTGATCACGAATGTTACTGTCCTGATCGGGTCTGAGACTGCAGTAATTATTCCTCTCGGCGGGCTGATATAGTAGACGAACTGGTCGTATGCCTGGTATATTGGGTGCGTTGTTCCCAGGAAGTTTCCTATTATTCCTCTGAAGAGCTGGAGGTCTGCTACTAGTATACCGACTAGTAGTATGGGTATGTTTGTCACATACATGAACTGTAGTGGTACCTTTGACCTTATACCCCTCATCCTTGGAGAGGTGACCGGGATCTCTACCCTCATCGCTTGAACGTATACTAAGAAGAGTATTATCGCAAGCGTCGCCGTGAGGCCTGTGAGATCAGGGTATCCTCCTGGCCTTGCAATAATCATTAGAGAAGGATTCTGTACCAATGCAGGGATAAAGCCATATGTTTCGGCTACTCGGGGAATATAGCCAAGGAAGCTCCACATTACCTGGTATGCTACTCCTGCCAGGATAAAGAGGCTTATCGCGCTTCCTATGCCCCAACCCTTTTGGAGCATCTCATCCATGAGAATAACTATAAATGCGGCTAGTGAGAGCTGTGCAATAACCAGGATCTTTATTTCCCATGATGGAGTTATGTTAGTTCCGGCCCAATACTTGTTTCCTAAGACGTACATCGTGGCTTCGAATATTGCGAAGAATATGGCCAGGCTTTTCTGTGCGGCGGTGAATGTTTTTCTAGCATCTGGATCCGATAGATCAATGTCTATTATTTTCGCGCCTGCAAGTACCTGTAGTATGAGTCCTGCCGTGACAATGGGGCCTATTCCAAGCTCCATCAGTGTGCCAGCGCTACTGGCGAAGATAATTTGCTGAAGAGTAATAGTAGACTCAGTGACCTGCTCGGGTATCCCATATAGAGGAATATTAGTCATTATGAGATATAGTACAAGGACAACACCCGTCCACGCCAATCTCCTATAAAGCGATGGTTTTGGCACCGGTTTCTCTATTGTAGGAAATCTGTCGGCAATTGCTGCAAGTATATCCAGTACACCCACATTGATTCACCTAATCGTCGATTCTCCCGGAAACTGCCTTGTAGACCTATGGTTACCTTTCGGGGAAATAAATGAGTAACCCTAGGCTCGAAATATTCTTAATAACCTGTAATTGACTTAGACACGTATAATTGGCTGGGGATGCGGGGGTGCCCGAGCCTGGTCAAAGGGGTCGGGCTCAGGACCCGATGGCGTAGGCCTGCGTGGGTTCAAATCCCACCCCCCGCACCAACACTATACTAGTTATCACATTTGCTAGAATGGAACAAGCAATGTTTTATTGATCTGCGGTAGTATGTATTTCTAATCATATTAAGCTTCCCTATATTACTGCATGAATAGGTTATCATGAAATGCTAAGATTAGGCGCAAAGGACCGTGCACTACTATCTAGGCCCTATATGGCGCAGGGATGCAATCTCTGCTTCGGCGGGTTAAAGACAGTTATATTTATCACAGGGCTATGCGATGATGGATGTTTCTACTGTCCTGTTAGCCGTGAGAAACTTGGGCGTGACGTGATCTTTGTGAACGAAGAACCCGTAAACAGTGTCGATGACATTGTGCTCGAGGTCATGAGGAGTGGCGCCAGCGGAGCCAGTATCACTGGAGGGGATCCTTTAACAGTTCCACATAGAGTATTCAATGTCATAAAGTCTCTAAAGGAGAACTTTGGGTATGGTTTCCACATACATCTATATACAAGCGGAAGATATGCCACAAGGAACGTTTTATCAAGACTTGACCACATTGGCCTAGACGAAATACGGTTCCATCCTACACATGATTCTTTCCTCGAGAAAATCAAACTAGCAGTCAAATACACATCTATCAGTACAGGAGTCGAGATACCTATTGCCCCCGGTCTCCTAGAATGGGCCAAAAAGATAATACTTTACGCAGATAGAGTAAGAGCTGAATTTGTGAACTTGAACGAGCTAGAATTCGTTTCTCCAAACGCGAGACAACTCATGATAAGGGGATATAGGGAAAGCAACAAGCGTCCATTTACAGTTGAAGGAGCCCTAGAAGCAGCATTAAGAATCATCGAATGGGCACAGGAAAACGTATCAATACCCGTTCATTTCTGTCCCGCCACAGTCAAAGATAAAATACAGACAAGAAACCGGCTAAGAAATACCGCGGTTCTCGATAGGAGATGGTGTGAAACTGTAACACGTGACGGAACACTCCTATACTACTCAATAGATGCAGATAACATATGTCTTCCTGTCAGCCACGGGTGCATACCTAGTTCTACCCTAATCGAGGTTTATCCAACTAGATCCAGGAGACCAATTGTAAGAGAGGAACCATGCCAGAAATAACCTGTTAAAAATATCAAAATAACATAATTAGATATAGCTACATTGACGTAGTTCGGTGACTATACTTGGAGAAGAACTGTTGCATAGACAAAGAATTATTCAATCACGATGAAGGAGAACTCTATAGGGCACTCGGCATAGATGACGATGAAAAAGACATTGTAGACGACTTCATCGAGAAGATCCTAGGAGAAAAAACAAGACTAAGCGAGCTTCTCGAAAGCATATGGAGCCAGGAATGCGATAAGCTTTCTCTTCCAGGAAGGGTTTATGCAACCGTTAGAATTGCCACAGAAATATACTCTATGTATCTAGAGACCATAGCTAGAAAAATAGAGGAAAGGGAAAAAGAAAAGAGGGGAGAGAATTGAAGCCCCGCAACATAAGACCACCAAGAGGCTTCCGCGATTTTCCACCCGATATTATGCTTCTCAGAAAGGAACTCATTTCACGACTAGAAAATGTATTCCAGAGATATGGGTTCGATCCAATCGATACACCGATCCTCGAATACTGGGAGATACTGGCAGGTAAGTACGGCGAGGAAGCCGAGAACAGGCTTATATGGAGATTCAAGGATCCCTGGAGCGAACGCGAATACGCGCTCAGATACGATCTAACAGTCCCGCTTGCACGGTTTGTCGCTACTCATAGAAACATCGTAATGCCGTTCAAACGATATCATATCGCTCCAGTATGGAGGCACGAGGAGCCTCAAAAGGGTAGATACAGGGAATTCTACCAGTGCGATGCTGATATAGTTGGGAGCCCGTATCCAGAGGCAGATGCGGAAATAGTTAACCTCGCGATAGACTCTTTGAAGACACTTGGATTCGGCTCGGGATACACAATACGGTTAAACGATAGAAGACTTCTCAGAGGTATATTCGAGGAAGAACTCGGATTATCAAACGTAGTCCCCGTCTACAGAGCTATCGATAAGCTGGACAAAATCGGTATAGATGGCGTAAGGAGGGAGCTGGAAAAGCTCGGCCTAGCTCAAGGAACCGTAGAAAAAATACTTGACATAATATCAATATCGGGCGAACCCGACGATATACTAGATGAGATTAGCAAAAAATATTCTAATAACTCTAACGTATCAGCGGCAATCGCCCACTTAAGAGAGATGAGTTCCCTCATTATAGAATCCGATAAGATTAAGATAGATATGAGCCTTGTCAGGGGTCTGGACTACTATACAGGGCCTATACTGGAGATCGTGCTGGATAAACCCAGGATAGGTAGCGTAGCGGGTGGAGGAAGATACGATAATCTTATCGGCCTCTTCATAGGCGAGTCTATTCCTGCTACTGGTGTTAGTATAGGTCTCGAGCGTATAATTGATGCTGGATTAGAGCTGGGAATATATAACCTAGATAGAAAAACTGTTACAGAAGTCCAAGTAATAGTAATGAAGCGTGACTTCTTCCAGTATGCTTGGAAAGTAACAGATTTACTGAGACGTGGAGGGATTAGGACTAGAATAGATGTGGGAAGAGCTAATGAGAGGAAGCAGAGGAAGAAGGCGCAGAGACTCTCTATCCCCGTGTTGGCATTCATAGGCGGAAAGGAAGTAGAATCGAGTACTGTGACCTTGTACGGTGTCAAGTGTGGCGAGAGATTTACCGTAAAGCTAGATGATGTGGTTAGGTGGGCTAGAGAGCTTCTCAGTAATTGTTAGTTTTCAATTCTCATCATTCAAAATTAACATTTAAAACTGTACGAGGAGACCTTTTATTTTACACGGTGAGAATTTTGTCATACAGAGATAAGAAATACATTCTATGGCTAGAAGAAGTAGACAACACACATCACGATCTTGTAGGAGGTAAAGCAGTAGGACTCGGAGAAATGATGAAAGCAGGAATACCAGTACCACCCGGATTCGTAGTGACCAGTGAAGCATACAAGCAATTCATTCTCGAGACAGGAATCTCAGGCTTCATAAAATACGTACTAGAAGAAGTCATAATTAGCGGTAAACCTGAAGAGTACGAAAAAGCAAGTCAAATGATTCGATCAAAGTTCGTCAGAACACCAATGCCTAAACGACTTAGAGATGCAATAGCACAAGCATATCTTAAACTAGCCGAGAAAATAGGAGTAGAAAACCCACGAGTAGCAGTAAGAAGCAGTGCTACCGTGGAAGACCTCCCGGAGGCGAGTTTCGCAGGCCAGCAAGACACATACCTAAACGTATCGGGAGTAGATGAGGTAATCGAACACGTAAAGAAGGCATGGGCAAGCCTATGGACTGCAAGAGCCCTAAGCTATAGAGACTCTCTCAATGTCTCCCACGAGAACGCCTACATGGCCGTAGTAGTCCAAAAAATGGTATCCAGCAGGAGTAGCGGTGTCATGTTCACACTACATCCCGTAACAGGCGACGAGTCAAAAATAGTAATCGAGAGTATTTGGGGCCTCGGGGAATACATAGTAGGAGGAAAAGTAACACCCGACTCCTTCGTAGTAGACAAAGAAACACTAGAAATAGTCGAAAGAAGAATCTCACCGAAGACAAAGGCATTATTCTACGATCCAGAGAGGCGCCAGAACGTCGAAATAAAAATACCTGAAACCCGAGAAGAGCTAGAAGAACTAAAGAAAATCCATCCAGAAATAGCCTCAATAATAGAAAAATACGATATCAGACCAGACAAGCCCTCCCTAAGCGACGAAGAAATCAGAAAACTAGCCGAGGTAGCCCTAAAAGTAGAACAACACTTCAGCCACCACATGGATATAGAATGGGCAATAGACTCAGAAATAGAGCCACCAGACAACCTCTTCCTAGTACAGGCTAGGCCAGAAACCGTATGGAGCCAAAAGCGAAAAGTAGAAACTCCACAAGAAACAGAAGAAGCACAGATCAAAAAGGGCGAAGTTCTAGTACGAGGAGTTCCAGCAAGCCCAGGACAAGCCGCAGGAACAGTCAAAGTTGCCCTCAGCGTCGAAGAAGCCGCCAAAAAAATGAAGAAAGGAGACATACTCGTTACAAAGATGACAGATCCAGACTGGGTACCCTACATGAAAATGGCCGCGGCAATAGTAACTGATGAAGGAGGAATGACTGCTCACGCAGCAATCGTTGCAAGAGAGCTAGGTATACCGGCCGTAGTAGGAACAGGTAACGCAACAGAAGTCCTAAAGGACGGAATGCTCGTCACAGTCGACGGGAGCAGAGGCGTAGTATATAGTGGAAAAGTCATCGAAGAGAAGCCCGAAAAAGAAGCAGCAGGACCCACAGGCATCCCAGCCGAACTAGTATTGGAGCTCTATCCTGTAACCGCTACTAAAATCTATATGAACCTAGGGCAACCAGACGAAATCGAAAGATACAAGAACCTGCCCTTCGATGGAATAGGTCTAATGAGAATAGAGTTCATAATCTCAAGCTGGATAGGATACCATCCACTCTACCTAGTAGACCAGGGAAGAGGAGTCTACTTCGTAGACAAGCTAGCCGAAGGAATAGCCAAAGTAGCATCGGCAATATATCCGAGACCAGTAGTAGTCAGATTCAGTGACTTCAAATCCAACGAATACAGACGCCTCAAAGGAGGCGAGAAATACGAGGATATCGATGAGAGAAATCCAATGATTGGATGGAGAGGAGTATCACGATATATAACACCAAAATTCGAGCCCGCCTTCAGACTCGAGCTCAGAGCAATAAAGAAGGTCAGAGACGAGTGGGGCCTGAAGAACGTATGGGTAATGTTCCCATTCGTGAGGACAACATGGGAGCTAAAAAAAGCTCTCCAAATAATGGCTGACGAGGGCCTCGAGAGAGGAAGGGACTTCAAGGTATGGATAATGGTCGAGGTACCAAGCACAGTCCTACTAGCAGACGAGTTCGCAAAATTAATAGACGGATTCAGCATCGGTAGCAACGACCTAACCCAACTGGTACTAGGAGTAGACAGAGATAGCGGACTATTAGCAAGAATGGGCTACTTCGACGAGAGAGACCCTGCAGTGCTCAAGGCAATCAAAATGATAATAGACGCAGCGCACAGAAACGGGGTAACCGCCAGCATATGTGGGCAGGCGCCCAGCGTATACCCAGAACTCGTAGAATTCCTCGTTAGGAACGGAATAGATTCCATTAGTGTAAACCCGGACGCCGTCGTCTCAACAAGGAGAAGAGTGGCAAGCATAGAAAAGAAGATAATGCTAGAAAAGCTACGGAACCTCTAGACATACCATATTATCCTCTTATTTTTCCCTAGTCCGTCAAGGATCGAGGTAATTATCTAATATAACCTTCACAAGTTATGACGCGGCTATTTCTTCACTCATTTATCCACTAACAGAATACTAAATCCTAGACTTGGATGATGAAAAATTGAGTATGCAACAGGAGAAAAGCAGCGAGAAATCAAGTATCAGCTTAGATCGCATCTCCAAAATAGAGAAAAAATGCGTCTTCTGCAATTATTGGCGGCCAAATGTATTTTATAGCTTTATCGGGTACTGTGAACGCCATAACAAGTATACATTAGATACGGATACATGTAGCTTTTTTGAACCTTTAAAAATAAATGAAAACAAACTATATTGGTGCTCTACGTGTAAAACAAGGATAACTGGTTATGAGGCCCTCCAGCACGTGAAAAAAGGACATAGAGTGCATAGAGGGGCCTATGTTGACCCAGATATTAAGGAGGAACTATATAGTGTCTTTTGAGAGAGAATGGGGTGCACGGGGTGAGTAACAGCAACATAGACCTGAAATTCCTCATTGGAGGCCCCCAGGGAGGGGGCATCGAGTCCGCCGGTCAAATAGCCTTGAAAACATTCGTCCTAAAAGGCTACCAGGTAATAGGAACGAGAGAGTACCAGAGCAATATCATGGGTGCACACAGCTATTTCACAATAAGGGTAAAGCCAGAGAGGCCTGGTGCTATTAACTTCCCTGTAGACGCCGCAACTGTCCTCGACGCTGAGAGTGTCCTCACTCACTTCACTGATGTAAGGAAGGACGGCTTCATGGTATATGATTCCTCGACGATAAAAACGAAGATAAAAACAATCGCGCCTATGCCTAAGCCACTTAAAGAGCGATTAATTAAGTTCTTCGAAGAAAAAGGAATGGAGCCCACAGCAGAGAGTGCAGTGAAAATAGCTGAAGAAAACGGCGTAAAAACGATAGGTCTCCCAATGAGAGACCTAATAAGAAAAGTAGCTTCGGAAACAAGTGCTCCTTTAAGTAGAGTCTCAAAAACACTAAACACCATAGGTCTAGCCACCACACTATACCTTTTAGGAGTAGAGCCTAACTGGATCGAGAAGGCAATCGCAACACATTTCGCCGCAAAGAAGAAAGTAGTCGACATGAACATTTTAGCGGCACGTATAGCAATAGAATACGTGGACGAACACTACGGGGGACCCTGCTGTTTCCTACCAGAAGGACCACATCTAGGAAAAGAAACTATGCTAGCAACAGGCAACGAGATAGTAGCAATGGGCAAAGTGGTTGGCGGACTAACAATGCAGACATATTATCCGATAACACCTGCTAGCGATGAGGCACTTTTCCTAGAAGGCCATAGAAACTTCGAACTCGCTCCTTGGGCCGAAGAAGTACTAAGGCTAAAGAAGCTAGGAGCAGTAGTTCTCCAGACAGAGGACGAGTTATCAGCAATAATGTCCGCCCTTGGCGCAGCTGTAGCGGGGGCCAGAACCTCGACTTCTACAAGCGGTCCTGGCTTTGCCCTAATGAACGAGGCAATAAGCCTAGCGATAATGGCAGAAATCCCAGTAGTAATAACTGTTTGGCAGAGAGGAGGACCTAGCACGGGACTTCCGACAAGAGAGGGACAGCAGGACCTTCTACACACACTCTTCTCAGGACATGGCGACAACCCAAAGATTGTCATCGCTAGCGGAGACCACATAGAAGCCTACTATGACGCTATAAAAGCCCTCAACTGGGCAGAGAAATATCAGACACCCGTAATACACCTAGTGGACAAATACCTTGCATCAACAATAACAAGTCTCCACAGAGAAGAAATCGACCCACTAAAAGCTACGGTCGAAAGAGGAAAATTTGTGGAGAATCCTGGAAAAGACTATCTGAGATACAAGATCACCGAAGATGGAATAAGTCCACGTGCTCCAATGGGCAAGGTTCCACTAACATGGACAGGCTTAGAACACACCGAAGACGGTATGCCCACCGAAGACCCTATAATTAGAGACCAAATGATGGCAAAGAGAAGAAGAAAGTTCGAGACCATAGCAAGAGAGATACCCGACTCTGAGAAGGTAGTACTTCACGGAGATCCCGACGCCAAGATAACACTAGTAAGCTGGGGGTCCACCAAGCCAATAATACTAGAGGCGATGAAACTCCTAGAAAAAGACGGAATAAAGGTAAACTTCCTACAGCTCAGACTATTCTATCCGTTCCCGGTAAAACCCGTGCTCGACGTGCTAACAAACGCCGAACTAGTTATAGACATAGAACAGAACGATCTCGCTCAAGCCGCATTTCTCATACGTGGCTACACAGGATTCACAATAGAACATTTCGTCAAGAAGCTCACGGGCAGGGCCCTCTGGGACACAGAGGTGGCCCACGCAGTTAAACGCATAGTTGAGACAGGAGAGAAAGAGGTGGTGGTTAGCGGTGGCGCGTAGCTGGCTAGACTACAAGACGGACGCCTGGGTACAGTGGTGCCCTGGATGTGGAAACTTCGGTATACTTAACGCATTACATCGAGCACTGGCAGAGCTAGATATTGATCCAAGCAACCTCGTCGTCGTAACGGGAATAGGATGTAGCGGAAGATCCTGCTACTACATTAAAGGAAACACCATACATGTGCTTCACGGTAGAGCAATACCAACCGCAACAGGAATCAAGATCGCGAACCCCGAGCTCACAGTTATAGCAGAAGGCGGAGATGGTGACATGCTAGGAATAGGCGTAGAACACTTCGTCTCAATCGGGCGAAGAAACCTAGATATAACAGTCATCGTCCACGACAACGCAGTATATGGACTAACCAAGGGTCAGGCAGGACCAACACTTCCCAGCTGGTGGCAAACCAAGGCGCTCCCAGGACCAAACCTACACGATAATCTAAACCCACTGCTCCTGGCACTAGCAAGCGGATACACGTTCATTGCACGTGGCTACGCATACCACGTCAAGGAAACAAAAGAACTAATCAAGAAAGCAATCGAACACAAAGGCACAAGCCTCGTACAGATACTTCAGCCATGTCCAACATACAATAATATAATGACAAAAGACTGGTACGAGCAGAGAATCTATTACCTAGACCAAGAGGATCCAAACTGGGATCCACAAGTAGCATCAATAGACGACTTCAAGAATAAGATGGGAACAATACTCGAGAAGATGCTAGAGTGGGGAGACAAAATACCTCTTGGAGTATTCTATGTGAATCTAGCAAAAGACACGTTTGAACAGAGACTAGAAAAAGTCATACCGACCTACAGAGAATACCCACCAGCCAAGAGACCCGTTAGTGCAAATGGAAAACCACTGGTAGATCCATGGATACTATTCTCAGACAAAGTAGTAAAACCATGAGATTTCCCTCAATACAGTTAAGTCGAGAACCGGTTTTTCCCCACTTCGGCTAATATATTTTTCTAACACTTATTCTCTAATACTATCTTAGATCCTATCCATAGCCATTTGAAGGATAGTTAACATTAATGTGCCCTAATTATAATTCTCCTTAGAATGGGTGGATAAGGAACATGTTTCACATATCATTATATAAAACGCCTTATGGAACCATGCTCTTCGCCGCTGACGAAGAACTCGTAGGAAAAGCATTCTATGATGAAGAACGTAAAATCGCACTACTAGTCTCAGAAAAGCACTATGCCGATAAACTAATAGAAGAAGCCGATCTAGTAAAATTGATGCGTGAAGCCTCAGTATTAGTCCTAACAGGGGAGAAAACCGTTGAGATAGCTGTAAAACTGGGACTAGTTCATCCCGACGCTATATTATATGTAAGGAACATCCCCCACGCCCACGTTTACAAGATGTAATCTACCCCGGCCGTTTACTAAGGGGTTTTTATCCTTAGAGACGGGCTTCATATGATTCAAGTCCATATTGTTAAAATAAAGGTGATTTGCACACACAAATCCTTAACCTGGAGCCAAGGCTCTATATGAATTAGAGGGTGTTTAAAATGGGAGACATCGTGGTACTTGTCAAGCCCTCACTCAATCCAGACATGACGCGTTCAAAACCTGACGGGACAGTGGATCTCGACGCGATTCCCTTGAAACTAGACGATATAGACGCAAATGCGCTAGAAGCAGCAAAAGAACTAAAGAACACACTAGGAGGAAAAATCATTGCCCTACTACTGCTACCATGGGGCCCAGTACAGAAGAGGACAAGAGAACTAAAGATGGTTACACAGGAAGCCCTCGCTAGGGGTGCAGACGAAGCATATATAGTATCAGACGAAAAACTCCTTCCTGGCGATCCCATCATAACCGCAACAGTCCTATCCAACGCAATTAAGAAGTACGCGCCAAACACAAGTCTAGTTCTCGTAGCAGAAGCATCAATAGATCAGACAACAGGACAAATCGCAGGAAGAGTAGCATCTAAACTCGGATTCCCCTTCATCAGCTACGCGAGAAAGATCACTATCGACGGGAACAAAATAGTTGCTGAGAGAGATGTAGAAGACCATATAGAGGTAATGGAAGCCTCGCTACCTGCAGTTGTGAGCGTAACCCAGGAGATCAATGAGCCTAGACCACCTACACTATTACAAATTAGAAGAGCAGGGAAAAAGCCGCAAAAAACACTAAGTGCAGCCGACGTCGAACCAATACCAGAAAGAAAGAAGGAGCCAGTAGAATACCAGATCCTGACAGTAAGCAGAAAACAAGTCATCATAGAGGGCGATACACTTGAAGAAATCGCTGAGAAGCTTATAGAAGCTCTCGAAAAGGAAGGTGTTCTCTAAGGGGTGAATAGGAATGGTTAACGCGATAATTGTGGCTAGCGGCGTTCAGGAAGTTAAAGAATCACTCTCAGCCGTCTCCAACCTTGGAGACGTGGAAGTCCTATTATATGGCAAGGATACCGACAAGGCCGATGAAGTAGCCAAGCTAGGCGTAAAAGTATACGTTCTAAGAAGCCAACATCCCGGCGCTCTATTTAATGCCGTCAAGAAGCTATACAATGAAAAACAACCCAAAGTGATAGTAGGACACGGTACAAAGAACAACAGAGACGCGCTCTCAAGACTAGCAGGAATCTACGACCTTCCAATGGCCACAGACGTAATAGGCGTAGAATTCAAAGACGACCACATCATATACAAGAGAGGATTCCTCAGCGAAAGAGCAATTGCCACAGAAAAAATCCCATATCCAGCCATAATACTAATCAATGCAAAAGTATTCGAACCCGTTCAAAGAGAGGGCTCAGGCAACATAGAGGAGATAAGCGTAGAAGAAGACAGCGTAAAACTACTAGAGATAAAGCCGAAACAGCTAAGCGGAATCAACCTGGAAGACGCCGAGATAATTGTCGGTGTAGGAAGAGGATTCAAGAAGAAGGAAGATCTAGAGCTTGCATTCAAGCTAGCAGAACTACTCGGCGGACAAGTAGGAGCTAGCAGACCTATAGCGGCAGACTATAAGTGGCTGCCAGAAGACGCTTGGATAGGAATAAGCGGTAAGAGAGTGGCACCAAAACTATACATTGCTATAGGTATTAGTGGTGCTCCACAGCACATGGCAGGAGTAAACAACTCAAAAATAATAGTAGCAATTAACAAAGATAAGAGTGCCCCAATATTCAAGCTAGCCGACTACGGAGTAGTAGCCGACCTATACCAGTTCCTACCAGTGCTCATAAAGAAACTAGAAGAGAAGAAAGGAAAGTAAACTACTTTAAATATTATTATTTTCTTATCATATCGCTCTTTCCTAGCATCCAATAAGTAATCAATATTTCTCGTTTATTAGAAAACGTAATGACTACATTGTTATATACAAACCATGTTCCTAGAACTTCATGGTTATACGGTGGGTTACCATGGAATCAACCGTGGGAGAGCCAATACTCGGACTAACACTAGGACTCTTCGCTATACTATTCTCAGTGCTATTCTTGCCATTCATCTCCAAGAAGATCGAGGAAAACCTAGAACCATTCTTCCTATTAATGGGACTGCTAGGTGTGGCACTAAACTATCACTATGATATCATTAACCACGAGGAACTGGTTGCTCTAGCCAAAAAAGCATTAACAACCCCCGTATCCGTCTCTGGACTCCCAATAGGCATAACGCAGGTCGTATTCATATTCGGGCTTATATTCCTCTACTACCACAAACCCATCTATAGATTTATAAATAACTTGATACAGAAACTAGGCTTCTACGTGTTCACATTCGTGTTCATCGTTATACTAGGCCTTATATCTAGCATAATCAGCGTTATAGTTACCGCGGTAATATTATCCGTAATAACAGACGCCCTCAAAATGTCGAGAGAAAGAAAAATAGAGTTCGTCGTACTAACCGCCTTCGCTGTTGGTCTAGGAGCAGCACTCACACCTATTGGAGAACCATTATCTACTATAGCGATAAGCAAGCTTGGGGCTCCATTCGACTACCTATTTCGTCTCTTAGGCATATACATTATACCAGGTATCATAGGAATAGCAGCATATACGACAATCCGACTGAAAAGAGAAGGAGTGCATGTCGAAGGGGTCGAAGCAGAGTATAATGAAACTATGAGAAACATCATAGATAGAACTATTAGAGTATTCATATTCATCGCAGCACTTGAACTATTAGGACACAGCTTTACACCACTTGTGACATGGTACTTTAGTAAACTAGAAGCCTGGCAACTCTACTGGCTGAACACTATTTCAGCCGTTGTTGATAACGCAACCTTAACTGCTGCTGAGATCAGCCCTGTGCTCACAGAAGAACAGATTAGGAGTGCCCTCTTATCTCTACTCGTATCGGGTGGTATGCTTATCCCCGGCAACATACCAAATATCGTAGCTGCGGGAAGACTAAAGATAACCAGCAAGGAGTGGGCGAGGATAGGCGTACCGTTTGGTGTAGTAGTTCTAATGATATATTTCATACTAGTTGAAGTAGCAGGCATACACATAACAATCTAACAAGAGATAAGTTAAATGGGGTGGCATAAAAGTGAAACCTTTAAGCAAGCTTCTCGTAGCCGTTGATCTAAGCAAGGCAAGTGATGCCATAATAGATTTCGCATACTCTATAGCCGGAAAATATGGATCTGAGCTAGTATTGTTTTATGCGGTAGAGGATTCTCTAATAGATCATCCCGCGGCTGGCTTCGATCCAAACGCGGTAATCTCTGAATATGTGAAAAAAGCAAAAGAGTACTTTGAACAAAAAGTGGAGTTCTTAAAGTCTAAGGGAGTGGATGCCTATTATGTGATAAACGATACGCCAATGGATCCTGCCCAGGCAATATGCAAGACAGCAAGCGAAGAAGGAGCCACCGAAATATTGATAGGACACAAAGGACGAGGCCTCCTCAAAATTTTCCCTATAGGAAGCACGGCTCTAAGCGTAATCAATCTATCAAGGACACCGGTTATCCTTTTGAAAGTCAAAGCAGAAGATGAAAAGGTCTCTGTACTCTACCGCGAGAATACTACAAAACAAGACTTTTTGAAACGTGTCCTAATAGGTGTCGATGATAACATGAGCGACGATATGATAAGATACTTTGGATCGCTACTAGTAACTGCCTGGAGACGAAAACCTGGAGAGGCATATGTCGTACATGTTATAGAATCAGGAGAGAGCGAAGCAGACTCGAAGAAACTAGTTACGCGAGCCGTCTCCATATTAAAAGAGTATGGTATTGAAGCTAAGACTATGATACTGGAAGGGAAACCCTCAAAGGCAATTATCTCAGCGATAGATCAGCTGAATGTGACTGGTCTATTGGTTGGAAAAACCTTGAAGAAGAAGAGGCTACACGAATACATCACGGGAACAACTTTATGGCGTTTAATCGCATATATTGATATACCCATGGTTGTATACCCAATAAATGTCGGTGAAGAATAGCATTCGTTATTTCAGAACACTGAGGGTATCCGATGAAGACGGGTGCAAGCACTGAGATACATTTTTTATTTATATTATAAAAAATTGGAGTCAATACACCTACTTCTTTATACTTGCAACTATCATTCCCACGAGGACTCCAACGCTCGCTGGACCCACAACAATAGTCCCAAACACCGTCATTAGACCCTTCAGCAGCGGAAGAAGCTGTTTTACCTCCATGCCTATTTTTTCTGCGATCTCAGCACTATTTGCCCCTATGCTCCATACTGAAAGAGCGGATCCGAGTAGAAGTATGCCGATGAATGCCATAATATATCTTAGTGCTTTTACCGCTGTGTATCCTAGTCCAAAACCCAGCATGAACTCTATTAGCATTACAGTTCCTGTCTGAGGATTAGTCATAATAGTTCCTACTATGCTTGCTATACCGGTGTCGGTGACATTTGTAGTAGTGGTCTCGTTTAGCTCTTGGGCATTTACAACCAGGGCTACCGAGAAGACTAGAATCGCTAACATTCCTAGTATAACGAGTCTTCTATGCATCAAGCTCGTCTCACCTAGGTTTTATTAAGTGGTAGTGTCTAATCTAATATATCCTAGCCATGAAATCAAATGTCAATATAGTATACTAATGATCCCGACTATTCATAATACCCACCTAATAAAGCTCCATAGAGAAGACCCCAGAGATTATGGGATCCTGTTATTATCCCTTAGCCCTAACCCTGATAAATGGAGGGTGCATATCTTGGCCCATAGAGAAGTTCTGGCCGAGCCAGGCTCAAGAGTCATTATGCTTGGCAACGTAGCCTTCGCACGAGGAGCATTAGAATACGGTGTAAGTTTTGCTTCCGCATACCCTGGAACTCCTTCTACAGAGATCACCGAAGCTCTCTCATACGCGTCTAGGATTCTCGGTGGTCGCCGTGTCGAGAGAAATACAAAAGAGAAAGTGGCCCTGGAAGCTGCAATAGGAGCCACACTTACTGGTGTTCCTGCCCTAGCCTCTATGAAACACGTAGGAGTAAACGTGGCAGCAGATCCATTGTTCAGCTCAGCATACATGGGGGTAGAAGGTGCCCTAGTTATTGTATCAGCAGATGATCCAGGCATGTGGAGCAGCCAGAACGAGCAAGATAATAGATGGTATGGTATCCATGCATATATCCCAGTAGTAGAGCCCGGTGGAGCCCAAGAAGCAAAGACAGCGATCATCGAGGCATTCAAGTTAAGCGAAAAGTGGAAACATCCTGTAATACTAAGAACAACTACCAGAGTGTCACACACAAGGGTCATAGTCGAGACTGGCGAGATCGATATAGCTAAGATTAATAGAAAAGGAACCTTCGTGAAGAATCCAGAAAAGTATACTCTTGTTCCTGTACACGCACGTAAACTACGAGAAGAGCTAGTCGAAAAATGGGAAAAGATATCAAACGATCTCTCACAGAACCAGATACTCAACCGTGCAGAAGGAAACCCTGATTCAGATACCCTAGTTGTAGCTATAGGACTAGGATATAGATATGCAAAAGAAATACTTGTAGCACACGGTCTACTAGACAATGTAAGATTATTGAAACTAAGCGCCTCAGTTCCTCTCCCGAAGAGTCTTCTCCTCAACGAAGCAGAAGGACGAGAAAAAGTAATATTCATAGAAGAAGGCGATCCTGTAATAGAGACCCTTTCAAAAGCATTATTCTACGATCACGATATAAGAGCTAAAATCTATGGAAAAGGCACTGGGCACCTCAAGAAGACAGGCGAGCTCGAACTACACAATGTAGAAACCCTACTGGTCAAAGCATTAGGACTCGAGAAAACATATTATAACCGAGCCATAATAAAGCCCGATATAAAACTACCTCCACGGCCTCCCGTATTATGCCCTGGATGCCCCTATAGAGCGGTATTTTACGCGTTGCGCAGAGCAGTGGGTAAAGCTAGAATACGGCCTATCTATAATGGAGACATCGGATGTTATAGTCTCGGAGTAAATCCACCGTTCCAGATGCAAGATACTATTGTGGAGATGGGAGGTAGCATAGGCCTAGCTAATGGAATGGCCCATGCACAAGATGATAAGGTGCCAATAGCTATAATAGGAGACTCAACGTTCTTCCACGCCGGACTACCTGGACTTGCCAACGCAGTATATAATAGGAGCCCCATGCTAGTGGTCGTCCTCGATAACCGTACAACGGCAATGACCGGGCACCAACCCCACCCAGGCATAGGAATTACAGCCAGGGGAGTTGAAGGAACAGAGCTCTCCATAGTTGATGCAGCAAAAGGTCTTGGAGTAGAATACATCAAGGTTATTGATGCGTTTAACATAGCGGAAGGAGAAAAAGAATTCTATGAAGCAATTGAATACGTAAAGAAGGAAAGGAAACCTGCACTAATAGTGGCAAAGGGAGCATGCATACTCTTAGCACTTGCAGCCGGTAGAAGAGTAGGAGTCTACCCCGTTGCATATAGAGTAAATGACGACAAGTGTACCGCATGCGGACTATGTTATAAAGCCTTCAACTGTCCAGCAATATACTCAAAAGACGATGGTAAAGCATACGTCAACGAACTCCTTTGTACTGGATGCGGAGAATGCGCCCAGATCTGTCCATTCGACGCCTTTGAGCCAGTCGACGAGGTTCCACCAGAATGGCTTCGTCTCATGCGAGAGGCGAAACCCTCTTAGTATATGGGGAGGTGACGTCCCATGAAGTCGCTTAATATAGTACTCTCAGGAGTAGGAGGACAGGGCATCATATCTCTAGCTAACGTAATAGCTAACGCTGTTCTAGAATCAGGAGGGAAAGTAATCGTAGCAGAAACACACGGACTCAGCCAACGAGGAGGCTCAGTCATAGTCCATGTAAGAGTCGGCGATGTAGAAGCTCCATTAATCCCACCAGGTAACGGGGACCTTATGCTTAGCCTGGATCCAATTGAAGCAGCACGATATTCTGTCTATCTGAAGAAAGGTTCAATGATCTTTGTAGACAATAACATAACTCCTCCACCTCTTCCTGGAATAAAAATACCATCACTGGACGAGATAGTTGAATCCCTAGATAAAGAGGGCTTCAACATCGTCGTCGTACCAGCAGTCAATGAGGCAAAGAAAGCAGGAAACCCCCTTGGAGCAAATATATTCCTGTTAGGAGCATCATATCAAACCAGTATACTAAAAGAATATATTAAAGAAGAAGCCATCATAGACGCTATTAGAACGAACCTAAAGAAACCCGAGAAAAACATTGAAGTGTTCAAAAGAGGCAAAAAGTGGGCTGAAGAAAAATTAACCAGCTAATATAGCCTTATAATCTTTCTCATCTAACCATTACATCTTACTATTCTTACGTCTACCGCATAAGCCCCATCTCTATTAACAATAATCGGGTTTAGGTCAAGCTCCAATATGTTTTTTCTATTGAGAAGCTCTGAGACCCTGTACACTAAATCTATCAGAGAATCAATATCTGCCCTAAACCCTCTGTATCCCCGGAGTACTTTTGATACCTTTGTTTCATCTATCATCTTTTCAGCCTCACACCTGTTTAATG
>CAYROE010000019.1:0-19202 GCA_964425855.1 uncultured Desulfurococcales archaeon | reverse complement strand
TCAATATAGTGAAGCAAAGCTGCGCAAGGCAGAAGAAATAATAAGACAAGAGCTGAAAAAGGGATCTAAAATAATTGTATTTACACAATATAAGAAGCAGGCCGAGGAAATAGCTCGCAGAGTCAATGGATTCCTCCTACATGGTGGATTAGACAAAAAGAAGCGAGCACTTATATTGGAGACCTTTAAACAACTGGACAGCGGGGTCATGGTAGTTACTACCGTGGGCGACGAAGGACTTGATATCCCTGATGCAAATGTCGGAGTGTTCGTATCGGGGACAGGATCTCCAAGACAGTTTATTCAGAGGCTCGGCAGACTCCTTCGCCCAAAGGATGGCAAACAAGCAGTTCTCTACGAGATAATAGTTGCAGGTACCAGTGAGGAGTATCAGAGTAGAAAAAGGAGGAGGCTAGGTGGCTTATAGATACACTATTCTCTCCGGGTATCTTACTTCTTAAGTGCTTGTCTTAGGAGTTCTGGTATTTCGAATGGAGTCTTTGCGACTTTTACGCCAGCCTCTTCGAGTGCTTTGACCTTGCCCTGGTATGTGCCGGTACCCATCATTATTATCGCTCCCGCGTGGCCCATTCTCTTTCCGGGAGGCGCTGTTCTGCCCGCGATAAATGCTACTACCGGCTTAGTGAATCTGCCCTCCTTGATCATCTGTGCTGCTCTCTCTTCCATGTCTCCGCCTATCTCTCCTACTAGTACGAGGGCCTCTGTCTCTGGATCCTTCTCGAAGAGCTCCATTGCCTCTGTGAACGATGTTCCGATGACAGGGTCTCCTCCTATTCCTATAACTGTACTCTGTCCCATGTCTTGTTTACTTAGAGCGTATCCTATCTCATAGGTTAGTGTGCCGCTTCTTGATATGATTCCTATTGGACCCTCCTTGAATACGTGTCCAGGCATTATGCCTAGTTTAGCTTTTCCTGGACTGATGAGTCCCGGACAGTTTGGCCCTATGACTGTTGTACCCTTTTGTTTAGCATAGTTTATGAACTTGAGCGATTCATGAACCGGTATGTGCTCTGTTATGACTACTACTAGTTTCATTCCTGCATCTACTGCCTCATATACGGCGTCGGCAGCGAATCTGGCTGGTACGAATATTATTGATGCTGTTGCGTCAGGGTGCTCTTTTACTGCTTCTTCCATTGTGTCATATACTGGTACTCCATGGACTTCTTGTCCGCCTTTACCCGGTGTTACTCCTGCTACTATTTTTGTACCATAGTCTAGCATTAGCTTTGTATGGAATGAGCCTTCCCTACCGGTTATACCTTGAACGATTACTTTTGTCTTCTCATCTAATAGTATCGCCATTTTTCCCACCTCCCGTCTAGAGCTCCATGAGGCGTTTAACCGCCTCTATAGGGTCAACAAATGCTTCGATGCCATGTTTCTTTAGGATCTCTCTTCCCTCCTCCTCGTTTGTTCCTGCCAGTCTCACTACTAGTGGTTTTTCTAGCTTTCCTAGATCCTCTAATGCTTTTACTATGCCCTTTGCTACTTCGTCACATCTTGTTATTCCACCGAATATATTCATGAATATCTTCTTCGTCTTCGGGAATTCTACAAGGAAGCTTACGGCGGTCTTTACTAGTTCAGCGCTTGCTCCGCCTCCTATGTCTAGGAAGTTTGCTGGTTTGCCTCCGAACTCGTATACTAGATCCATTGTTGTCATTGTTAGTCCTGCTCCGTTCCCTATTATTCCTATGTCACCGTCTAGTTCTACGAAGGCTAGTCCCTTCTTTCTCGCCTTTATCTCCCATTCCGTGTATTCTCCGCTCTCCTCTAGTATTTCCTTTGCTAATTCTGGGTGCCTGTATAATGCGTTATCGTCTACTATGAGTCTAGCATCTAGAGGGATAACCTCGTCTCCGACCAGTGCAAGTGGGTTGGATTCTGCTAGTTCTCCGTCGTAGTCCATGAACATGTTGTATAGTGCTGTTAGGAATTTTGCGAAGTTCGATAGTGCTTTACCTGTAAGCCCTATTTTCTTACCTATTAGCCTAGCCTGGTATCCTTTTAGTCCTATGAAAGGATCTACGTGTACTCTAATAATGCTCTCGGGTTTTTCTCTCGCTATTTCCTCGATATCCATTCCGCCATACTTGCTTGCTAGAATTACTGGTTTTCTCTCGCTCCTGTCAATTACCATTCCAACATATAGCTCTACTTCGTGAGGAATGGCTTCCTCGATTAGTAGGAGTCTTGGTTTTATGCCTTTTATTGGTTTATCGAATAGTTCGTCTACGAGTCTTTTGACATCGTCCCAGGTTTTGGCCATCTTGATGCCGCCAGCCTTACCTCTTCCAGCTACAAGTACCTGGCTTTTCACTACTACTGGTGGTTCTAGGCCTGCCTGTTTCATTTTCTCTATTGGGTCTTCTTCTTTCTTAACGAGGACTGACTTGGGAACCTTTACTCCATATTTTTTGAGTATTTCTTTTGCCTCGTACTCGAACAGCTTCAATGCTATTACCCGTATGGATGAGTGAGGGTTTGGGAATTAAAATTGAATATTAACATAATAGACTATATATCCTGTATAGCTTCGATTTTGTATTGAATAATCGCGAATACTCTTTTGTCACTGGCAAAAGAGCTATGTAGATTACCGATCTGTCACTATACAGGGGATGAGGACGGCTGTACTCTCTGAGTATAAGTCATGATGTGACCTTTAAGTCCTGACCCCGCGCAACAATATTATCAACAAATATCCTTCGTGGTTACACGGTATTTCTATTGGCCCGGATGAAGAACCGTGTAAGGCCTAAGACCCTCCCTCCTAGGGAGGGACATGCTGTGTAACCAGGCTTGCGACGGGCCGCCTAAACGTCTATGAGATATTTTTCTTCGCTAGGGCATGAGCCTTCCTATGCCGTTCTGCCTTGTATTTTTCAAGCATATCGTCAAGGATTCTCCATATATCTTCGGCTTCTACAATTATCCTTGTATCCTCTATTTTCACTCTTATAAGGCCAAGTCTCTTTAGCCTACGCAATATGTTTGAAGCAGTCCGTTTGGTCATTATGAGTTCGGATGCTAGAAGGTCTATTGCGTCTCCATAATTTAACATTTTGTACTTGCTGAGTAATGTATAGGCCGCTAATTCTCTTTTGTTGAGTTTATGTATCATTTCTCTCTGTCCCCCATTATATAAATGGGAGAGGCTCGGATAGGTCGGTGCTCGTCACTCCCAAACACAGGTTTGATTATTATCAGTGTAGGGTAGCAGTCCTCATAGCCTCCTATTATCACATCTAGAGTATATAGGGACTAAATATTCAAGCATCTCTACGGCCTCTCCGCCGCGGCCAAATATGATTATCTTATCCTTTGACTCGGAGTTTGAGTAGCCAACTACAATCCTACCTGTTTCGGTAACTGCTATGGGGACTACTTCATCCACTATCGGGTTATGAGAAATCAATACATGTTTTCCGCTTAAAGAGAGTCCTAATGGATTCCGAATGTCTAGAGGATATACTTTTTCCTCCACTAATTCCCCATTACCAGGCTTAAACTCGTATTCTATATATTGAGATCCCGTGACTCTACATGAGGTTACCCATTCCGGCCTTGCCAATGTAAGTAGTCTCAGTCCTTTAATTTCCTGGACCAATTCGTTTGAATCAGGAGACATTACTAGACTGCCTATACCCAGCAATACTCTAGTTGATCCTCGTGGACCCTTAACATAGACAGGAGAAGGCTCGGTTACTAGATATAACTGGTCGATTCCTAGCAAACTGACTATTAGGCTCTTACGGTCTTCCCGTGACAACCGTAATATAGCTGATATATCGATAGCTAGCCATCCATAGTCTATCCTTGGCATCTCATTAAGTCACCGGTTCCCTGTCTAACTCCGCTGATTATGCTTTATATAAAGAGTCTTTATCTCTAGGTAACGCTATTTGAAGCCATGGAGGTAGAGGAGTATGGCTCTAAGAATAGGAAAAGCATTCGGTAAGATTCCAAGAGGAGAACACTATGACGTAGCTATAATAGGAGGAGGACCGGCTGGCCTGTCAGCAGCAATCTATACTAGTAGATTCTTGATGAAGACGATAGTGATAGCCGAAGAGATAGGGGGTCAACTAAATCTTACCGATTGGGTAGACGACTATCCTGGACTCAAAAAGATTCAGGCCTCGGCACTTGTCCGTAGCTTCCAATCACACGCACAAATGTTTCATCCGACCATTGTCGAGAGAGTAAGAGTTACAAAATTTGAGAGGGTCAGCGATAAAGAGTTCAAGATAACCGGTTCGAGAGGACTAGAAGTATATGCCAAGACGATCATTATGGCGGTTGGCTCGAAACGGAGAAAACTAAATGTTCCCGGCGAAAAAGAGTTCGCGGGACGGGGCGTAAGCTATTGTAGCGTGTGTGACGCCCCTCTCTATAAAGGAAAAGACGCAGTAGTAGTCGTTGGAGGAGGAGACGCTGCATTCGAAGGTGCAATCCTCCTGAGCGGTTATGTAAAGAAAGTCTATCTTGTCCATAGAAGGGATCAATTCAGGGCTAAACCATTCTTTGTAGAAGAAGCCAAGAAGATACCAAACATAGAATTCATATTAAATAGCATCGTAAAGGAGATAAAGGGAGACACCCAGGTACGTAGCGTTATTATCCAGAACAAGTTAACAGGCGAGATTAAGGAGCTAAAGGTCGATGGGATCTTCATCGAGATAGGGTTTGAACCGCCAAAAGACTGGTACCACGAATTAGGCTTGAAGACAGATGAGTCGGGGTACATTAAGGTTGACGAGTGGATGAGAACAAACATACCCGGAGTCTTTGCAGCAGGAGACTGTACCTCGATGTGGCCAGGATTCCGGCAGGTCGTTACCGCCTCCGCAATGGGAGCTGTCGCAGCATACTCCGCCTACAACTATCTAGCCGAGAAAGGACTCTACAAGCCCTATAGGCAGGAATCGAAGAAGTAGCTTTATATAGTAAACTACGATATAAACGACTAGTTATTTTCCTTCTCTTAAACAATCACTCTATCCGGATACTGGTGGGCAAAGTGACAAAACAGCTATCAAGATATGCCCAGGAGATGCTGGCTAGAATACCGGAGAAGTTTAGGCCCCTAGCAGAGATCATGATAAGACAAAAATATCATTTCGTCGGTCGACATACAGTCGTTAAGAAGTGTTACTGGACGCATACAGCGATAGTTGAAGGAAGATTCTGCTACAAGTGTAAGTTTTATGGCATAGAGAGTCATAGAGATATACAAATGAGTCCTACGGCGTTCTGGTGTTGGAACGCTTGTCTCCACTGTTGGAGGATCAGGCCCCAGGATCTCGGCATTGATGTGGACGAGACACAGATGCCTTTCTACGATCCACCAGAGCTTATCGCTGAAGGTATAATCGAAGCACACAGACGCATAATAAGCGGTTACTATGGTCATCCGAGAGCTGATCCTCGAATGGTAGAGGAGGCTATGAATCCCGCTCATGTCACAATGAGTCTAACAGGCGAACCAACATTGTATCCCTTATTGAGCGATCTAATAAGAGAAATCCACAAGCGTGGCATGTCAACATTCATAGTGACTAGGGGAGTAAGACCAGATATACTAGCTAACCTTGACGAGGAGCCCTCCCAGCTATACATAAGCCTCGAGTCCTGGGACAAGAAGAGCTATAGCGAATTCAATAAACCACTCGTCCCTAGAGCATGGGAACTAACATTAGAAACATTAGATATGCTTCCTTCATTCTCGTCTCCAACCGTTATCAGGATAACACATGTAAAGGGCTGGAACGACACGGAAGAGGCAATCAGAGGATTCGCAAAACTAGTCGAAAGATCGCAACCCACATACGTTGAAATAAAGGCCTATATGTGGGTAGGAGCTAGCAGAGAGAGACTGACAAGAATGAATATGCCGTCCATGGACGACGTACGACAATTCGCCCAGAAACTCTCGGAGTTGACCGGGTATCCAATATATGGCGAAAGTCGAAGCAGCAGAGTTGTTCTGCTATCATCAATAGGCAAACCGATTAGGATAGGAGAAGGCTGTCCAGGAGAACGTGATACTCTACACAGAGGACCGGGTGAATATGATAATTTATCCTCCGAGGACCTCTATTAACCATTCCGGATATACCTAATACAACAATATTATTTTGATATACTGAGATCACAATTATAACGGTTACTAGCTAGATAATTTAATGCCGTCAACTAGTTCTATTCATTATATGGGCCGGTGAAGATCAACCTCGTCACCGATGCGGGACACTATGCGGATTGCGCCGGAATCTGAGGCCCTCTTAGAGTATACTCAATAATTACTCTCGTGCTATATCATATGGTTTGCCGGGTGTGTGTATGGTGAAAGCGGAGAGGAAGATAACAATCGTGAAGGGTATCCCCGTTACCGACTATGTGCTAGAGATAATTGCTGAGTTTAACAAGGGTTATAGGAGGATCGCACTCTACGCTGTAGGTGATAATATCTGTAAATTAGCTAATATAGTCTCATTGATTAAAGATAGGATAGGTGATGGGGTCAGGATTGTCGATTGGAGGATTGGTAGTAAGAGGAGAATGGGGGAGAGATATACCTTTTTAGAGATTACCCTGGAGTATGGAGTCTAGTGTTCCTTTCATAATTAATCAATCGATGCCGTATGCAATGCCTTTATTGATTCCGGCCTCGTCCACGAGTACTGCTAGCTGGCTTTCTGGAAGTACGCTTGCTAGCTTTATCGCAAGGTCATTTATTGCCTCTACAGGGTTCATTATGCCCGATTCGATTTTATCGAGTATTTCTTCGAGCTCTCTGCTGGTTTCCTCTGACACGAATACTGGGAAGTTCTCGTTAAGATATTTGAAGACTGTTATACCGGTCTTCGTTGGTACAACGTATTGTGCTTTTTTACTTATTATAATGTATCCGTGTCTCCTGTTCGATTCTATCACCTTAGCATAAGTACTCGGTCTACCTATTTTCTTTTCCTTCATTAGTCTGACTAGGTCTCCTGTCTTGAATAGGCGTATTGAACTGGTTCTAACTTTCTTCATAAATGTTAACGCGATTGTGCCTTTTGCTGATGCTTCCTTTATCCATTTTTTTGTCCTAGGTGGGTTCACAAGGTAGTGTCCCTGTTGTTCATAGTCAATTATTCCTTCGTAAACCGACACTACGTTCTGTGGAAATTCGAGTTCTATGCTTGCTTTCATGGCTTTTGACGGCTTCATTTGGCTTGCTATGAATCTCTTAAATATTAGGTCGTATAGTTTTAGATGTGCTCGTGTCAGCTTTATTTGGATCTTTAGAGTTCCTTCTAGTACGAGGCGTTGTAGTTCTTCTACGTCGAGTGGTTTTGTGGGTCTTATTGCTTCGTGGGCTCCTCCTTCTCCCCAGCTCCTCGGATAGTAGTGTTCTGCTAGGCCTCTCTTTTCAAGGTATGATTTCGCTATTCCCATACCGTTGGCGGATATTCTTGTGCTGTCTGTTCTATGATATGTTATGAGTCCAGCCTCGAATAGTTCTTGTGCGAGCTTCATTGTGAAGCTTGTGCTGTAGCCTAACTTTAGTGACGCATCATAGAGTAAGGTATCAGTAGTATATGGTGGAGCAGGATTGACTTCTTCTATCCACTCCTGGAAGCTAGATATCCTGGCCTCGACATCCTTTGATAACTCTTTTACCGTATCTTTTTCTTTTACGAAGAGATATATTCTCTCGCCTGTGGCTGGATAGTTGTAGACTAGGAGATATCCCTTGTTCTGCTTCCATTCCTCGTATCTAGACACTATCCAGCCTAGAACAGGTGTCTGTACTCTTCCGGCTCCCAGCCATCTCTTATTATACTTACTCCATAAATGTTTACTTAGAGTGAAACCTATCCATCTATCCTCGATCCTCCTAACTATCTGAGAATAGACTAGTCTGTTGTCTATGCTTGTTGCCCCGCGTAGCGCTTCTATTATTGCATCTCTTGTAACTTCGTGGAATCTTCCCCTCCTTATGTTAGGATTAAAGGGCTTAAGGACGAGGTAAACATCCCATGCAATCTTTTCTCCTTCTCTGTCAGGATCCGTAGCTATGATTATCTCGTCGACCTCCAGCGAGAGCTTCCTGAGCGTGTCAACTATAGAGGCTGCCGAGTAAACTGCATAGCTTCCACATCTAGGACAGGCACCGTCTGCTGCAAATGTGTATCCGCATTCGAGGCATCTTTTTATTGTCTTATATATGGGCTTGTAGACTCCATCTTCGTACTTTACACCGTATAGCGAGTCTCCTACATCGACTGCTAATTCTAGGAAGTGTCCTCGTGTGGCCGTGACCATTAATAGATACACTATTCCCGTGTCGGGATCCACCGTGCTTGTCTCGTAGACTGTTAAACGGCCGAATCTCCTCTTGGAGGGTCTTCCCCAGAACCACGCTATAGTTCGTGCTTTTGTTGGAGACTCCACTACTAGGAGGACTGTCTTTACATTTATCTTCTTTCCTTTCCCTAGTCTACTCTCTGCTATTTTTGTTAATACATGGTTAATATCTAGACTACTGAAATCTTTGAATATACTGCTTGTATACCACTTTAGCCTTTCCTCTAGGGCCTCTACATATTGTCTATCTTTTGTTAAGACTATGCTTAGGCCGTGAGTCATTACTCCTTTGTATAGCCTGCTAGTTCTTCCACTTGCCTGTATGTATGTTGGGGCATCCGGTGTGATTAAGTATGTTCCCGTTTGATCCTTTTCTACAAGTATGCCTCCAAGCCTTACTCTTTCCCCTACTGCAAGGCTTGATTCGAACCATTCTTTGATGTATTGTGCTGATTCTCTCATAGCTTCGACTAATTCGAGCAGTAAACCCTCTGCATCTATTTTGTTGTTATAGGCTAGCGCGACTATTCTCGGATCCGGTATTTTATCGAGGAGTCTTGTTATTTTCTTTATGTAATCTTGGGCTTTTTCTCCACCTTTATCATTGATATAGAATAGTAGTGCGAGTTGGCGCTTTGCGCTGGATAGTGCGTCCTCTAATGATATTCTTCTGGCCGGTATCTCTATGAATACCGCATACTTGATAATTTCAGGGAGATCAAGCCCTCTCACTATCACGCCATACCTTGACGCCACTCCTACTATTACATCGGCTTCTCCTGAGGCCAGCTTGCTAACAGCTCTTCGAGTTCCTGCTAATGCTAGCTCAACTTTGATACCTGCACCCTTGAGTTTCTCGACTAGGAGTTTAGCCAGAGGTTTCCCGTGAAGCTGTGAGACGAATACTACACCTCCTCTTCCAAGGGTTTTCACTATTCTTATTAGGTCCTTAGCTAGGTCCGTTGTAACGAGATAGGTATCGTCCACGCTCCTCATATAATCGCTTCCACCGCCTACCTCGAAGCCAAGTAGCTCCTTGAATAATAGGTGTTTAATTCCCCTCGGCCGTCCGGTGGCAGAGGCGATTACTAGCTGACTCATAGGTATATCTTCGAAGAGCCTAAGCTCTCCCTCGAGCTCCGCTATTTCACGCTGTAGTTCGTCTATCTTTTTCTCTTGTCCTGCTGAAAGTGCCTGATAGAATTTTAGTTTTGTCCTGACGAGTTTTTCGGCTGTCTGTATGTGGTCTTCCTTATAGCCCATTAACTTGAGGACTCTGTCGACGTTCTTACCGCTTCTTAGAAGACTATCCACGTCGTCCACGATTATCAAGTTAAAGGGTGCGCTCTTCTCTAGGAGGTCAAAGTTTCTTTGAAGAAAGCTTGTTGTCGCGACAAGTATCTGGTATTCTCCATTGGCGATTCTATTCAGAGCCTCTTCGCGAAGCTTCTTGCTCATCGACCCAGTATAGTATACGACTATATCGTTACCTGCCATGTTCATTATCTTTGAGGCTGTTTGTGCAACCAGGTTCTGAGTGGGGACAAGATATAATACTTTCCATCCTTGTAGTTCTGCCCTGTATACAGCATAAACGCTTAGGAGGGTTGTTTTACCAACTCCGGTGGGGGCTATAATAGCCATACTATCGAGTAACAAGAGTCTCTTCGCCCAGCTCTTCTGGGCACTCCAGAGCTCGGATTTTGTTTTTTTCGCGAAGAATCTCCGGAATTTCTCGTACTCCTTCTCTAATGCATAGACCCAGGCATAATTAAGGAGTGTTCCCCGAACCTCTAGTGCTTTTCCTATCTCCTCGACTGTATAGTAGTTATCGCTTGGTAGGCATCTTTTACATGGCAGTCCTCTCTCAAGCCTCTCAGCAGATATTGGTCCTCCACAGTTCGGACACATCTTGTCTAGTACAGGTTCTATTCCATGCATAGCCCCCACCGGATGCTTAACGATAAGTCTTAGTAGAGCATTAGTGTACTCCAGTGGCTACGCTTATCGGTTGATTTAGTATAAGTAGTGTACAGGCCCAGTAATACCACGATAACAATAATGACATTTCATAATGCCGTTCTCTATCCTTTAGGATATGTCGAGGATAGACACGAGGTAAAAATAACGTGAGGATTAATACTAGGAACTGCTAGAGTTAGGAGGGAGATTTTGGTCACTCTACTTGTATAGTTTTTCTTGCCTCCCATAGGCCGTGGAGGTTACAATAGCTTATCGCATATAGGGTTCCGCTTTTTTCGAGCGTTAGTGTTAGTTCGGCCTCTGCAACTGTGTATCCGGGCTCGAATTCTATTTTTGCCACTCTTACTGGGTTAAAGGCTCTGCCTTCTTCATAGAACCATACTTCTACGTATCTGATCGAGTGATGCGGCTTCATCTCGTGGGGACCAACTGTGATTCTTACTTTGAACGGTTCTCCTTTCTTTACCTTTTCGGGTGACTCGATTTTTGGAGTATGAGTCTCGGCTTTTGAGATTGCTTGTTGGGGTGCTTCCTCGGGAGTGTATATTATGTCTCCAAACTTCATGTTTGTTCCACCTCCTTCGCCGATTGTTTTCCTATGTGTTTATTGTTATCGTCTTAACATTAATATTTAAATATGTAAATCTTTAACTAGCAACAATTACTTCTAGCTCAAAACAAATTCCATTTCTACTAGGTTGTTCCATCAACAGTCTTCCTCAGATCCTTGGCTATCATTATCGATTCGACTTGCCCCACTAAGAACAATAATACTAAGAGGACAAGTACTCCATCATACAATATACCATACTTTTCTCCATACCTAGCAAATAAAAGCAGAGAAGCTTCTACTAGGAATGCAACTGACACTATATACATATAGAATCTAGTCTTTAGAAGGAGGAGCGATGATAATAGAAGGCCAAGTACAATCACTAAAAATAAGATTTCAATAGTTGATCGTGTAGAATATAGGAGAACAGCTGTCAGTATTGCGAGGGATGAGGAAAGAAGGAATCTACCATTAATTATGAATCGATTAACTCCTTTGCTTAAAGAATACGTTTTCTCGACTAGTTCCTCTAATTTTCGTAAAACAATTCCCGTCGAATAAAGGTCTCCGTTCTTAACATTTCTAGCTAGATCTTTAACTAATAACCTGAGTTTCCTCGGTAGTGTAACTCCAGTTGAACTAAACGTTATGTATATTTGTTCAATTTTGCTGACTAACTCCGAAATTCTCTCGTTAACCACTCTCCATTCTGGATCATTTCGTGACAAGTATTGTGAATATGACAGGGCAGTATAAATATCGTCAATTTCTGTTAATAGGGTATTGATATATATCTGTGTTGAACTCTCCAACCTGCTCCCCACCATACATTACCAGTAGTACCCTGCGTTTTTACTTTGAAGATATGCGGCTGCGTTTAATAGTAGGTATCGAAGCGCTTTTAACGGGACATGATAGTGTGTGACTGATATATCGTCTCTTCCACCATATCCGTAGGCTGATATTACTCTTACGTAATAGATGTTCTGTGGGAGCACTTCCTCCAATCTTTCCCAGTTTTCCAGGAGCAGTCTGGGAGTAACTATTATCTCTCGGACTCGGTGGCCTTGATCATTCTTCACGTATACTCTCATTGGCTCATCTAGTCTCGATGGCTTGAAACTATTCTCGAACTCTTCTGAGTTCACGACCTCTTCTAATGATTTATATAGGGTCCACCTCCACTCGTCTTCGTCTATGTCTATGAATCCTACAACTCTCTTCTCGCCGTACTCTTGTTTTCTCATGTCTTTGATCTTTGACTCTACTGTCTTTTCCGACAAGTCGAGTATATCCGTGAGTTCGAATATTGTGAATGCTGATCCTTCTAAGAGTCTTGCTATTCTGCCGGCAAGATCCGGTATCCACGGTTTGATGGGTGGAGCTAATAGGATTTGTTTAGCTATTGGAGTTATTCCCGACACATAGGGTGTCCTTACCTCTAGTTCGCCGCTTTGTAGTTTTCTGATAAATTCTTTGGCGCTATCGATGTCTAGATAGTTTTCAAGGATCTGGAGTTTTGCTTCTCTATATAATAGTTCGTCTTCTTCTGGGTCGGTAGAGCCTATTTTTCCGAATGATAATTGTATGTCACGGATGGTCTGGTATAGATATGGGCTCTTTTCAAGAGCTGCGTCGAGTATTTCATCGAATTCGTCTAGGTCTATCTCCATGAGGATGTCTATCGGGTTTAATTCGCCTATTGACACGCTGAATCCCATAAACATCGACCTGTAATATACATTGAGTCCGACCTCGCGCGATGCGATGTGAGTTACAATTAGTGCTAGGGTCTCCGAGGCTCCTGATCCTAGTGGAGCTGTTATTATTTTTTCTCTACCATAGGTCTCATAGATTACGCTTGATTCAAGGTTTTCTATTCCTAGCTTGCTACTATAGTAGTTTATCCATTTCTTGATAACTCTTTTAGCTGACGGATCTAGCTCGATGTCTTCTATGCCTTGTTTTCCGGATAGTATTTCTATCATTGTTTTTGCTAGTTCTCTAGCCCGTTTCGGGCCTTCGCCCCTCCATAATGGGACTTCTCCATGATCGCTTGCAGGTTCTACCTCGATCTTGGCCAAGTTCTCGTCTATTCGTTTAACGTACCATGCCTTACCTGCTAAGCGTATAGTGTCTCCTGTTCGTAGATGCTTATAGACGAATATAGAGTCGATGTAGCCAATCGTTTTATCTCTATGTCTTACGACGAAGGAGTCTCTATCGCTTATAGTTGAGAAGAACTCGGAGAAATCCTTTGACCACCATGCTCTTGTGTAAGAGTCTCCTCTGAACTTCCATATCTTATAGAATGTTGATCCTAGTCGTAGCTTGCCGTTTTCTTTTTCTCTTATCATTCCTTGGCTCATTAGATAATTTATTAGTTCCTCATATTCGTTCGGCGATATATTGATTTTGGGATGTGATACTATCATCTGGTAGAGCTCCTCTTTCGAGGCTTCTCCTCGCTCGAGTAATATTCCTTGTATCTCTTTGGCGATTACATCTAGTGGGACTCTTGATATAACGGTGTCTTCGAGGGCTCCTTTTACCGCCATTATCCCTGTTGCAACAGACTCTATTAGGTCCTGCTCTCCAAGTGCTATGATTGTTCCCTTGGGGTTCTCTCCAATTCTATGGCCGCTTCGTCCTATTCTTTGGAGAAGGCTTGATACTCTTCCTGGAGCCTTTATTTGTATGACTCTCTTTATTTTTCCTACGTCGATTCCTACTTCCAGAGTCTTTGTACATACAACTGCTGAGAGTTCCCCCTGTCTTAGCTTGCTCTCTGCTTCTAATCTTAGCTCGGTGGATACACTTGAGTGATGAACGTACACATCGTCTGCTCCTAATTTTTCTAATGCATCCTTGATCCTTTCCGCGACATACCTGCTGTTTACGAATATTAGGCTTGGCTTTTCTATTTCTTCTAGGATCTTGTTAGATGCTTCTAGCCAGATATCTCCTGACGTATCCTTTACGTATACTATTCTTAGTTCGGGGCGTTTATTGCTCTCGGATCTGACTATTTTCTTTGGACGTCTACTACTGCCAGATAATAACTCGAGTGCCTTCGTAGGGTTTCCTATCGTCGCGGATAACGCTATTCTCTGGATATCCCTGCCCGCTAGTTTCGCTAGTCTTTCTAGTTGAATAATGAACTGGGCCCCACGCTTCCCGCTAAGCAGTTCGTGGGCCTCATCTACAACGACCCAGCGTAGATTTTTATAATATTTACGTATCCTATGAGCCCAGTCTAGATCTATTTCGAGGCTCTCCGGTGTAATTATAAGGATATGTGGTACTTGTTTTAGTCGACGGCTTCTTTCGATGCTACTTGTGTCTCCGTGTTTTCTTGCTACAACTAGTCCTAGCTGATCCGCCCACCAGCTTATCCTGTGATAGAGATCGTTTATGAGAGCCTTCATCGGGGTAACATAGATCATAGAGATTGGTTTTGCACCTTCTCTCTTCATTATAGATAATACAGGTAAGAGGGCGGCTTCCGTCTTTCCTTCTCCCGTTGGAGCCATTATGAGTACGTTATTACCCGCTAATATCTCTGGAATTGCTTTTTCCTGTATAGGTGTGAGGCTGGTCCAGCCTCTTTTCTCAATTATCTTTTTTATCTCTAGATCCAGCATGTCTATAGCCTTCTTCGCCACCATCATATTACATGCACCGCGTTTTACCTTGGCTCTTTGCTCTATCCCGTCTGGTGAGAGTATATCATAGCCAACCACGTATTACCTGATCATATAGCGTATTCGGATCTTATTAATTCTACCGCCTATACATTCAACTAGAAGGTGGATAAAGAGATGCCAAGCAAAAAATATTACGAGTGTATGATATGTGGGAGACCATTCCCAGAGGGTCAAGGGATCGTCCTAGAGAAGTCAGGCTTTACTCTAACGTTTCATAGTAGCAGGTGTGCCGCAAAGTTCCTTAAACTACTGCTCGAACGACTCGATAATGACTGTGCAAGACCTGCTCTCCGGGAACTTACAAGAGAACTTTCCGAGGCACTACAAATAAAGAAAGAGAGATCGAAGAAAGTAATCTAGTCGTGAACGCACACCACTAATATATTCAAGTATTTTACTATGGCTATAGGTATAGTATTATAATGCTATGCTGTCGTAGGTGTTAGTAGCGTGGCCCGTATAGAAGTAAAACTCTATAGTATTTTGAGAAGGTTGGCTGGTAAGGATACAGTATTCATAGACTTAGAAGATAATAGAGTTTCATCGCTTTTGCGGATTCTAACAGACGTTATTCCGGGGTTAGAGAAGCTCCTTAGCGAAACCGATCTGGAATTAATAGTAGTAGATGAAGAAGGACATAGACTAGGGGATGAAGACTTAATCCGTACAAGCTTAGTCCATGTGATGCCTCCTCCAGCCGGAGGCTCAAATATAATGGTTAAACTTGCATCTCCTAATGACGATCAGGATAATATGATACAGGAAGTGCTCTCTTTTCTAACTAGAGATCTTGAAGACGATACAGGAGCTACCCTACTATTCATAGGAACTGTGAGAGGACTAAACAAGGGTGAAAAAGTAGAATACTTGGAGTACGAGGATGCAGGAGAGATAACTACTAAGTTCTTCGAGAAAATTGCTAGAGATATCGCTAGGAAAAAAGGAGTGAGGCGGGTAGCAGGAATACACTATACAGGAAAACGTTTACCGGGTGACGTGACTCTCATACTCGGCGTTAGCGGTATAAGTAGAAGGGACGTATTTCCGGCTCTTATAGAGTTTATAGAGAGAGTAAAAAGCGAGGTGCCAATCTGGAAAAGAGAGAAGACTATGACAGGCGAGAGATATATTCTTGGAGGAGACAATATAGTGATCAAGTAGACTCCATTACTATTAGCACTTAACAAGTCTTCCAGCTTTACTAGAAGCTATTTTTACCGCTTCCTCGACGTTCTCGGCCCAGACATTAATGTAGATATGTGTTCCTTCTATCCTGAACTTGAATGATGTGATTCCGTTAATGATTTTCTTCTCTACGAGTTCTAAGCCCTCACAGGTTTTCTCCAACATGATCCCCTAAATTTATAGGAGATCACCATTCAACTTAAAGAGGTGATCCCAGTGTCCAGAAAAACAAGTGTTCCATTAATCAGAGTCGAGCCTCCAGGACCCAAAGCTAAAGAAATCGTTGAAAGAGACCACGAACTACTCATGCAGTCATTCGTCCGCTGGTATCCACTTGTTGTCAAGACCGCGAAAGGCGCGATTGTAGAAGACGTCGACGGAAACCTCTACATAGATATGAACAGCGGCCTTGCAGTAGGCAACGTAGGTCACACACATCCTAAGATCGTAGAGGCAATTAAACGACAAGCCGAGAAGCTTATCCACTTTAGTCTAACAGACTTCTACTACGAGGAAGCAGTAATAGCAGCAGAAAAACTCGTTGGAATAGCTCCTAACTCTCCTGCTAAAGTATTCTTTGCAAATAGTGGAGCTGAAACAATCGAGGGATCGCTCAAAATCGCCAGAGGATACTTCGAAGGCAAACGTCCCTATATAATAGGCTTCCTCGGAGCGTTCCATGGTAGAACAATGGGTGCTTTAAGCATCACCTCGAGTAAACCAGTCCAACGCAGATACTTCTCTCCACTAGTACCAAACATAATCCATGTACCATATCCATACCCTTATAGATGCCCATTCAAGGCCGAGACACCTGAGGAGTGCGGCGAGCAAGTAATAGGATACATAGAGGACTGGATACTTGGAAAGCTAGTCGATCCGAACGAAGTAGCCGCATTCATATTTGAGCCTATTCAAGGAGAGGGCGGATATGTGGTTCCTCCAGAAAACTTCTTCCCAAAGCTAAGAAGCCTAGCTGACAAACATGGCATCCTCCTCGTTGATGACGAGGTTCAGGCAGGTTTCGGCAGGACAGGTAGATGGTTTGCTATCGAACACTGGGGAATAAAACCCGATATTATAGCTAGTGCAAAGGCCATTGCAGGTGGACTTCCATTAGGAGCAATAATCGGTAGGAGAGAAGTTATGAGTCTTCCAGGTGGATCCCACGCCTCCACGTTTGGAGGTAACCCCGTCGCGCTAGCAGCAATGTCAGCGGTTATCGACGTGATTAAAGAAGAAAAACTACTTGACAAAGTATCGAGGCTCGGAGAAGAAATAATCAAGTACTTCAAGGATCTCTCCAATGAAATCAGCCTCATAGGAGACGTCAGAGGAAAAGGCTTCATGATAGGCGTCGAGCTCGTTAAGGATAGAGATACCAAGACGCCAGCCAAAGAAGAACTAGCCGAACTAATAACTAGGAGTTTCAAGAAGGGAGTTCTCGTTATAGGCGCAGGTGTTTCAACGATAAGAATAGCGCCTCCACTAGTAATAGAAGAAGAACTATTATGGAAAGGATTAGAGATTATTACGGATATACTAAAAGACCTATCAAGATAGACTATACACTAATCGTTTTTTCCCGTAGTCAGGCCTCCTCACAATTATTCCTTTTTTAACCAGAGAAGCAAACACTCTCCTAGCAACTCTCCTATCTGTATTAAGAGGCAAATACTGTAGGAGTTCTGTGAACGACGATATTTCTCCCAGATACTCCAAGCCTCTCAGTATTATTTTTTCGATCTCCTTCTCGTCTCTAAATAACCTTCCAGACATCCTAATCCCCAGACCTTGTATGCGGGCTATACTCTTAATTTGATTAATCTATAGAGAACTAGGTATGGAAGGTGTCGTGAGTGGGAGAAAGATCATCTAGAACGACTAATGGTCGTAGTACTGATCAAGAATGTATTTATGTGAAAAAGATACGGAGATGGGGAGTCTTATCCCTTATCATAATTATCATTTCTATTATCCTAGGCATATTCGTTTACAGCAGAACAGGGAGAGAGTTATACATCGCTACAAGCATTCTATGGCTAATTATACTATTCATCAATACTATTATCATCAGCACAACAAGATGCGGGCCACGGGTCATCAACAAATAAAACGGTTCTTCTGGAGACCCTTGTAGCAATACCTATGCTCACCGCTTTGGAAAGTATTCGTCCCGCAGTTCTCTCATCCACGCCTAGTATTCTTGATACATCTTTAATCGAGATATATCGTCTCCCAGTCAAGATCCTCACACTTTCCACGAAAGAAACAATATCTAGTGTAACTCTCATCTTTCTCATACGCGCCCACCACTTATTATTTAACAATACTCTTATATCTCCCTGGGACGGGCTAGCGGATGTAGGGTGGATAGGATATGACCAGCAGGAAAATCTTCACGATATATAAGGACATAGTACGAGAGCTAGGACTATTCCAACTAGACGTATATCGGATCACCCGCGAAGGCAAACAAGTCGACATAGTTAGACTCTACGATCCTGGCAAAAACCAAGTCTTCATAGTAGACCTAAACAACCCTAGAGAGGCACTAGCTCCGATAGAATTCCTAAACAAACTAATAAAGGCCGCAGAACAAGCCGAAATACCTCTACCAGAAAGAAAGGTTAAACAGTTAAGAGAGGCACTATCTAAACAGACTGTCCAAACCGCCTGAAACCTTCTCTATTTTCACCAAGCTCATTAACCTCTCTATACTCTTCCTAGACGGCATATTACTGCTACCTCTCCGAACTATTTTAGCGGCGCCTGCGGCAACAGCCGCTTTCAAAGACTCCACAATGTCCCCTGTTTCAAGTATCCAGGCATTGAACGCTGCATCAAAAGCGTCCCCTGCACCTGTTACGTCAACTGTTTCCACCCTTGGAGGCGACGCGGTTAGTAAGATCTCCCTCGAGATAAGGGTAGCACCTCCAGCGCCATGTTTAATAATTATTCTCTGTATCCTGTTTTTCAATAAACTTAGAGGATCATCTACGCCAACTCTCCTCATTAGTGCATCTAGCTCTTTCTCGTTCAAAAATATCGTCTCAGCACACGAAATTACATCAATTACCTCCGAGCCAGCCCTGTAAGCCTCCCCTCCAGGATCATAGGTTATCCTCACACCATTACTGTTATTTCTTTTACAATATGACGAGATAATTCTGGGTCTTACACTGGCGAAGTGGAGAATATCTGGTTTTTCTCTTGGAATTATGTCGGCGTCTAGTAGTTCATTGGCGCCGCGTATGGTTATTATTGTTCGGGAAGAGTTTCCGGGTACCAATATGACTATAACCGTTCCTGTCTTCTCGTGTGGAACTATACGTACATAATCTATATCGATTCCCTTCGCACTGAGCTCGTCGATCAGGCCTAGCTTT